>JBJDZM010000079.1:0-111673 GCA_051867975.1 Eubacteriales bacterium | reverse complement strand
CTTGCTTTTTAGAAGGTTTTGGGGGTGTTGTTAGTATTTTGGGGGAAGATAGGTTCTTTTCCTCCTGAAAGTGAATTATATATAAAAAAGGTGCGACAGTCGAAGCCATCGCACCCCAAAACGCAAACTCCGATTGTCGCCAAACAAACTGACATAACAAAGGGTATTCTATACGCTCTAATTAACGTCGTGGAATTTGCAGTTTTGCAAATCATTTTCGTTAATTATTCGCATAGAAAAAAACCCCTACGGGTATCTTTGCAAAAAAATACCCCTATGTTAATATATTCAGTTTGTTTGGCAATTACCATTTTATCACAACTCGGGAAGCATGTCAATACATTTACTTAAAAAAAGAACTCCGCACGGCACAGCAATTTCAAAATTGACGCATTTTTTGTTTGACAAAGCATATTTTGTGTGCTATAATAATACATTAAGGAAAATAATGCAAAGGAGGGGTAGAAAATGGAAAACGGCAAAGGCAACGACGATTTTTGGGACCTCGGCGATTTTACAAGCAGAACACGAAGAATTGCGGAGAATGCCCGTAAGACTGCAGGAGATGCGCCAAAAATCGCACAAGATGCTCTCAAAGCGGTAAACACAAGAGAGATTGCGGAGCAGGCACGCCGTGCCTTCCCGCCTCACCGCACAAGCGCGGTTGAAATAAGCGATATTCAGCCGTCCGACTCGGAAAAAAGACTTGACGAGTCCGAAACGGTCATAACAAAATTCGTCCCTCCCCATTCAAGCGCGGGCTTTCTGAAAAAGCATATTATCTGCGAGTACGAGCCTGAAAATCCGCTTATCAAGAGCGTGACTATCTATTCCGAGCGCGAGGGCGAGCAGCTTTTCGTCTCGGACAATCTCTTTATACGTGAGCGACGCGCACTGCTTGACCGTGAAGTCACATTCAAGGAATACGTCCCCTTCTATTCCTATGCTCCGAGATATTCACAGTTAAACAAAGCACAGCTTAACTACTACCTTTGGTGGCGGCAGAACCTGCGCAACGGCATATTCACAAAAACCGACGAGTCCTACATTATGCTTTACGCGTATGAGCTTGCCGCAACGGGAGAGGGCGAGGACAAGCAGAATGCCATCGACATGCTCTGCGCACTCCTGACAAATTTCCCCGCGTCACAGCTCAATATCGTTTACAAGATAATGATAAGAGACATCGTGGCGGACTTTTGCCTTATTCACCGTCTGCCCTCTCCCGTCGGCAGGCTTCAGGGGCTTGAACGTCAAGTGCTTTTCGGCTCATTTTTGCCCGAATTCTTTACAGACCTCTCGCAGGCACGCGAATACTCTGCTCCCGTTATTTCATCGATGTCACTCTATGACTACAAAAGAAGCAAATGCTACAACGAGTCTACCGCCGAGGTCTTTCGGCGCGGAGTTGACGGTGCGCTTTCTTCGGTTATGAACGATGAAGAGGCGTTTTCGTCGATTACCTCATTCACTCGCGGTCTTTACGGAAGTATATCGCATGAGCGACACCCTTTCAATCGCATGGCGAATATCGTCAACAAAAATATCAAGATAGAGATAGTTTATTATCCGCTTGACAACATAAAAAGCGCAGTCACCGATATCGTGCGGTATTCCGAAAACAAGATACGTGACCACCTCGGAATTCGCTCGAAAATCAACGTGCTGACGGTAAATCCCTTGGCGCGCCGTGCAATCGACTCATTTTTTGAAGAGCAAATGCCCCCTCAGAAATTTGTTGACCGCCGCCGCAAGGATGCGCGAGCCGCCGAGGAAGAGTCTCACGAATATGATAAATTTTACGAGCTTCCGAAGGCGGAGATCTCCCCCGAACGCGCGCTCCAAATCGAGAGAGCGTCATGGGCTACTACAAAAAAGCTGACCGAGGCGTTTTCCGACGGAAACGGCGAGGGCGGTATTACCCCCGAGCCTGTCACCGAAGAAAAGCAAGACTCTGCCGCGCCGATGCCCGAACAACAACAGTCTTTCGCCCCGACACCCGAAGTACAAGCCCCTGTCCCCTCGGACTCAAGCGGTCTTTATGCGCAACTTTGCTCAGCTCTCGGCTCAATGGCAGAGTTTGTCAACCTGTGCAAGGGCGCAAGCCTTATTGAACAAAGAAAATTTGCTTCTTCCAAGGGTACGACGGCAGACGAGCTTGCCGACAAAATAAATGAGACCGCAGTGGAGCTTTTCGGTGACATAATTCTTGAAAATAACGGATCGGCTTACACGATAATCGAAGACTACCTTTTCTTATTTGACTAAAGAAAGGAAAAAATATGGAACAGAACACAAATTCAATACCGCAAGTACCTCGCAGGATACTTTCTTCCCTGCTCTCAAGCATTTCCGCGGGAGTCGTTCCAAGATCGGGCGCACCGTACATTGCAATCGGCAGACAGGACGAGATTTCGGCATTTCTCTCCGACCTTGAAGAAATAAACGAGGGCGGCGGAGCCATGCGCTTTCTCATAGGCCGCTACGGAAGCGGAAAGAGCTTTCTCATTCAGCTCATACGCGGATATGCGCTGGAACGCGATTTTCTGACGGCAGACTGTGACCTCTCTCCCGAGCGCCGTCTTTGCGGCAGCGGTCACGGCGGAATCTCGACATACCGCGAGCTTATGAAAAATCTTGCGTCAAAATCCTCGCCCGACGGCGGCGCACTCTCAAAAATCATTCTTCGCTGGACGAGCAAGATTCGCTCCGAACTTGTTGACGGCGGAATCTCCCCCGACAGCGACAGGCTTTTACATGAGCTTAACCGCCGCGTTCACTCCGAGCTTGACGACCTTGAATTTATGGTCGGCGGATTTGATTTTGCTCGCGTTATCTTTGAATACTATGTCGCAAGCGTTTCGGACAGTGAGACCGCAAACGAAAAAATGAGCGCATGTCTGCGCTGGCTTCGCGGTGAGTTTTCCACCAAGACAGAGGCAAAAAATGCGCTCGGATTCCCTGTTTCGGTCATCATTGACGACGACAATTGGTACGATTTTATAAAGCTTTGGGCGGTACTGTCCAAAAAGATAGGCTATCGCGGACTTGTCGTATTCATCGACGAGTGCGTGAATCTATATAAGATTCCCAACCGCATCAGCCGTGAAAACAACTATGAAAAAATCCTTTCGATGTTCAACGACACGCTCCAAGGCAGAGCACCCGGACTCGATATCATTTTCGGCGGAACTCCCCAATTTTTGGAGGACACACGCCGTGGACTTTTCAGCTATGAGGCTCTCCGCTCGCGCCTTTGCGACAGCCGCTTTGCTCTCGACGGATTTAAAAATCTCATAGGTCCCGTAATTCGTCTGCGCCGTCTTTCGGACGACGAGCTTTTCGCTCTCATTCAGCGCGTGACCGTTCTCTACTCGCAATACTACAATTGGGAATGTACTGTTTCAAACGAGGACAGGCTGAAATTCCTTAACATCTGCCTTTCGCGCGCGGGGGCTGACAGTATGATAACACCGCGTGAGATGCTTCGCGATTACATGACTGTCCTCAACATTTTGATGCAAAATCCCGAGGCAAAGTTCGACGACGTGGTGGGCAGTCACGTCAAATTGACAACAGACACTCAAAAAGAAGAAAATTCGGACGAATCGGATAAAGCGGATCAAACTGCACCCGAAAAAAGAAAATTTACAGCAAACGATATTGAGTTTTAATGTCTTTTCCTTAAAAAGACACCGAGGAAAGGAGAAAAAATGACCGAAGCGGACAGAATATTTGAGCGTTTCCCCGATTTCATACGTGATTATATTTACTCTCATTCATGGGACTCTTTGCGCGAGGTGCAGATTGCCGCGGCGAAGGTAATATTCGAGACCGAAAACAACCTGCTTTTGACCTCATCCACCGCAAGCGGAAAAACAGAGGCGGCTTTTTTCCCCATTCTTTCGCTTTTGCATGAGGATCCGCCCGCAACCGTGGGGGTACTTTATATCGCGCCCCTGAAAAGTCTTATAAACGACCAATTTGAACGCCTTGAAGAATTGCTTGATATGACGGGTGTCAAGGTGACACACTGGCACGGTGACGTTGCAATGTCGCACAAGAAAAAACTGCTTGAAAAGCCTTCTGGAATACTGCAGATTACTCCCGAATCGCTTGAAGCCATGCTCATCAACCGCTCAAACGACATACCGAGACTTTTCGGGGACCTGCGCTTTGTGGTTATCGATGAGATACACACCCTGACCGGAACAGACCGAGGAAATCAAATTATTTGCCAGCTCTCACGCATCGCGCACCTTATCGGATACCATCCGAGACGTATCGGACTTTCGGCGACAATAGGCGACCCCTCTTTAGCGGCAGAATGGTTGCGTGCGGACTCACAGCGTGCGGTCGAAATTCCAAAACTCTCACAGGAAAAAATCCGTTGGCGGCTCGGACTTGAGCATTTTTATATTCAAAATCCCGAGCTTGAAACTCCCGAGGAGAAAAAAGAAAAAGAGTCCGCCAAGTCGGAGTCGTACAACAATATAAAACAAAAAAAGCCGTATTACGTTGACCCCGGCTACGAATACGTTTATGATTGCGTTAAGGACTCTAAGGCACTCGTGTTTTCAAACTCGCGCGAGGAAACAGAGTATATCTGCGCAACTTTGCGGCAAATCGCGCGTCTGAGGCAGGACGATGACAGTAAGATTCTGATTCATCACGGAAATCTCTCGGCATCTCTGCGCGAGGAAGCGGAGATGAAAATGCGAAATGACGAGGATGTCGCCGTAACCTGTGCAACCGTGACGATGGAGCTTGGAATTGATATCGGCAGGCTTGAGAGAGTAGTGCAGATCGAGGCACCCAACACTGTCTCAAACTTTCTCCAACGTCTCGGACGTTCGGGAAGGCGCGGAGACCCGCCCGAGATGATGATGGTCTTCCGCGAAGAGGACCCGCTTCCGAACACTCCTCTGCCCCAGCTTATCCCATGGGAGCTTTTGCGAGGAATTGCAATCATTCAGCTATACATTGAAGAGAGATTTATTGAGCCGCCGTCGCAGAAAAAACTGCCGTTCAGTCTGCTCTTTCATCAGACACTTTCAATGCTCGCGTCGAGCGGCGAGTTGACCGCGGCACGGCTTGCAGAGCGAGTTTTATCCCTGCCGCCGTTTAAAAAGGTCAGCAAGGAAGACTATAAAACCCTTCTCATCTCCATGCTCAACAATGATTTTTTGGAGATGACCGATGAAAAGGGGCTGATAATAGGTCTTTCGGGCGAGAGACTTCTCAAGAGCTTCAAGTTTTACGCCGTTTTCAAGGACAGCGAGGATTTTACCGTCCGTTGCGGCTCCGATGAAATAGGCACAATCACGACTCCGCCGCCCGTAGGCGACCGATTCGCACTTGCAGGACGTGTTTGGGAGGTCGAAGAGCTTGACATCACGCACAAACTCGTCTATGTCAAAAAGGTCGACGGCAAGATGGAAATATCCTGGCCCGGAGATTTCGGAGAGATACACACGAAAATCCTAAAAAGAATGAAGCAAGTGCTACAAGAGGACACCGTGTATCCTTACCTCAAAGAAAATGCGCAAAAACGCATCGAACAGGCGAGAAAGACCGCCCGAAACACGGGTATGCTCAAACATTCTCTCGTTCACCTCGGCGGATATTCATGGTGCCTTTTCCCGTGGCTCGGAACGCGCTCGTTCAGGACTCTGCGTAAATTTATTCAAAGAAACGCCAAGGACAACAACATAAGCGGAATCGAATTTGAGGGGTGCTATTATATCACCTTTAAAATGGAGAAGATAACCGACCTCAATTTTCTTACACATTTGCTTAACCGAGTTGAACGTGACGGAATTGACTGTCACTCTCTTGTCGAGGGCGGCGAAATACCTGTCTTTGAAAAATACGACAACTATGTTCCCTACGAGCTTTTGCGCAAGGCTTATGCCGAGGACAAGCTTCGTGCAGATGAGGCTGAGGCACAGATAAGAGCAATATTTGAAGAATATAAATAGTCTTTATTCTTTGTTCTTTATTCTTTATTCGTTATTCTTTGTTTTATGACTCATTAATAAGTAAACTGCCGCCGATATAACAAAATCAATCACGATAAGCGTATAAAGTGTCGACTCTATTGTTCGGAATGTATCTAAGGCATTATAATATGCTTCCTTGGTTATAACCGTCACCGGCATTTTATCATCGGCAGATTCCGTAAATATAATATCCATATATAAGTCGGGGTTATGGTAGTATTCGCAAATAACCTCTCCCTTCGCGTTTCGTATTTTGTTATAGACTTTTCTGTCGTCGAATTCAATATCTTCGTCGTATACTGTATTGCCGTTCTCATCGACATAACTGTATCCCTCTTTTAGCCATCTATCATAATCGCTCTCCATAAAAGCCTTGAAATCATCACAGCTGTCGAACTCAAGATCGGTTCTAAACGCTTGCCTGCCCATGGAATTCAGAACGATAATCCCGGTTCCGATTGCTATGGCGATAATCACGAATACTGCCACTGTACGTTTCAACAGCTTCTCATTCTTCTTGGAAACGTTTTTTTGCCTGTCAGAAAGAACTATCAACCTGCGTTTACAGAGAATCTTGCGGACAAAAAGCGTATAAATGACATATCCGATAACAAAAGCAACACAGGAAAACAAAAAACCGTATACCAGCCAATATTCAAATACCAACCCAAAGTTCGCACCATCAATGAGAGAAACAAGAGGCAGGCAGAACATAAAAAGCAGCATATTTACAAAAGAAACGGTGACAGCTGTTCTTGTCGTACGCGTATTCGCTTCTTCTATCCTATCAGTATAGGTATCATCTTCTTCGTCAATCGCGATGTTCGCATTTATTGCAAAGCATATCTGACATATTTCACTCGCCACACAAAAAGCAGCGGCAAGGCAAAAAGCAATCAAGCCTTTGGAAAAACCCAGGTTGGCTATCATAGCCGCTATGAAACCGAAAATGCTGATTCCTATTGATATTAGAGTCAGATTCTTGTATTTTCGGTTTCTTTTATCAAGTATCAGCTTGAATTGTCTATCGCTCTTTAATTTCTGCCTGTTTGCTGTCTCTTCATAGTTGACGGCATCTCTATCCGGATTATTGCGTTCTCCGCGCAAAAGCTCGTCGGTAGTGACATCGAATATCTCTGCTATCAAAGGTATAAGCGACAACTCCGGCGTACACTCATCGCACTCCCAGCGGCTTACTGTTTTATCCGATACAAAAAGTTTTTCACCAAGCTCCTTTTGTGTCATGCCATTTGCCTTACGCAGTGCCGATATGAACTTACCAATTGTTTTTTTCTCCATTACTATGCCTCCCGCATTTCTTGTTCGATTATGGTACAATTCTATCATACCGTCAGGAAAAATGCAACCCTCAGGTGAAGGAATTACTCCCGAAATGCGAGAATTCGCCAAGTTCCGCTTTTGTGAGGTCCACAATTACAAACCGCCGGCAGAAGATCCGTCGGCGGTTTGTTGTCAAATGTATTTTCTCCGGGGCAATGTCCCGTGCTTATTCTCATCTGTGCTCTATGTTAAATATATATGATCCTTAACTGTAACTAAGGGATAGAATTTACAGAGATTTCTGCATATTTGAATTATTTTGCGTAGTCGACTGCGCGGCTCTCGCGTATAAGATTGATCTTTATTTGTCCCGGGTACTTGACCTCTGCCTGTATCTTTGCCGCCATCTCACGTGCGATGACCTTCATACCTGCGTCATTTACCTCTTCGGGCTTGACCATAACTCTTATTTCACGTCCTGCCTGAATTGCAAACGCTTTGTCAATTCCGCTGAAGCTCTTTGCTATCTCTTCAAGCTTTTCAAGACGTTTGATGTAATTTTCCATGTCCTCGCGGCGCGCTCCCGGTCTTGCGGCGCTTATTGCGTCTGCAGCCTGAACCAATACTGCGATTATTGTCTTCGGCTCAACGTCATTGTGGTGTGCCTCGATTGCATGGACGACCTCACGGCTCTCCTTGTACTTCTTAGCGGCATTTACACCGATCTCAACGTGAGATCCCTCAACGTCGTGCGGGAATGCTTTACCGATATCGTGAAGAAGTCCGGCTCTCTTTGCAAGGTTACTGTCAACTCCAAGCTCATCTGCCATAATTCCTGCAAGGAATGCAACTTCTATTGAGTGCTTAAGTACATTCTGTCCGTAACTTGTTCTGTACTTGAGTCTTCCGAGCAGTTTTACAAGCTCGGGATTGATTCCGTGTATTCCGACCTCGAAGGTTGCTCTCTCGCCTGCCTGCTTGACAGACGCTTCAACTTCCTTCTGCGCCTTCTCAACCATTTCTTCGATTCTTGCGGGATGTATACGTCCGTCAGATATTAGTCTTTCAAGTGCAATTCTCGCAACTTCACGTCTTACGGGGTCAAATCCCGACAAGGTGATGGTCTCGGGCGTATCGTCGATTATAAGCTCGACTCCCGTAAGTGTTTCAATTTTTTGAATGTTTCGTCCTTCGCGTCCGATAATTCTTCCCTTCATTTCCTCGCTGGGAAGTGCTACGCTGGACACTGTGGACTCGGATACGTGATCCGACGCATATCTCTGAATGGCAAGAGATATAATGTTCTTCGACTTTTCGTCAGCCTCTTCCTTGAACTGAGCCTCAAGCTCATCAAGGCGCTGTGCCAACTCGTGCTTCGTCTCAGACTCAACACGCTCAAAAAGCTCTTCTTTTGCTCTTTCAACGCTGATACCCGAAATTTCTTCGAGTCTCTTGAGCTGCAATCTCAGTACTTCGTTGTGCTGCTCTTTGATTTCTTCGTTTTCCTTGATCTTCTTATCGAGGATCTCGGTTTTACGCTCAAGCGCCTCTGTCTTTTTGTCAATAGTTTCCTCTTTCTGGGCAACTCTGTTTTCAAGACGTGACAACTCTTTGCGTCTGTCCTTGATCTCGCGTTCAAGTTCGTTTCTCTGAGCCATAATAGACTCTTTTGCTTCGATCATTGCCTCTTTCTTTGCAGATTCGGCATCTTTCTTAGCCTCTTCAACGATCTTGCGAGCTTCGGTCTCTGCTGAGCCTATCTTAGCCTCGCCGACCTTTTTTCTGATAAGAAAACCTACGAAAAATCCAAGTGCAATGCCAACAACAGCGGCTACGATAGCAGCTATTACTTCAGTGGGCATTTTTGTTTTTCCTCCTTGATTTTTCTGCGGAGCATTATGTTCAGGCACATATCATGAAAAACAGCTCCGATGTTCCCCATGTAAATGTATTGAATACGGTTTTATATAAACCGATTTAAAACAATTTAAAATATACCTTTCTATATTATAAATAAAAAAAGGCATTTTGTCAATAGCTTTTTGACAGCGTATCGACAAAATGCCGTAGAGTTCATAAAAAATTTAATATTTGTTAATCGTATGCTTTATTTTCCTGCGACACTCATGCCCTTGATGAGAACATCGGGAGAGCCGAAAACGGTAAATCCGCCGGGTATTCCCCATTTTACCTCATTTGAAAGCGAGTCGATTTCCTTGAGAAGCGAGAAGAAGTTTCCTGCGACTGTAAACGACTTAACAGGACCTGCTTTTTTGCCGTCTTTGATAAGGAATCCTTCGCTCTCTACGGAGAAATCTCCCGTAATCGGGTTTGCGCCTGCGTGAAGTCCCTTGACACCCGTTACATAAATTCCGTCTCCTGCCTTATTGAAAAGTCCTTCAAGCGTGTCTTCACCTGCGGAAATTCCGAAGTTGTAGGGTGCGATATTGCCGCCGCGACGACCGTTTGCCGTTGTCTGCTTTCCCGTTTTTATTGCTGTTGTAAGGTCATAAAGAAGGGTTTTGAGAACTCCGTTCTCAACGACGTTTTTCTTATACGTTGCAACGCCTTCGTCATCAAAGGGAGTCTGTACGGGGCAACCGTCTCTCATAGCGTCATCTGTGATATTGACAATATCTGCCGCTATCTTCTCTCCTTCCTTGCCCGCAAGCATCGACATACCGAGAATGGCATTCTTTGCCGAGAAAGAAGGTGAAAATGCGGACAGGAGCGAACGCATTTGAGTTCCGTCAATTACGACATTATACTTTCCCGTGGGTATCTCTGACGCACCTATCTTCTCAAGCGCACCGTCAACCGCCTTCTTTGGAAGCTCGTCAAACTTTTCACCGTGGATGGATTCGGCAAACTCAAAGTTGTCACGTGACTCTCCGTCCTTGTTGACAACAGCGGCAACGTAGCACCCCGTCATTCCGACACGGTTTGAAAGTTCGAGTCCGTGAGAATTATAGAGATATATCTCATCTCTGAACGACATTGCTATCGACTGCGTTCCGTCAACGACCGCATCATTGTACGCATATGTCTTTTTTTGAAGCTCCAAAGCTTTATTTTTAAGCTCCGCCGCATCAACAATTTCAGGCTCCGGAGCGGTTGTCTTACAGTAGGATTCAGAACCCTTGAAGATGACCACAACATCATCATTCTCAATTGCCTTTGCGTTATCCGATGCTCTGATGACGAGATCCTCTATCTCATCGCTGTCAAAGAAACTTGTCGAAGCATATCCCATATGTCCGTCAACTATGCAACGGAAATATACGGTTGCACTCTCGCCAGAGCTTAGCGCGCTTATCTCGTCCTTAAGAGTCTCCGCGCTGATATTCTCACCAATAGAATAGGAAACCTCATATTCCTCCACTCCGTACTTTTTGCATGCCTCGGAGATTATTGTCTTGATTTCATTGAAATTCATTATCAGCGACCTCCTACTGTTATTTTAGAAACTCGAATGAGAGGCTGACCGACATCTGTCGGAACGCTTCCGCTTGATGAACCGCACATACCCTGTGCAGTGTCAAGATTTTGTCCAACCATATCGATATCCATAAGTATCTGCGATCCTGTTCCTACGAGAGATGCACCGCGAACAGGCTCGCAAATAACACCGTTTCTTATAATATAACCCTCATTTACACCAAAGTTAAATTCTCCGGTCAAGGGATTTACCGATCCGCCGCCCATGCTCTTCGCATAAAGGCCGTATTCGATAGAAGCGATGATATCTTCATTCTTGTCGGGTCCGTTCGCGATATATGTATTTGTCATTCTCGAAGTTGGCTCATATTCAAAGCTCTCGCGTCTGCCGTTTCCTGTCATTTCCATGCCCATACGGCGCGAGCCGAGACGGTCTATCATATAGCTCTTGAGAATACCGTTCTCGATGAGAACGTTTTTCTGTGTAGGATGACCCTCGTCGTCAATGTTGACCGATCCCCAAGCGCCCGGTATAGTTCCGTCGTCGATTGCAGTAACCTTTTCGTTCGCAATCTTCTGACCCATTTTGCCTGCCATCTGTGATGTTCCCGTGCCTACGCTTGTAGCCTCAAGTGAGTGTCCGCAAGCCTCGTGGAAAATCACTCCGCCGAATCCGTTTTCAATAGCAACGGTCATCTGTCCTGCGGGACAGTAATCTGCGCGAAGGTTGACAAGAGCCTGATCGGCGGCTGTGATACCTACGTTCTTGGGATCGATAAATTCAAACATTTCAAGTCCCATTCCGCGTCCGGGAGATGCTCCTCCCGACTGATTTTCATGTCCGTCCGATGCAACAGCCTGCACGGCAATTCTCGTTCTTACGTGTCTGTCCGAGGTATAAAGTCCCTCGCTGTTTGCAATAAGTATCGTATGGTCAACCGATGCAAGATTTCCCATAACCTGCTTGATTTTCTCGTCACGTTCGCTTGCGGCAAAGCATGCCTCTTTAAGTATATCCGTTCTCATCTTCATCGGAGTGCTTCCGGGAAGTATCTTCACGGGATGAATATTCGGAAAAATACGCTCCGTAAGATGAATGGATACCTGAGCATTACTCTCTCCGAGAGCATCTGCAACTGCTCTTGCGCAACGGATAAGACCCGAGCGCGAGAGGTCTGTCGTAGTAGCATATACCGTTCTCGTTCCGATGAACGCGCGTATTCCTACACCCGATGTAACACCGTCGTTAGCGGTATCAATTTTGCCGTTTAAGAAACGTATGCCGTTATTTCTTGTTCTCTCGGCATACACCTCGGCAAAGTCCGCTCCTGAAGACATCGCCACTGCAAGCACGTCTTCAAGTAAAATTCTTGAAATAATCATTTTGTCCCCCTATTTTTGTATAATAAGCCTTTATCAGTCTTTTTTCAAATAGTATTCCATGTTAATTTCTTCGCCCTCGAACGAAACATCACAGCATTTTTTCGTCTTGCCGTCTCCGATGTAAAGAGAGAAATGATCGTCATCTTCCCAATTGAAGGAAATGCTATTTGCGCTCTTTCCCGCAAGGAAGCTGAGTTCACAATTATCGTTCTCGTTCTCTGCCTTTACATGGATGAGAGTAAGTCCGTTTGCAAAGTGGGATGAACCGCATCTTACAGTGACAAAATTCTTATCGTTGGGAGATACCATCGTCGTTTCTTGATTATCTTTTTTTATCTCCTGTACGATTTTGATTGTAGCAAGGCATGCTGAAGCAGCCGCCAATGCACCGGTTGTAATTCCTATCACCATTCCGGCGATACCCTTTTTGTTGTTTGCCATGTTAACCTCCAAAATTATTTTTATTTTCTTTTTTAATAAGTTCTATAACATCAAACAGACTGCCAACCGTAGCATATGCCAACCTGTTTGTTTCCTCCGTAGGCGGTTGTCTGTCCGGTATAAAGACCGGTTTCATTTTCGCGTTAGAAGCCGCCTCAATGCCGCTGTATGAATCCTCACATACAATGCATTCGTCGGCTTCAGCACCTATTCGTCTTCCCGCTTCCGTAAAGATGTCCGGTGACGGTTTTCCGTGTTCAACCATGTCACCTGTCACGACAGCGTCGAAAAATTGACGTATATTCATTCTATCTAAATTAGAATAGGTCAGGTCAGATACGGTCGATGTTGCAACGGCACAAGGAATACCGTGTTCCCTGAGAAAATCAAGGACCTCGGTACACCCTGCTTTGAGTTTCATGTTTTTTTCGGCAAGACACGCGTAGAGTGTCATTCTTTCGGACATAAAGCCTTCGGAATCAAAATTTTCCCCGAATCTTTCTTTCAGGATGATCTTGATGCTCTCAAGCGGTCTTCCGCATACATATGCGGCATACATATCACGAACATCCACGCCCCACTTTTTGCCCGTCTCGTTCCACGACTGCTCATAAAACGGCTCGGTATCGAGAAGAGTCCCGTCCATATCAAATATAACGTACTTTATCATATTGTTATTTGTCACCTGTCAGTCGGGATTTCTTTCTCCGAGAGCGATATGATACTTCTGATAAAAGCTCTCAAAATATCCACCGTCGAGGGCTTCTCTTATTTTTCTTGTCAGATTGTTGTAGAAATAAAGGTTGTGAACGACCGCAAGTCTCATTCCGAGCGATTCCTTAGCCTTTATAAGGTGTCTTATATAGGAACGGCTGTAATTTCGACAAGCGGGACAGTCGCACGACATTGAGATAGGTCTCGGGTCCTTCGCATATTTTTCATTACAGATATTCATTTTTCCCTCCCATGTGAAAAGGTTTCCGTGACGCGCATTTCTCGAAGGCATTACGCAGTCGAAGAAATCCACGCCGAGATGAACCGCCTCAAGAATGTTGCATGGCGTTCCGACACCCATGAGATACCTCGGCTTGTTTTTCGGCATAAACGGCTCAACCGCATCGATTATGCGATACATCTCCTCGGTTTCCTCACCGACCGCAAGACCGCCTATGGCATATCCTTCGCAGTTTATCTCGGATATTCTCTGCATGTGCTCTATTCGAAGGTCCTCATACGTTCCGCCCTGATTGATACCGAAAAGCATCTGGTTTTTATTTATTGTTTCAGGCAGCGAATTTAGTCTGTCCATCTCCGTGCGGCATCTTTGAAGCCAACGCGCCGTCCTGTCTATGGAATCTTTGACATACTTATACGGTGCGGGGTTTTCGATGCACTCGTCAAATGCCATTGCAATGGTCGATGCGAGGTTTGACTGTATTTGCATGCTTTCCTCGGGACCCATGAAAATCTTTTTTCCGTCGACGTGAGACTGAAATCTTACACCCTCCTCGGTTATCTTACGAAGCTGAGCGAGCGAAAATACCTGAAATCCGCCCGAATCGGTCAATATCGGCTTTTGCCAATTCATGAATTTGTGAAGTCCGCCCATTTCATAAATAAGTCTGTCACCCGGACGGATGTGAAGGTGATATGTGTTGGAAAGCTCGACCTGACAGTCGATATCATTGAGTTCGACCGTAGATACGCCTCCCTTTATCGCGGCACACGTGCCGACATTCATAAACACGGGAGTCTGTATATCTCCGTGTACGGTATGGAGAACACCTCTTCGCGCTCTTCCATCCTGTGCTAAAAGTTCAAACATAACTTTGCTCCTTTATCCGCTCTGCATAGAACAATATGCCGCGGTTTTATTTAAGTTCTTTCAAATTGTCTGTCGATATTTTTCTTTGTCAGCTCCATTGCTACGGGACGTCCGTGCGGACAGAAGGTTATGTCCGGAATTTGCATGAGCTTATCGACTATCCATTTTTGATTCTCATCGGGATATTCCCTGCCTGCCTTGATCGCCGCCTTGCACGATGCCTGATAAAGCGCTTTTTCAAACACGATATTTCTCGTGATGTCCACACTTCCGGTACCGTTCTTTATTCTGTCCGCCATCACCGTAAACATATCCGAAACAGCATCTTGCTCTATTCCCATCGGCAAGGAATTTACCAAAACCGAATTTCTTGAGGTTGTGAAATCAAATCCCACGGACTCGATCTCACGCCGGTATTCCTCAATGGCAGAAACCTCGTCGCTCATAAGCATCACCTCAATCGGCAGCATCAAAAGCTGGGATGGGACATCGGCAGAATACATATTCGCCTTTAATTGCTCGAATATTATCCGTTCATGCGCTGCGTGCTTATCAATAAGAAGCAGTTTCTCTCCAACCTCTGCGATTATGTACGAATTAAAGGCTTCACCGATTATTCTGTATTGCGCCTCGGTCTGAATATTCACTTTTTGAGGAATTCCTGCCGGCTTTTCATATTGTTTTATGTTATCGCGTGTGAACACATCGGTTTTGTTACCTGTAAGTGCAGTTTGCGAAGAAGCCTTGACGTTCGGCTGAGAATTAACCGTATTTATCGGATTTCTTCTCTCAATCATTTTCTCAAACTCGACAAAAGCAGGTTTTTTCCGCATTTCTTCAATGTCGAGCGGCTCTTTCATCTCTCTGTCGAATTTCTCACGCTCCTCATCTGTCGTCAGCATGTAATTTCTTATATACTCTGCCGAGGAAGGAAGTTTGAATTTCTTTTGAGTTGCGTTCTCTTCTGTTGCGTTATTTTTGTCTTCCTTTCTCTCTTCGTAAAATTTTCTTTCTTCAATGGGAGACGTATACGGAATATTCTGCGGCTTTGTCACGGTCTTTTCATTCTCCGTGACCGTATCGATCTTGATTTGACGCGACTTGAGAGATTGCTCTCTTTCAACCGGCACGAAAGCATCGGACATACGAACACCCGAATTTTTCTGCACGACTATTTCAGGACGCGAGGTATTATCTTCAAGAGCCTGCCTTACGCTGTAATATATCGCCTCAAATACAGGCTTTTCATTTGAAAACTTGACCTCAAGCTTGGCAGGATGCACATTGACATCGACTCTGCTCGGGTTAAGTGACAAAGACAGCACGCATACGGGGAATTTCTCGCTCGGCATATACGACGTGTATGCCTGCTCTATTGCTGCCCCGGCAGTTCTGCTCTTTATATAACGCCTGTTTATATAAAATATCTCGTAGTTTCGATTTCCTTTGACATTGTCTGACCTGCCGATATATCCGCTTACCGTGATTCCGTCATATTCTCCGTTGACCTCGATAAGACGGTTAGCAAAATCTCTGCCGAATACCGCATATATCGCGCTCATCAGTTTTCCGTCGCCTGCGGTTTCGAGCTTGACTTGACCGTCACAGATAAGTCTGAACGCTATCTCAGGGTGAGACAGTGCTACCCTTTCAACATTCGCGCATACTGCAGTGGTCTCTGTCACGTCTTTTTTCAAAAACTTACGCCTTGCAGGGACGTTTGCAAAAAGATTTTCAACGATAATTGTGGTTCCGTTTGAGCATCCTCGCTCGACAACGCCCATAGGCTCACCGTAATGTATCTCAAATTCGGCTCCGATTGCGGCATCGTGCGTTTTTGAGATTATTCTGACATCTGCAACTGCTGAAATTGCGGCTAAAGCCTCGCCCCTGAATCCGAGCGTACATATGCCGTCAAGGTCTTCCGCACTTCTTATCTTACTTGTCGCATGGCGTTTGACCGACAAAGGAAGGTCATCAGGCTCCATTCCGCATCCGTCGTCGGAGATGCGCATGAAGGTAATTCCGCCGTTCTGTATCTCGACGGTGATATGCCGCGCTCCCGCATCTATTGAATTTTCGATCATTTCCTTGATTGCCGAGGCAGGTCTGTCAACGACCTCCCCCGCGGCAATGAGGTTTGCCACCTCAAAGGAAAGAAGATTTATCTTTGACACGGTATCATTCTCCTTTTATCATCCAAGTCTCTTTTTCCAATTGAACACCATCGTCATACACTCGTAAGGTGATAGCGTATTGATATCTGTGTTCTTTATCTCTTCTATTACCTGCTCATTGACAAGATCGTCAAAGCTGATAAGGCTTTCGTCCTTTTCATGCGTCTTTTCTTCTCTGTCGGTGAGCTTGATGTTTTTCGCGCTCTCTTCAACGGATGCAAGAACCTCTTTCGCTCTCTTTATGACCTCATTCGGGAGTCCCGCAAGCTTTGCGACCTCAATTCCGTAGCTGTCATCTGTCGAGCCTCTCACAATTTTTCGAAGGAACGTGATGTTATCTCCGCGCTTTTTGGCGGCAATATTGTAGTTGACGATACCCTCAAACTCATTTTCCATGCTTGTAAGCTCGTGGTAGTGAGTTGCAAACAGTGTCTTTGCTCCTATCTTTCTGCCTGCGGTATATTCAACGATTGCGCGCGCAATACTCATTCCGTCGAAGGTTGATGTTCCGCGTCCGACCTCGTCATAAATGATAAGGCTCTTTCTCGTTGCGTTGCGGAGAATATACGCTACCTCGTTCATCTCAAGCATAAACGTAGACTGTCCCGAGGCGAGGTCATCGGATGCTCCGACACGTGTAAACATCTTATCAACTATTCCGACAGTCGCTTCCGCGGCAGGAACGAACGAACCAATCTGCGCCATAAGCGTTATGAGCGCGACCTGACGCATGTACGTCGATTTTCCTGCCATATTGGGACCTGTTATCAAAAGCAATCGGTCGGTTTTAAGATTGAGACAGGTATCGTTTGGTACAAAATAACTGTCCTTGACAAACTGCTCGACAACGGGGTGACGACCGTCCTTGATGATCAGTTCATCGGTCGAATTGACCTCGGGCCTGACATATCTGTTCTTCGCCGCAACGGTGGAAAGACTGTAATAAGCGTCTATCTCTGCTACGAGTGCGGCAGCCTTCTGAATTCTCGTACTGTTTTCGGCAACTATCGTGCGTATCTCGCAGAAAAGGTCATATTCAAGCTGACAAAGCTTGTCCGATGCACCAAGCACCTTGGCTTCCATTTCTTTGAGTTCTTCCGTGATATATCTCTCGCAATTTGACAGTGTCTGTTTTCTTATGTATCTGTCCGGCACTAAAGATATCTGCGATTTCGTTACCTCTATGTAAAAGCCGAAAACACGGTTGTAACCGACCTTGAGCATCTTGATTCCGGTGGCTTCTCTCTCGTTTTGAGCAATCTGCTCGCGCCACTCATCCCCATGGTCGATTATCTTTCTGTATTCGTCGACCTGCTCATTATATCCGTCGAGAATCATTCCGCCCTCTCGAACGGTCATGGGCGCATCCTTTGAGATCGAACGGTCTATGAGAGAGCAGACGTCTTCCAGAGTATCGAGCTCTGCATGTATGCTTTGCAGTTCATTTGAATTACATTCTCCTATGAGCTTTTTAAGCTCGGGGAGGATACGGGTACTGTCTGCAACGGCGCAGAGATCTCTCGCATTTGCCGTTCCGTAAACTATCTTCGTCATAAGACGTTCGAGGTCAAGCACCTCATCAAGAAGCTCGGATATCTGCTCGCGGAGCATGAAATTGTTATAAAGCTCTTCAATGGCGTTCTGTCTGCGGACTATCTGAGAGACGTTTATAAGCGGGTGCTCTATCCATTTGCGCAAAAGCCGCGCGCCGATAGACGAACGAGTCTTATCAAGCACCCAAAGCAAAGTGCCTTTTTTCTCTTTTGTTCTGAGCGATTCGGTAAGCTCAAGATTTCTTCTTGTATTGACATCAAGCTCAAGATACTGACCGTTTGAGTAAAGGCTCAGCTTATTTATATACGAGATGTCCTTTTTCTGGGTGTCGCGAATATAATCAAGCATAGCACCGACCGCGCAGACGATAGCCTTATCCGCCGTATCGTCCTCACGAAGCGTATCCGCAAACTGATTTTTTACTCTTTCAAGACAAGAGTCATATTCAAATCTCTTATACTGACTGTCATTAAGCATCGCCCCGAGTCTGCCCTCGATAAATTTCGCCACATCCGCAAACTTCGCACTATTCAGGTTTGTAACGACCTCAACCGGAGAATAGGTCCCAAGCTCATTTTGAAGCTTTGAGTCCATTTCATCGCCCGAAAAAGAGGTAGCGTATATCTCGGCGGTTGAAATATCGCAGAAGCAAACTCCGTATTCAAATTCTCCGAGGTAGAGCGAGCAGAGATAGTTGTTTTTCTTATCCGACAAAAGGTCGGATTCGATAAGCGTTCCCGGCGTAATGACTCTAATAACATCGCGCTTGACTATTCCCTTCGCTTCTGCGGGATTTTCCATCTGCTCACAGATTGCTATCTTGTAGCCCTGTTCAATAAGTCTGCCGATGTAGGTATCGACCGAATGAAACGGAACTCCGCACATAGGCGCTCTCTCCTTTTCACCGCAATCACGTCCTGTCAGAGTCAATTCAAGCGCGCGCGAGGCTATGATGGCATCGTCAAAAAACATCTCGTAAAAGTCACCGAGACGGTAAAAAAGAAGATAGTCCTTGTATTGCTTTTTTATCTCGAAATATTGCTCCATCATCGGAGTCATAAGTCTTGACCTCGCTTTTTGTAATTTAGTGATTGAATCAATGGCAACCGCTGCACGACGAGCAGTCGTGTGTGCAGGGCGTCTTTCCCGTGGCGTTGAACATTATCGTATTATTGACCGTTTCCATAAGCGCGTTAACTGCGTTCTGTGCCTCATCAAGCTCTTTGAATATCGGGTCTGCCGTGATTTCAGCGTATATCTCGTCGATTCTGTCCTGAATTCTCGTGAGCGCATCGGTGTCGATCTGCTCGCCGTCTCCCATAGTTGTGAGAGCCTGCTGCTGTATACCGTACTCCATCATAAGATTTCCGATTTTCTCGCTTGACTCATAGGCTTCCTTTGCCTTTTCCATTCTTATCATTCTTTCGTCCTGACCGATAGCCTTTCCAAGCTCGGCAGCAAGTTCATATATGCTCATTTTGTTTTCCCTTTTCTGTAATTATCAAATTTTTTCACCGTAGAGTGCAAAGGTCTCGGCGCGTGTAATTTTCAGCTCGACGAATTTGCCGATGTCGTCGTCGTTTCCGTCAAACAACACTATTTTATTTCCCTCACTTCGTCCCGAATATACATTGTCGTTGTTCTTGCTCGGTCCGTCGCATAGCACTTTTATTATCTTACCTTCCATCGGCTTGTTTTTTTCAAGTGCGATGTCATTTTGAAGTGTCAGGAGTCGGTTAAATCTCTCGCCCTTGACGTCCTCGGGAATCTGACATTCCATTTCCGCCGCCGGAGTACCTTTTCTCGGCGAGTAGATAAATGAGTACGTCATGTCGAAGCGCACCTTTTTGAGCATTTCAAGCGTACACTCAAAATCCTCTTCGGTCTCTCCCGGAAATCCGACGATGATATCGGACGATATCGTGATATCGGGAATTTTTCGGCGCAGATATTCCACGGTGCCAAGATATTTTGCCGTATCGTAATGACGGTTCATTTCCTTCAGTACCTTGTCACTTCCCGATTGCATAGGCAGGTGAAATTGATGCGCTATGTGCTTTGAGTCAGCGATAACGTCAATAAGCTTGCTTGACGCATCCTTCGGGTGACTCGTCATAAATCGAATGTAATAGTCGCCCTCTATTTTGTCAATATCCCTGAGAAGGTCTGCAAAATCATAGACCTCCCCGTCGTCGCTCTTTGCATCTTTTCCGTATGAATTGACGTTCTGACCGAGAAGCGTGATGTCCTTGTAACCGCTCTCGACAAGTTCTCTGACCTCTTTGATTATATCCTCGGGACGGCGGCTGCGCTCTCGTCCGCGTACGTAAGGCACGATGCAATAAGTGCAGAAATTGTTGCAACCGTACATTATCGAAACCCACGCGCGGTAACTCGATTCACGGTACACCGGCAACCCCTCGGCAACAAGATACTCCTTTTCCTCGGGGCAATAGAGTCTCTTTCCCTTTTGTATCTTTGTGTAAATTAGTTCGGGAAGCCTGTGGAGCGAGGATGTGCCGAGTACGAAATCGACGTATGGGTAACTGTGCTTTATGCTCTCTTTTCTGTGTTCCTGTGTTACCATGCAGCCGCAGACACCGATAAGCATATCGGGCTTTGAGGCTTTGAGGTGCTTATACTGACCTATAATCGAGAGCGCTCTCTTCTCGGCGTGTTCGCGTATCGCGCAGGTGTTGACCATTATGAGGTCGGCAGAAGTCGGCTCTGTGCATATTTCATAGCCCATGGCAACGCACATTCCGGCAATCTTTTCGCTGTCCGCCTCGTTTTGCTGACAACCGAAGGTCTGCACATATGCTCGTAGTGGATGCCCCTGCTCCTCGGCTTTTGCAAGGCTCAACGCCCTGACTTTATCAATAAATTCGTTTTGCCTCAGCATCTCGCTCTCGGGCAAAATTCTGTATTCTTTCATATTTATCCTTTTGCTTTTCGACATACTTATAGATTATGTAATTATACATTATTTTAACGCGGTTGTCAAGTAAAATAAGGGATTATTTACACCTTCGACAAAAATGAGGGACTGCACCGAAATGCAGTCTCTCAAAAAACTATTTGTAGACAATTCCCCACGGATTATCGGAAGTCTCATCTATCTTCATATCTTCATTCCAAGAGCAGTATGCCTCGGAATACTTATCATTAAGAAACATTTCCAAATACACGATAAAATTCGATGCAAGAGGCATATTCGGCAGATCGGCAATATCCGCCCAGAAGACTCGTCCTTCGCATGTACTCTCCAAAAGTTCTCCGCTGTATTTATGTGTCTTGTAAAAATACGTGAAATATCTGTCCTCTGTTTTGTTATTGTACCAATGCATAAATCCACACGGCTTCAGGTCTTTAATATCAAGTCCCGTTTCCTCTTTTATCTCGCGTACCGCGCTGTCATAAATGCTTTCGTCGGGTTCAATGTGACCGCCCGGGAAGGCTATTCCGCACCAATTCTTGACACGTTCCTGTACTAAAACTTTTCCCGTGCTCTTATCCTGCACCATTACCATGTTTGTTATCTCGGTTTTTGCCATTGTTCAAATTAACTCCTTGCAATGCTTGCCGCGGTCAGCGTGTTTTTGAGCAGCATCGTAATAGTCATGGGACCCACACCGCCGGGAACGGGAGTAATATATGAAGCCTTAGGCTCGACCTCTGAGAAGCAAACGTCTCCGACGAGCTTTCCGCTCTCAAGTCTGTTTATTCCGACGTCGACAACGACAGCCCCCTCTTTCACCATATCGCCCCTTACAAATTCGGGTTTGCCGATAGAAGCGACAAGTATATCAGCTTCACGGCATATCTCTTTCAGATTTTGCGTTCTGCTATGGCATATAGTCACGGTTCCGTTTGCATGAAGCAAGAGCATCGCCATGGGCTTGCCGACGATGTTGGAGCGACCGATGACAACGCATTTTTTGCCGCACACTTCAATGCCTGATTTTTCGAGCAATACCATAACACCTGCAGGAGTACACGGCAAAAGGTCGTGATTCCCTATCATTATCTTGCCCACATTGTATGGATGGAAAGCATCGACGTCCTTTTCGGGTTTTATTTTCAGCAAGACCTCTGTCTCATTCAGATGCTTGGGCAATGGCAGTTGAACGAGAATTCCGTGTATCTTTTCATCATCATTCAACCGCTCAACAAGAGAAATAAGTTCTTCCTGTGTCGCATCCTCAGGCAATTCGTAACCCACCGAGTAAAAGCCGACTTCCTCACATGCCTTCTTCTTGTTTCTGACATATACCTGCGACGCAGGGTCGCTCCCCACGATTATGACCGCAAGTCCCGGCGCACAGTTGTATTTTTCTTTGAATTTTACGACATCAGCCGCAATTTCTTGCCTTACCTCTTTTGAAATAGCCTTTCCGTCAATTATCTTCGCCATTTTTCCCGTCTCCCGTGTCATTAGTCGTTTTTTCTTCGCTTGTGCCTTCCACTGTTACCTTTTTCTGCTTTTTCGCAAAGAAAACAGGGTTGAGTTCAAGGTCGGGTTTTATCATTTCATCGAATTTACTCAATTTTACATTCGGATCATTGAATTTTCTTGAATAAATAAGTCCTGCTATCAAAAGCGCTCCGAATACAACAAAGGAGACGAGACCTACCACCTGAGAGATGCGGAGCGAGCCCACGTAAAGGCTGTCTGTTCTGAGTCCTTCAATGAACATTCTGCCGAATCCGTACCAGGAAAGATACATGCAGGCTATCTGACCGTTGAACTTCTTTTTCTTGTAAAAGAACTGAATAATAACAAATCCTACAATATTCCACACCGATTCGTAAAGGAAGGTCGGATGATAATAGTAAGTGGTAAATGCACTGTCTTCATTAGGCAGAAGTCCCATACGGAGGAAATACAAAGGACTGTTCTCGGGGACAACGCACCCATGAGCCTCTCCGTTAAAGAAATTGCCCCATCTGCCTATCGCCTGCGCCAGCATTACGCCGGGTGCTGCCATATCCATCAGCTTTATCGTGCTCATTTTCTTGATTTTCGTCGCTATGACGATGCCGAGAATACCGCCGATGATTCCGCCGTAAATTGCAAGTCCGCCTTGGCGAAGGTTAAACACGTTCTTCATAAACACAAAAAAGTCAAACGGCTCGGGAATGTAATTGTCAAGGCTTGTCAAAACATAGTAAAGCCTTGCACCTATAACTCCGAGAATGACCGTCCAAAGCGCAACGTCAATAACATCATCGGTCTTGATTTTTTCGTAATATCCCCTGAATGCCGTATAAAGAAACGCGCACACGATTCCGAACGTGATAATAACGCCGTACCAATATACGGAAAAATTTTCGCCGATTTTGAAGGCGACGTTGTCGACATCAAACTCGCCTATTCCAAGTCCCGGAAAAGAAACCAATGTTTTCGTAAGCATTTTTTACTCCTCTCTCTGCGGCGCTACGACCGACAGCGTGAAATATTCTTCCTTTAAAAGCTCCAAAGACAAATCCTTGACGTCCTCATACTTTATCTCTCCGATAATGTCGGGATATGCAAATAGATCGACTCCCTCCCATGTGTAGGAATTCATCGAAAAAGCGATATCCTCCGTGAGGTCAAAATCGGATATGTACGACGCATACATGCACTTTTTCTCGCGTTCAAAATCCTTTTGGCAGATGCCCTCCTCGATACTTTTTGAAATATGCTTTTTTATCTCGCAAAGCAGCATTTCGGGGTCGTCGCTCTCGCCTGTCATCATGACGTACGCGGTTTTTTCGTTTGAAGAATATCCTACGTCGAACCCCGGAGACAGAAGCCCCGACTCAAGCATGCGCAGGTAAAAATCCCCCGCCTCGGAAAATATTGCGTTCAAGAGTATGTTTGCCGTCTCCGCTCGCTTGTATCTCTCACGCGGATCACGCGGAATATTGCAATCCTTGATGCCGATTGCGAATATCGGCTTGCCTACCGGCATTTCCCTTTTAACATAAGGAGTCACGACCTCGCACGGCTCGGAAAAACCGACCGTCTCGGGTGCTGTTGCAGGCTTTCCCTCAAGTGTTCGGTCAACTATCTCCAAGACCTTTTCGGGTAATAGTCTTCCGCTGACGCAAAGCACCATATTTGAAGGCGTATAGAAATCCTCACAGCATTTATACAGAATTTCGGGGGTTATGCGTGAAATCGATTCCTCACTTCCGCATATCTCTTTTTTGACGGGATTGTTATGATACATCCCCTCAAGCATGCCGATGTAACAGCGGTCGTATGGGTCGTCGATACAGCCTCTGATCTCCTGCGCGATTATCCCTATCTCCTTATTTACCGTCGCATCGGTAAAATACGGATGTGTAACGAAATATATCAAATGCTCAAGGCACTTCTCCTCGTTTTCTGTCGCGGAAAACAGATAAGCGGTCTTATCGTTTGAGGTGTAGGCATTACAGTATGCGCCGAGAGCCGAAAAAACATCGTCCGCGTTGCCCCCGTCGGGATTGTCAAAGAGCTTATGCTCGAGAAAATGCGCGCATCCCTCGGGCAGGATGACCTTCTCGCCATTTCTTTCGTACTCGGTTATGTTTCCGCCGAAATTCACTGAAAAAACTCCGTACGTAGTCGACATATCTTTTGGGAAAACACAAACCGTGAGTCCGCTTTCATGTACCGTTTTATAGTATTTTTCACCGAGCAGGTCGGAGCTGAACAGTTTAAATTCACTCATCTTCCCCATCCTCCCCGTCGTCATCATTTCCGTTCAAAAAATACACCGTGTCAAGCACGACCTTTTGCGCCGCTTCTGTCACGTCACGGCGAGTAACGGATGTGATTCTCTCGCATGCCTCCTCGGGTGTCTCGGATACTCCCGAAAGCAATCGTCTGAACATAAATGCCTCGATAGACGCCGGGCTGTCGTTTATCTGCCTTATACCCGATATCAGTGTACGCCGTGCCGTTTCAAACTCTTCGTCGGTGAAGTCTCCGCGCTTCATCGCATCAAGTTGTGTGCCTATCTCCCTTATGGCATCGTCCTTTTTTGAAGGGTCTATGCCGCAGCCGACGAAAATTGTTCCCGTCGCACTGTGAAGTGATGAATAACAATAATAGCAAAGGCTCTTTTTCTCTCTTACGTTCATGAACAGTTTTGAAACAGACCCTCCGCCGAATATCTCATTAAATAGTGCCATGGCGTAGTAATCACCGTCGGACAGAACCGTGTTACACCTGTATCCGAGCACGAGCCTGCCTTGCGACACGTCCTTTTCTTCCTCGATATATCTCGGCTCTTCTCTGTTACTTTCAAACGCACTCTCGGCGTAGCACATGTCTGTATTCTTGCCGACGTTGAATGGAAAATTTCGCTCTATAAGCAATGCTATTCTCTCATGCGACTCATCGCCTATGTAGTAGCACTCGATCTGAGCCTCGTCAAAAAACTTCAGTATATGCTCGGTAAGCTCCGCAGGCGTAAATGAACTTATAAGCCCTGCGTCTTCGCCGTGAATTTCATATATTGAGCCTTCATACATGTATTTTGCGCACTGCTCGGATGCGTATGCCTTAGGGTCGTTTATCCTTGCGTTTATCGCATCAATTGCAATTCTCTTTTCGCTTTCCACATAAGAAGAGAGCAAAAGTCCGTCGCCGTCTTTTTTCGGGTGCGTCAAAATATCGGAAAGAATCTCAAGAACACCGTCAAGAATGTTTGTTTTGTCGTCTGCAAAGACATATTTTTGATTTAACAGCTTGCACGAGAGCTTGAAGACCGCCTTGTCTCCGACTCTTGTCTGTCTGTACGACACCGACGTGCCGTAATGCTCATCGAGTGCCTTATTTATGTCGGTGATGGTGGGATATTTTTCCGAGCCGCGCATCATGACAGAGAGCATGAGCTTGTACAGCGGCGTGAGGTATTTGTCGCTTTTTATTATAAAATTCATCGAAAAACGCGACATCTTAAACCTGTCCGTTTGCAGGGTGTGAAGCCGAATTTTCCCGTTATGTATTTCGCTGTGTTTTATTTCCATTTTCTTGTGTCCTCCGGGGGACATTCCTTCCAAAATTAACAAGATCAATGTATTATACACCCTATTGTATATTTTTTCAAGCACTTATTTGTGAATAAACGTAAAATCGGACTGCTTTTTTCCAAGCAGTCCGAAAAACCTATATGCACATAAAAAAGTCCTTCACTCTCGCGAGTATTTCGCGAATGTCACGAACAAATTGATTTCGGTAGGTTCTTAAGTCCGCGCTGACACCGACAGCATCAATGTCGCAGTCCTCCGCTATGTAAAGCGCACGGTAAAGGTGGTATTTTTGCGTTATCAGCACGACGTTGTCAAAGCCGAATTCGTCTTTGAGGCGCGTGATGCTCTCAAAAGTCGAAAAGCCTGAATTGTCAACCAGGATTTTCGATGACTCAACGCCCATTTCCTCGGCATATTTTCTCATCGCCGCAGGCTCGTCGTAATATTCGCCCGACTTGTCACCGCTCATCAGAATGTATTTCGCTCCCGTTGCGTTCAAGACCTCAACACCGACCTTGATTCTGTCCTCAAGCATGTGACTCGGCGTGCCGTCACGCTGAAGCCCCGCGCCGAGGACGACGATGCAGTCAATGCCTTCTCTGTCCGATACTTCATCGGCAGTCTCAAACACATTTTTTGCCTGCGAAAATCTTACGTACGCACTGATACCGAGAACGAAAACGGCACACAGGAGAATCATGCCGAGCAATACTGCAAGAATACGTATGATAACGGCAAAAGCCTTTCCCTTACCTGTTGCATGGGAATGTCTCATATCATTTTCCCTTGCGCGCGCACTTCTCCGCAAGCTTTTCCGCCGCAGAATCAAGGTAATCGCAGATTATATATTCAATCATTCCCTTGTCAACGTAAGATGCAACCGACGTATCGATCGGGAGCTTTGCAAGCAGGTCGTAGCCAAACTCGTCGGCAATATTCTCTATGTGGCTCTCACCGAAAATCTTTATCTCCTTACCGCAATCGGGGCATTTGACGTAGCTCATGTTCTCGACGAGTCCGAGCACCTCAATATTCATCATGTCAGCCATATTAGCCGCCTTCTTAACTATCATCGAAACAAGCTCCTGAGGGCTTGAGACGATAACGCAGCCGTCAATCGGAAGGCTCTGAAAGACGGTCAGCGGAACGTCGCCCGTTCCGGGAGGGCAGTCTACAAAAAGGAAGTCAAGGTCGCCCCACGCGGTATCGGTCCAAAACTGACGAACCGTGCCGGCGATAAGAGAGCCGCGCCATACAACGGGTCTCGTCTCGTCCTCAAGCATGAGGTTTACCGACATGACCTTAATTCCGGTCTTGGTCTCGGGCGGAAGCATAGCGCCTTCCTCGTTGCCCTCAACATCGGCACGAACGCCGAACGCCTTGGGTATCGAGGGACCCGTAATATCGGCGTCAAGTATTCCGACCTTGTATCCCTTGCGCGAAAGATGAACCGCGAGCATGGACGTGACAAGCGACTTGCCGACACCGCCCTTTCCGCTCATTACCGCAACTATATGTTTTACATTACTGCCTGCATTCGCCGCGTCCTTTTGGATTCCGCCGTTCTTTGAAGGGCAATCCATCGAACACGACGAGCAATCGTGTGTACATTCACTCATTTTTTGTCTCCTTGATATTTCTGTTTTACTTCATAGGATATTATACACCCATTCGGGGCAAAAAGCAACAGTTTGATAAAAAATGTTTTGATAACATAATGATAAAAAAGAACCCCTCTCGGAGTTCTCTTTTATTACGTTTGCAAATTAAGCCTCTTTTACGTTGAGGACCTTTTTGCCGTCGTAGTAGCCGCAAACCTTGCATACGCAGTGAGGCTTAAGCATCTCGCCGCATGCGGGGTTGGAGCACTTTACAAGTCCGGGCATTGTGAGCTTGGAGTTGTTGGATCTTCTCTTATCTCTGCGTGCGCTGGACACTTTCTTCTTCGGTACTGCCATATTGAACCTCCCTCTCGAAGCACACTTATGTATGCCGTCGATTATATAAATTATTTTTTAAACTTTTTTGTGCGTTATTCTTCGTCTTTCTTCTCAAGCAGAGTTGCGAGGATTGCCAGGCGCGGGTCTATCTCCTTCTTTTGGCAACCGCAGTCGCCGCCGTTGAGCGATTTTCCACATTTGGGACAGAGTCCCCGACAATCGTCGGAGCAGAGTATCTTTCTCGGGAAATCAAGCAAGAGGGCTTCCGAAAGTTGCTCGTCAATATCAAGCATTCCGTTCTCGACTATGACGTACTCATCAATATTGTCCTCTATCTGTTCCTCGGTCAAGGTGCCTTCATCGGCGACGACACGTTCAAAATCAAGCACGAATTCACCCGACACAAGGTCTAAGCATCTGTCGCACTCGGTCTCATACGCAAGATGAGCCTTCGCCCTCAGCTGCATATATCCTGCACTGTCGGTTATCTCGCCCGTGACGTGTGCATCGTCTTTAAATTTTACTCTGTCCATGGGAATGGGAGAGAGCATATAGTCAAAGGTTATTCGGTTCTTTTCTCCGCGGAGAAGCGGACGAACATCCAATACCATACTCTTTCTTCCTTCCATAAGACATAAAACGCGACTTTAGTTATTATATATGATGTTTCGTGTTTTGTCAAGAGTTTTTTTGAATTTCGGGCAATTTTTTTGCGAAACGCTCCCAAAACTTATACTTGACACTACGAAACAAAAATGATATACTTTTTAATATCAAAGAATTTAAGGAGGGGCGTTATGCGCACGGCAGGAATTATTTGCGAATACAATCCGTTTCACACGGGCCACAAGCGGCAGATAGATATCCTCCACGGCATGGGCTACGACTGCGTTGTGTGTGTTATGAGCGGAAATTACACTCAGCGCGGAGAGCTTGCTCTGTTTGACAAATACACGCGCGCAAAAAGTGCGGTTTTGGGCGGTGCCGACATCGTTTTCGAGCTTCCCTTCCCATATTCTTCTTTCTCCGCGGAAGGCTTTGCCGCTTCGGGCGTTTTCATCCTTGCTTCTCTCGGCGTCAAGGCAATATGCTTCGGCAGTGAGTGCGGAGACATCTCCCTGCTTGAGATTGCTGCGGATGCACTGCTCCGTGGGGATTTTTCAGACATTTACTCAAAACATGTAAAGAGCGGTCGCGGTTCTGCGGCGGCATATTTTGATGCGATAGCAGAGATAACGGGAAGGGATATTTCCCTCCTTTCAAATGATATTCTCGGCATATCTTACGTCGCCGCGATAAAGAGAGGAAATTACAAATTGGATATCCTCCCGATAAAGCGCGATGGCGCGGCGTACAACGAAAAGAAACTGAAGAGCGGAATCATGCCGAGCGCATCGGCAATCCGTGAGAGCATCAAAAATTGCGCCTACAGCCTCGAGTCGCTTCTCGGCGGTCACATTCCGGATTTGCCGCTTGACTGTCTTTCAAATGCAGAAAATCAAGGTCTTGCTCCGGTCTTTGCGAAAAACTTAGGCACGGAGATACTGTCATTTTTTAAACTCATGTCACCCAAAGAGATCGAAGACCGAGCAATATTGCGCTCGGGCGGCGGAGACAAAATTGCGGAAGACGGCTGCGGTATTTGTGAAAGACTTTGCAATACCGCACGTCAATCCGTCACATACGATGAATTCGTGAAAAGCTCCTACACTGCAAAATATCCCGATGCCAGAACAAACAGAGTAATTCTCTTCTCTCTCTTAGGTGTCTCGGACAGGCTCTCACACTCGGTACCCGAATACACGACGTTGCTCTCCGCAAACGGCTCGGGACGTGAATTTCTCTCGCAAATCAGGAAAACGTGCGGTTTTACCATCGTAACAAAGCCCGCAGATGCCCCCGAAGAGACTATTCAGAGGAAGATAAGCGACGGCGCTGATTCTCTTTATACAAGAGCTATTCCGTCAAACAAAAGTGAGGATTTTTTCATAAAATCACGCCCTTATGTCATCAAATAGTTAATAAAGAAGAAATTTTTAGAAATTATTGTTGACTTATATACCCTTCCGTGATATAATATAACAGATATATCAAAATGAATAAGGAAAGGATACGCCTATTACGGGCAGGTGACATATATGGCAACAGAAACACGCGAGCAGGCAAAAGGCTCGTACCTTTATTACAAGAACAGACCTCTCGTCAGAGAAAAAGACACCATCTGCTACGGAGATTTTTCCGAAAGATGTGTTCTCATTTTCGAGATAATGTCCTATACCGAAAAGAACGGACTTCAGGTCCCGGGAAAGATACTGATTCAGGTAATCGAATCCGGAACAGGAGCAATCTTAAAGCAGGCAGACAAAAACGGATTACACGAGGCGTTCACATACGGAATGTTCTGGTATGAGAAGTTCTTGTCCGAAGACAAATAATTTCAAAAATCACGGCGCGAGGAAAGACGCACCGTGATTTTTTCTTATATTATGTCGTTTCCGACGGGAGTATGGAAAAGCATTGAAAACTCTGTTGCGGTCCTGCACTGCGGCAAAGCCCACATGACCTTTGCAACCACCGTTTCGGTCGTCATGTCATATGCCTCGGGAAGCTCATATTTTTGCTTTATTCTGAGTCCGACCTGATAAACACCCATGTCACTTCCCTCGTGCGGGACCTGCGTGGTGATAACGATTCGAACTCCCTTTTTTATGAGTTTTTCAATTTTTTCGACAAATTCGTCGTTTTCGTAATACGGTAGTCCCCCAACGCCAAAGCTCTCGATTATCACCGCGTGATATCTGTCCGCGATGAAGTCAAAAATGTCCGCGCTCATTCCGGGGATAAGCTTTACGACGATAACAGATGAATCTATCTCATCGTAAAACCTGACCTTTTTGTCGATTCTTTCGTGAATGTAATACTTTACCTCTCCGCGGATAAATCCGATTTCGGGGTAATCAATACTTGAAAAGGCATTAAAGCTCTTTGTCCTCGTTTTTCGCGCCCTTGTTGCGCTGATAATCTTGTCACCGAAGACGATGTGTACTCCGCATGCAAAATCATCTGCGGCATATCTGAATGCATCGGTCAGATTATCCCTTGCATCTGTGTCTCTTTTTTCTATCGGTATCTGCGCACCGGTCAATACGATGGGCTTTTTGCTGTTCTGTATCAAGTAATGCAGCATTGATGCCGCATACGCCATCGTATCGGTTCCGTGGGTTATAACAAAACCGTCGTAATCATCGTACACTTTTCTGATATAACGCGATATCTCAAGCCAATATTCGGGGCGCATATTGGTGCTATCCAGATTGTACAGTCCGACAGTGGAGACCTTGCATATATTTCCGACCTCGGGAACGTGAGATAAAAGTTGCTCGGATGCAAGCGCCGGTACAAGACCGTTTTCGCTGTCTGAGGATGCAATTGTTCCGCCCGTTGTAATCAAAAGAATGTGTTTCATTTTTTAAATTCCGAATCCTCCGTCAACGCCTATCGTTTGCGCGGTGATAAATGATGCCTTCTCACTTGCAAGAAAGAATACAAGCTCGGCGACCTCGGCGGGGTCTCCCAATCGGTAAAGTGGGGTCTGCTCACAAAGCTCGGCGATGTCGTCGTCATCAAACGATGCATTCATATCCGTATCTATAACGCCGGGTTCAACGCAGTTTACCCTTACACCCGATGGTCCGAGTTCCTTTGCCATGGAAAGAGTAAGACCTCTCAGCCCCGCCTTTGATGCAGAATATGCAACCTCACATGACGCACCGCATCTGCCCCAGACAGAGCCTATGTTCACAATAGCGCCGCTCTGCTGTTTCACAAAATCGTGCGATGCCGCACGGCTCATATAGAAAGCACTTGACAGGTTAGTATTTATTACTCTCATCCACTCGTCGTCGGTCATATCGGTAACGAGTCCCACAGAGCTGACTCCCGCATTGTTTACAAGTATGTCGACTCCTCCGAGATATTCAACTGCTTTATTATATGCCCACTCTGCCTCCTCGGAGTCGGATAGATCGGCTTTAATTGCATATGCACCCGTCGCCGCCGCACACTCCTCTGCCGCCTCGTCATTTGAGCAGTAGATAAACGCAACGGCGCAATTCTTTTCCGCGAAAAGCTCGACGCATGCGCGCCCTATTCCGCGCGAACCACCGGTAACTATTACCTTTTTCATAATTAACCTCCATACTGCCGTATTACAGCACAATCAAAAAGTCTACTTGAATTATACCACAGTAAAAAATAATTTTCAATACTTTTCACAAAAAGCACTTGAAAACAAGCGATTTATGTAGTATAATACATTTAAATTATCTTTGGGTTAGAAATAAAACATTAAATAACAAACAGGAGGTCATTATGACAAACGCAAGATACGAGTCTGCCAAGGAGATCTACGCGAAGTACGGTGTTGATACCGAGGCGGCTATCGCGAGACTTTCCGACGTACGCATCTGCATGCACTGCTGGCAGGCGGACGACGTTCTCGGATTTGAAGGAGCAACAGGTCTTACAGGCGGTATTCAGACCACGGGTAACTACATAGGACGCGCCAGAACCCCCGATGAGGTTTTTGCTGACCTTGATAAGGCACTCTCTATGATTCCCGGCACTCACAAGATCAACGTTCACGCAAACTACGCAATTGCCGAAGACGGTGAGACCATCGACCGTGATACCATCGAACCCCGTCACTTCAAAAGATGGGTAGAATTTGCAAAGGCTCACAACTGCGGTCTTGATTTCAACCCCACCTTCTTCTCCCATCCCAAGGCAGGAAGCATGACTCTTTCAAGCCCCGACGAAGAAATCAGAAAATTCTGGATAAAGCACGGTATCGCTTGTATCCGTATTTCAGAGTACTTTGCTCGCGAGACCGGATATCCTTGTGTCATGAACATCTGGACAGGCGACGGTTGCAAGGACGTTCCCGGAGACCGCATGGGTCCCCGTCAGAGATATGCCGATTCGATTGACCAAATTCTCGGCTGCGGCTACGACAAGAGCCTCGTTTACGTAACGGTTGAGTCCAAGGTGTTCGGTATAGGCGTTGAAGCGTATACGGTAGGTTCCGCTGAGTTCTCTCTCTCCTATGCGCTTACAAGAGGTATCACTCCCCTCATGGACAACGGTCACTATCATCCTACCGAGGTGGTTTCGGATAAGATTCCCGCTCTCCTTGTATTCAGCGACAAGATCGCTCTCCACATTACAAGACCTATTCGCTGGGACTCCGACCACGTCGTAGCATACGACGACGAGACAAGAGAGATGATGAAGGAGGTTGTCCGTTGCGATGCTCTTGACAGAGTATTCCTCGCGACAGACTACTTCGACGCATCCATTAACCGCGTTGCCGCTCTCGTTATCGGTATGAGAAATGTTCAGAAGGCAATACTTAACGCCCTTCTTACTCCAAACGCACAGATAAAGAAGTATCAGGACGAGGGAGACACAACGATGCTCCTCGCTATGCAGGAAGAGATAAAGACTCTTCCTTTGGGCGACGTTTGGGTTGAATTCTGTAATAGACATGGTGTTTGCGGCGACTCAAGCTGGCTTGAAGAAATCAATAAGTACGAAGACGAAGTACTCGCTAAGAGAGTTTAATTTTTGAAATACTAAAACAGGGGCATTTTTCAGATGCCCCTGAAAAATCTTAAATCGGCTGTTTTAAATGCCTTCGATTGCATTTGAAACAGCCGATTTTTTTCAAATTACGCTTTTTTAACCACGTTTCCGTTTGCCTTATAGATAGAACGCTCGGGTACTATTCCTCTCACCGACGAAAGCGGATATATATTTGACTCTCTTCCGATAATCGTTCCGGGATTGAGTACCGAGTTGCATCCGACCTCGACGAAGTCTCCGAGCATCGCGCCCACCTTCTTTCTCTCGGTCGGGAAAAACTCGCTCTTGTCCTGCGTTTTTATGACGACAAGTGTCTTATCCGACTTGACGTTGCTTGTAATCGAGCCTGCGCCCATATGCGACTTATATCCGAGAATACTGTCACCGACGTAATTATAGTGCGGAACCTGAACGCTGTCAAAAAGAATAACATTCTTCAGTTCCGTTGAGTTGCCGACAACACATCCCTCTCCAACAAGAACACTTCCGCGAATGAACGCACAGTGACGAACCTCGGTATTGTGTCCGATAATGCAGGGACCGCTGATAAAAGCCGTTGGAGCAACCTTGGCACTCTTTGATATCCATACGTCCTCGCCGCGCTTTTCGTAAAGCTCCGTGTCAAGCCTTGAGCCTAATTCAAGTATAAACTCCTTTATGCCTGCAAGTGCTTCCCAGGGGTATGTGAATTTTGAAAGATACTCATTTGCCGCTGTGTGCGAAAGGTCGTAAAGATCGGTTATTTTAACATTTGCCATTGTGTCATTCTCCTTTTAATACATTTTTTCGGGGTTTATTTCAGTTCCACTACAGTAACGCCGCCGTCACCCTCGCCGAACTGTCCTATTCGGAATGACGATATGCGCCTGTCACCTTTGAGAAATTTCCAAAGCGCCGCTTTGAGCGCTCCTGTTCCTTTTCCGTGGATCAATCTGACTTTTTTAAATCCTGCCATGACTGCCTCGTCAAAATACTTATCAACCGCAAGCCAAGCCTCATCCCCCGTCATTCCGCGCAGATCTATCTCATCCCTGAACGACGATGAACGGCTTACGGTATAAGTCGATGTCTTCATCTTCTTCTCCCCGCTCTGCACGGTAATTCCATCGTCCTCTTTGAGCTTAAGGTCTTTTATCTTGACTCTTGTTTGAAGTATTCCTGCTTGCACTCTGACGTTTCCCGACTTGTCGGGGTCTTCAAGCAGTGTTGCCGAGCTTCCAAGCGTCATGATGATGACCTCATCACCCTTTTTCAGTTTTCTCGGCAGAACATAGTTTTCATCGCGCTTTTTCTCAACGGGGTCGAACTTCTCGGAGTTTGCCCTGAGATGCTCCCTGACCGCGCGCCTGGTAGCCTGAAGCTCGTCGCCGAACTTCTCGGAGTCCTTTGCCTTTTTCAACTTATCCATCTGCTCGAAGATAAAGTCACTCGATGCCTTGGCACTTGCAACCATGTTTGCCGCCTTTTGCTGTGCCTTTTGAAGCTCTCGCTCCGACTCTTCAAGTCTCTTTATAATTATCTTTTCGGATTCGGCTTTAAATCTCTCATAATCGGCACGCATCTGTTCGACCTCTTCGCGGTTGCGCTCCATTTCCATGCGAGTGGATTCAAGCTGACCTATAATATCCTCGAATTTTCTGTTATCCGAGCTTATATAATTCTCGGCATGCTCAATAATCTCTCTTGACAGTCCGAGCTTTTCGGATATGGCGAATGCGTTTGATTTTCCCGGTGTTCCGATTATCAGCTTATATGTCGGCTTTAGTGTTTCAACATCAAATTCGCACGACGCGTTGCAAACGCCTTTCGTGTCAAGTGCATAGGCTTTAAGCTCTGCGTAGTGAGTCGTTGCGGCGCACATCGCGCCTCGGCTTCTTACATTGTCGATTATCGACACGGCAAGTGCCGCGCCCTCTACGGGGTCTGTTCCGACTCCCAGCTCGTCAAAGAGGACAAGCGAACGCTCGCCTACCTTATCCATAAAGGAAACGATATTTACCATATGCGAAGAAAAGGTTGAGAGCGACTGCTCAATGCTCTGTTCGTCGCCGATGTCAACAAGCACGTTTTCGCAAACCGATACCACACTGCCCTCGTCAGTGGGAATATGCAGACCCGACTGCGCCATCAGCGTGAATAATCCGAGGGTTTTGAGCGTTACGGTCTTACCGCCGGTATTGGGTCCCGTGATTATCATGGTATCGTAGCCCTCGCCCAATATCACGTTTATCGGAACGACTCGGCTCTTGTCAATGAGAGGATGTCTGGCTCTCTTAAGCACGATAAGGCGTTCCTCGGTGACTGTCGGTGCCGAGCCGTTCATGGCATACGACATCTGTGCGCAGGCAAAAGCAAACGCAAGCTCTGTAATGTTTCTGTAATCAAGCCATATCGCATCCGAAAATTCCGACACAGCTGCCGAAAGCGCGGACAGTATCTTCTCAATCTCATGCTCTTCCTTTGATTCAAGCACGCGAAGCTCGTTGTTGGCATCAACTACCGCAGAAGGCTCAACGAATATCGTCGCGCCCGAGGACGACGTGTCGTGTATAAGTCCCTTGACCTCATTTTTGCACTCCGCTTTGACGGGAATAACGTACCTTCCGTTTCTCGTTGTCACGATATTTTCCTGAAGATATTTGGAATGTGCACCGCCCTGGATATACTTTTGCAGTGTCTCCTTTATTTTGTTGTTTGTAATTCTTATCTGCCTGCGTATGTTTGCAAGCGTTTCGGATGCTTCGTCGGCGATAAGCTCCTCGGAAATAATTGAGCGTGTTATCTTTTCTTCAAGCGTTCTGTTTGGCAAAAGACGGTCAAATATCTCATCAAGCACGGTGTCAAAAAGATGATTTCCGTGGCAGTAATCCATAAGCGACCTTGACGTGCGCAAAACCGATGCGACCGCCAAAAGCTCGCCGGGAGTCAAAGTAGCACCTTTATCTGCGCGCTCGCACGACTCCGAGACATCCTTGACCATTCCGAAAGAAGGCATACCCTTAGCATCGCACAGCCTTTTTGCATCTGTCGTTCTTCTCTGCCTTAGCAGGACGGTATCAATGTCATCCGACGGCATGAGCATTTTTGCCATGGTCTTTGAGCCGTCCGTCGGCGCAAATGAGGCAAGCAGCTCACATATTTTGTCAAATTCAAGTGAATGAATTGTTTTTTCGCTAAAGCTCATATTCATCCTCCTCTCATTTGATATTTTGCTTTAGTTGATAAGTTTTGATATTCCTGATGCGATATGTTCTGCGTCAAGTCCTGCGGCACAAAGATATGTTTGACCTCTTTCACGGGTTACAAACGCATCCTCCGTAGCCATCACGGTATATTTTATGCCGTCGAGATAGCCTTTGTTTATCATTTCATCGGACAGAAGCATGCCGAATCCGCCGCGTCTGATTTCTTCCTCAACAAAGGTTACAGTCTTGACATTTTTGTTATTTATCAATTCAAATATTTCATCTGCAAGATATGAATACGGGGCAATATATTCGCAGAGAATTATACCGCTCCGAGTGCCGTTTCTCCTGAGCTTCGCTTCAACATTCAAGCACTCGCTCACGATACGCCCGTGGGTGATTATTATGTTTTCGGGTACGTCATCGGTGTCAAAATCGGTTCTTATCCCGATTTTTTCTCGATTCTCACCGTCATAAAATGCACGTACCACCTGTTCGTCTTCACATCCCGAAGGATATCTTATCGCCGACACGCAACTGTCATTGAGCGCACGCCTCAATGAAACGCCCAAGCCTTTATATGTTACGGGAGTGTATATCTTAACATTCGGAATCTCTGATAGGAACGCCACATCGAATATTCCGTGATGTGTAGGTCCGTCCGCATTGTTAAATCCCGCTCTGTCAACACAAAGCACAACGGGAAGCTTCTGCAGTGCGGCATCATGAATTACCTGGTCGTATGCTCTCTGTAAAAACGTTGAATAGACCGCAAAAACAGGCTTCATTCCGTTTGCGGACAAGCCTGCCGCAAAGGTTACTGCGTGTTCCTCGGCAATTCCGACATCAAAAAATCTTTCGGGGAATTTCTTTTCAAAAGAGTCAAGCCCCGTACCAGAACTCATTGCCGCAGTTATCGCGCACACTCGCGTGTCCTTTTCTGCAATCTCACACAGATATTCTCCGAGCTGTGCGGAGAACGACGTCTCGCCGCTCGCTTTTTTTGACGGATAAACGCCGTGATATATATCGGGGTAATCCTCTGCCGGTTTATATCCCTTTCCCTTTTGGGTTTTAAGATGTATGAGAACATTTTCTCCGGCTTTTTTGGCGGCTTTAAGCAATTCCTCCACTGTCTCATAGTCGTTTCCGTCAGCAGGGCCTAAGTAATAAAGTCCCATGTCTTCAAAATAATTACTGCCGTACAAGGAGTTCTTTATCGACTTTTTGATGTCTCTTATAACTCTGAAAAGCCAATTGCCTATAAGAGGTATTTTTTTTACGAAGGATACCGTTAATCTCTTTGCCTTGAGATATCCGCTGCGCTTTCTTATCCGCGCAATACTCGTTGCAAAACTGCCGATGTTTTTCGATATCGACATCTCATTTTCATTCAGAATGATAATGAGCTTATTGAGCCTTTTATTGCAGTTATTCAGTGCCTCATGTATCATTCCGCCCGTAAAAGCACCGTCACCGAGTACAACGACCGTGTATGCATCATTGCCCGAAATTCGGTCTGCCTCGGCAAAGCCGAGCGCGGCTGAAAGACTCGTTGAGCTGTGACCCGCGCCGAAGCAGTCGTATTCGCTCTCCGTGCGGTTGGTAAAGCCCGAAATTCCGCCTGCCTGTCTCAGCGTGTCAAATCCGGCGTATCTTCCTGTCAGGAGCTTGTGAGTATAGCTTTGATGTCCGACATCGAAAATCACATGGTCCTTCGGGCAGTCGAAAACACGGTGGATGGCAACCGTAAGCTCGACAACGCCTAAATTTGATGCTAAATGTCCGCCGGTTTGCTCTGTCGTATGAATAATATGTTCACGTATTTCCGAGCAAAGCTCACCGATATCCTCATGTCTTATCTTTTTAAGTTCTTCGGGAGAATTGACATTTCCCAGAAATTTGTATTCTTTTTTCATGACAATTCCCTTTTCTTCAACATTTTCGATTTTTTTGCCACGAGTTATTATAACACTTTTTCTCCGGATTGTAAAGTGTTTTTTTTAAAATAAGCAAGGCGGCGGGTTGATTTACTGATTGTGCTGTTGAAAAAAAATAATGAAAAAACAAGGCTTTCGACCAAAGAAAACCTTGTTTTTTTGTTATTTCACAAATATTTTTATGAGAGAGCGGAATATTTCCTCTCTCCATGTGAAAATCAAATTCATTTGACCTTCTTGTATTCAGCTACACCGATCTTTATACCGTTCTCGGTCTCTTCGAATGTGAATGTTCCGCCTTTGACAACATCATCCTCTGATTCCCAGGTAAATGTAATCTCATCACCTTCATCATTGATCTCATATGTACCCTTAACGGTAACAGTATCTGATGTTCCGAGAATAGTAGTTGCCTTATGGGTCGCCTCCACGTTCTTGCCCTTGAACTCGTATGTTACAGTGTACTTAGCAACTACAACATCCACTTCTCCCTGATACTTTCCGGAGATCGTCTTAGCACAGGAAGCAAGAGCAAGGCATGCGATAATTGCAACAAGTGCGAGCGCAAATACTTTAATGATTGATTTTTTCATTTGAAAAACCCCTTTCTAAACTTTGATGTTCAGATTATACACCTTTCTTCACCGTTTGTCAAGGTATTTTTCACTAAACCTTCAAAATTAAGTTTTTTTAATAATCTTAATGTTTGCGAAATCAAAGATATTGAAAAGCGTTATGAGAGCAACCAATGCCATGCAACAATACACAAAAAAATTGCCTATATGAGTATATACCGTGTTACCCTCTATCATTGATACTTCACCAATGATATAACCTCTCTCAAGCGCTCCGAGTTCTTGATTCACGTTGCCCATCGGGTCGATTATAGATGAAATGCCCGTGTTTGCCGCCCTTATGACATATTTCCCGCTCTCAATTGCGCGAAGCCTTGACTGAGAGTTGTGCATATCAAGCGCCGCGGAATCGGAAAACCATGAGTCATTCGTTGAAATAACGATTATCTCCGCTCCGTTTCTTGCAGAGTCGGAAATTACCTTTTCGTATATAGAGTCAAAGCAGATGCCGCACCCAATCTTACCCTCTTCGCTGTCTATCACAACGCTACCCTCACCTGCGAGCAGGTCGTCTTCAAGCATGCCGATATTCGCAAGCGGCGGAAAAATAAAAGTTACGAATTCTCTCATCGGCACAAACTCGCCGAAAGGAACGAGCCTCTGTTTTGAGTATACCGTCTCGCCAAAGCTTCCTTCGGGCTTTACCTCTATTATCGAATTGTATTTTTCTTTACTCTCGTCGTCCCTTGTAAATGCGGAGAGGATTATAGTGACTTCATTGTCTTTTGCAAGCTGACTTACACGGTCTCTCATATCTTCGTACTCAAATAACACGTACGGCAAAGCGGTTTCGGGCCAAACAACGATTTTCGCACCTTCATTCGCCGCATCCTCGGTCAGTTTTGAGTATATTTGAATTGCGCTCTGTGAGCCGTCGTTGCTCCACTTTTCGCTTGACGACATATTTCCCTGTGCGGCGGCTACGGCGACCTTTTCTCCGCTCTCGCTATACGAAAGCGTTACGGCAATTCCGAGAGCTGAATTCAGACAAAACAGCGAGAGAGCAACAACGCAAGCAAGCTTCACATACTTTTTTTCGTTTATTGCGACGGCAAGGCAGAAATTTATCGCGACAATTGTAAACGTAACGAAATACGAGCCGAAGATCGCCGAGCTTCTTACAAGAAGCGTTGCATCTATCTGACCGAGCGGAAGTCTTGCCCACGGAACTCCCCACCAGCCGACAGTCTGCCACCATTCAAAAATTACCCAGAGCGATGCCGCGCAAAAAGGCTTAATAAGCGAATATTTTTCTGCTGTTTTTGAGCGTGTAAGCACTCCGAATATCAGAAAAACGAACGCCGACTGCACCGCTTGAAAAAATCCGAGGCCGAAGCATGCCAGAAGCACGACAGCTATTGACGCGGCATTTGAAAGCCCTGCAAAATCGAGCGGATACATGTAAAAGAACCAATGGAACGCCAGAGAATAATATGCTCCGAAAAAGAGCACTCCCATGCCGTACAGACGGCGCAACTTGATACTTCTATCCGATGCGTTCCGTACAAGAATCACCGCCGCCGGAATGATCGATATCCATTGTAAAAATCCGAGTTTCGTAATTATAAGCGGAAGAGAGGTCATAAGTCCGCTTATAATAAGCCACAAGGGTGTCCGAATTTTATTATATACGTTTTTCATATCTCTCCTCCCTTCCGTTTACTTGTTTGACGCAATTATTTTGTCGACCTTGTTGCAAGCCCCCGGGTAATTATCCAAAAACCAGATACTTTCGGGCTCAAGCGCCAACTGTTTTCCCGAAAGATATCCGAGTGCGCCTTCGTCATTATTGAAGTTGAATATCAGCCTGTACGAGTACAACGCCTGATATTTGTAACCGTCTGCCCTATCGTCACGGTTTACGCCGTACTTTCCGTCGCCGAGCAACGAATGTCCGATATGCGCCATATGCGCTCTTATCTGATGCGTTCTGCCCGTGACAAGCTCAATTTCAAGCAACGATGAGTCACTATTCTCCGAAATAACGCTGTATTTTGTGATTATATTCTTGTAACCGTCTTTTTCCTTGTCTGATATCGTGACAAGGTTGGTCGCACTGTTCTTTTTTAGATATGCGGTCAACGTATCGCTTCGCTTCGGCATCCTTCCATGCACTGCGCAGAGATAAAACTTGCGTATCTCGTCATTTTTTATCTTTTCGTTCATGATACGTAAAGCCTCCGCGTTTTTTGCGCCGATGACGATACCGCCGGTATTCCGGTCTATTCTGTTGCAGAGCGCGGGAGCAAAAGACTGCTCGTCCTCGGGGTCATATTCCCCTTTTTGATAAAGATATGCCTTGATGTGCATGATGAGCGTGTTGTCCTCCGCGCTGTCATCCTCGTGTACAAGCACGCCGGGGCGTTTGTTGCACAGAATAATGTTCTCGTCCTCGTAGACTATTTCAAGCTTCGGAGAGATGCGCGAGAGCGCGCCGTTGTCCTTCTCGGGCGAATCAAAAAATTCATCTCTTATAAAGAGTTGGATCTCGTCGCCCTCCTTAAGGATATATTTCTGCTCGCAACGCTTGCGGTTGACTTTTATTTTCTTTGTTCTTATGTACTTATACATAAGAGACATGGGCAGACCTTTAACCGCCTTTGAAAGGAATTTGTCAAGTCTCTGCCCTGCATCGTTCTTCTTTATAGTTAATATTTGCACTTTTTCTGTCCTATTGTCTTAAATCGTGCCGAAAATACGGTCGCCTGCGTCTCCGAGTCCGGGAACGATATATGCGTGTTCGTTGAGCTTTTCGTCAAGTGCCGCGGTATATATCTCCACATCCGGGTGGTCAGCCTGAACCTTTGCAACGCCTTCGGGTGCGGCAACAAGACACATAAACTTTATCTGCTTGCATCCATGCTCCTTGAGCTTGGTCAAAGCATCGCTTGCCGAGCCGCCCGTGGCGAGCATGGGGTCAACGAGAATTACTATTCTTTGGTCAATGTCGGCAGGCAGCTTGCAATAATACGTTACCGGCAGATGCGTTTCGGGGTCGCGGTAAAGACCGATATGTCCCACCTTGGCAACGGGAACCAGGTCAAGCAGACCGTCTACCATTCCGATGCCTGCACGGAGTATCGGAACGATGGCGAGTTTCTTACCCGAAATAGTGTATGCTTTCGTCCTCTGAAGAGGAGTATCTATCGTTATCTCCTCAAGAGGTAGGTCGCGCGTAAGCTCGTAACCCATGAGCATTGCGATCTCATTTAAAAGCTCGCGGAAATCCTTGGAGCCTGTCTTTTTGTTTCTCATTATTGAGAGCTTGTGTGCAATAAGCGGATGATCTACGATGTGAAGCTGACTCATATTTTTTATTATCCTTTCAATTGCGCATATTCTGATATTATAATTATACTCCCTTTTTCGCATTTTTTCAAGTCTTTTTTACAAATACGATTTATATTTATTTTCCTCTTTACATTTTCCGCTTTTTGTGATAAAATAGTCGGGTAAATATTCCCGGAAGGAGACCGCACAATGAACAAATTTACCGTGGGAATTACCACGCTCGGTTGCAAGGTAAATCAGTATGAGTCCGAGGCGATTGCCGAGGCACTTGAGTTGCGTGGGTTTGAGATAGCCAAAAGCTCTCAACCGTGCGACGCATACATAATAAATACCTGTACGGTCACCGCCGAATCGGACAGAAAAGCCAGACAAATGATAAGACGGATGATGTCTCACAACCCCAATGCGCTCATTCTCGTTACAGGCTGTTACTCGCAGGTCTCGCCGAGTGCGATTGCGGAAATTGACGGCGTTGACTACGTATGCGGCACCTCGAACAAAATGAGCGTTATAGACAAACTGCCGTACCTCATGGAAAAAGGAAAAAATGACGTTGCGGAGATCTGTGTTCCCAACCTTGATGATGCTGAATTTGAGTGCATGTCGATAAAAAAATTCGACAGGACGAGAGCGTACGTCAAAATTGAGGACGGATGCGAGTCAAAATGCACCTACTGCACTATCCCCATGGCGCGCGGAAGGATACGTTCAAAGCCGTTCAATGATGTTATCGACGAGGTAAAGGAGCTTATCGCGGGCGGATGCGCCGAGGTGGTTTTGACGGGAATTGAAACAGGCTCATACGGTGACGACCTCGGAGACGGCGAGGACCTTGCTTCTCTGCTCTGCGCCGTCGATAAGCTCGGCGGAATAGGCAGAGTGCGGCTCGGCTCGCTTGACCCTTCTGTGATAAAGCCCGAGTTCGTTGAAAAAATAAAAGATTTGAAATCGCTCGCGCCGCATTTTCACCTGTCCCTCCAGAGCGGAAGTGACCGTATCCTTGCCCTGATGAAACGAAAGTACAATTCAAAACAGGCAATGCAAAGCATAGAACGGCTGAGGGCGGCAATACCGAACGTCAAATTCACGACAGACATCATAACCGGCTTCCCCGGTGAGAGCGACGAGGATTTTGGGGCAAGCTGTGACTTTTTGCGCAAAGCCGGTTTTTTAATGGTTCATGCCTTCCCCTACTCAAAGCGCAAAGGAACTCCTGCCGCTGCAATGAAGGAGCAAATCCCCGAAGAAGTAAAAAAGCAAAGAGTACACACGCTCACCGAGATATGCCGCGAGGTGCGCTCCGAGATACTCGATGGGATAGTGTCGGAACACCGCCCGATCGAGGTCTTGTTTGAGAGCTTTGACGGTGAATATATAAGCGGTCATACCTCGGATTTTGTTGAGGTTAAAGTTAAAAGCGAGCATGGCATGCACGGCGTTCTTGCGTGTGTTTTACCCGTGTCTCATGACGGGAACGTTTGCATAGGTGAACTCATATAACCCTAAAAATCAAAAGAATATTGTGGTCTGTCAGGCGTATTTTTTCAATCCGGAACAAAAAATTTTAAATTTTTTCAAAAAACTATTGCAATTTTCGAAAAAGTATGCTATAATATGCGAGTTGCATAATGTATAAAAAATCAGAATTATAGATGCAAGTGTTTGCAAGGAGGTAAATTATCATGGCAAAGTGCAGTGTTTGTGGAAAAGGCGTTGTTTTCGGACAGAATGTTTCTCACTCTAACCGTAAGACAAACAGAACTTGGAAGCCTAACATCCGTAAGGTAAAAGCAGTTGTTGACGGTACACCTAAGACCGTTGCTGTTTGCTCCCGTTGCCTTCGTTCGGGCAAGGTTAACCGCGCTTGAATTTTAGTGCTGTTAAAAGTTCATAATTTACACACAAGGGTGCATTGTTTGATGCACCCTGTAAATTTTTGAGGGTTTTATGTACGCTATTGTTGACTGCCGCATAAGTGAATCTTCCCTGTCCGCGCTCGGTCGCCGCGGCTTTACCCCGATTTTGATGCCGCCTGCGGACTATCTTTCAAAGCCCGTAGCCTCTCACGCCGATATGCTTGTGTTTATCGGCTTCGGAAGGCTTTTTTGTCATGAAAAATACTATAAATGCAATAAAGCGCTTATCGACGACATTCTCTCTGCCGCAAATCTTGCCCTCTCGCTCTCGGACGAGGAAACATACGAAAAATACCCTCACGACATGCTGTTCAATGCGTGTCTTGTCGGGAAACGGCTGATTTGTAATGAAAAAACCGTTTCAAAATCAATTTTGGACGCCGCAAAAGCGGAAAATTATGAAATTATAAGCGTTTCGCAAGGATATACGAAATGTTCGGTGTGTCCCGTGGGCGAAAATGCAATTATTACGGCGGATAACGGAATCGCCGAGGCGTGCAAACTCCGGAATATCGAGGTTCTGCACATAACCGAGGGAAATGTCTCTCTGCCGCCATATAAATACGGATTTATCGGCGGTGCGAGCGGTATGTGCGGCAAAAATGTCTATTTCAACGGCTCGCTTGACCTGCACCCCGACGGAGAAAAAATAAAAAAATTCTGCACCCAAAACGGCGCAGAGGTCACATGCCTTTCAAACGAAAAATTACATGACGTAGGCACGATATTTTTCATATAGCTTTAAGACGGCTCCTCACCCACACAGTGAGATAGCCGTCTTAATTTACCCCTTTTTGAAGGTTTTTGAAAGAGGGGGTGCGGGGGAAGGCATTAGATTTGGACGTGACTCGGACTCCTCGCTTGCGAGGAGCAGTTTGCATCAAATTGATTTTGACTAAGTTCAATCTCACGATGCATGTCTTTCCTGAAAAAAGTTTTCTCCCCCGCAAGCTCTTTTAAAATCAATAATTCTCCGCGTGGATCTCGAAGTAGCTTTGGGGATGGGCGCAGGTGGGGCATATCTCGGGGGCTTCGGTGCCGACCATAATATGACCGCAGTTACGGCACTCCCATACCTTGACCGAACTCTTTTTGAAGACCTCGGCGGTCTCGACGTTTTTGAGAAGCGCGCGGTATCTTTCTTCGTGGTGCTTTTCTACTGCCGCAACGAGACGGAATTTAGCCGCAAGCTCGTAAAAGCCTTCGTCCTCGGCATCTTTTGCAAAGTTTTCGTACATGTCTGTCCACTCAAAGTGCTCCCCAGCCGCCGCATTTGCGAGATTTTGCGCGGTGTCGCCTATGCCGCCTAACTCCTTGAACCACATTTTTGCGTGTTCTCTCTCGTTTTCCGCGGTCTTGAGGAAGAGCGCGGCTATCTGCTCGTAGCCTTCCTTTTTCGCCGTTGATGCAAAATATGTGTACTTGTTTCTCGCCTCGCTCTCGCCCGAAAAGGCGTCTCTCAAATTCTGTTCCGTCTTGGTTCCCGAATACTTGTTGTTGCTCATTTTCAGCCTCCGTTATAGTTTTAGGGAAAAATTCCCTGTAAGACTATTATATTGCCAATAATCGGTTTTTCTACAACAAAAAGTGAAAATGTGAGCGAGAAATTAAAAATTCTGGCAGAAATCAATGCCGCGCATTGATTTCTGCCGGTTTCATTTATGCTTATTTGTTAATATAACCGTCGGTGCAATGGATCGTGTAGTCGCCGGTAATGTAGATCCAATTGTCGTCTTTGCTGATAGAATATTTCCATTGTGCCATTGTGCCTATAAAGGTGATGTCCGAAAGGCTATCGCAACGATAGAACGCATGATAGCCAATGCTCGTCACGCTATCGGGAATTGTGATACTGGTTAGGTTTGAACAATCTAAGAACGATATCTCGCCTATGCTCGTCACGCCGTCGGGAATAACAAGGTCTATTACCAATTCACCATTCACGTACAAGTTGTGTGCATAATATAAGGGATTTGCTGAAGGACTTTCAAACGATAAGGAGCACCATGCTGCTATATCTTTAATGTGAACACTCGTAAGTCCGGAGCAACCAGAGAACGCACTATCACCTATGCTGGTCACATTCTCCCCAATTGTTACGCTCGTAAGGCTCTCGCAACGATTGAACGCCCCACAGCCTATGCTCGTCACGCTGTTACCGATTGTAACGCTCGTAAGGCTTTCGCACCATGAGAACGCATAATCGCCTATGCTCGTCACGCCGTTACCAATTGTTATGCTCGTAAGTCCGTAGCAATCGGAGAACGCATAATCGCCTATTCCCGTCACGCCGTTGGGAATTGTGATACTCGTAAGTCCGGAGCAACCAGAGAACGCACGTTTGTAAACATAATAATTTTTTTCGTTGCAATTTTCCGGCAAGGTCAATTCTATATCGGATCCTGTGTAACCGAGCAAATAACAAAAATTGCCGTTCTCAAAGAAAGTGTATCCGTGTTCGTCCGTAAATACATTTCTTGGCTCATCTGCTGAGGTATGGATAACCAGCGCGTTGAGTCCGATATGTCCATTATCTTCTGATTTTTTGGTAATATTAAGTGCCGAGAGATTGTAAACTTCTACTAATTTATCACAAGAGAAGAATGAAGAGTCGCCTACGTTCATTACGCTGTTGCCAATTGTTATGCTCGCAAGGCTTGAGCATGAACAGAACGCATAATCGCCCAGACTTGTTACTTTGTCGGGGATCGTTATGCTCGTAAGTCCGGAGCAACCGTTGAACGCATAATCGCCTATGCTGGTCACATTCTCCCCAATTGTTACGCTCGTAAGGCTTTCGCACCATGAGAACGCACAATCGCCTATGCTTGTCACGCTTTTTCCGATTGAAACGCTTTTAAGACCGGAACACGATATAAACGCACTATTGCCTATGCTCGTCACGCTGTCCTGTATCGTTATGCTCGTAAGGCCATCACAATGATAGAACGAATCTTCGCCTATGATTGTGCCACCGGTAATTGTTACAGTTTTTAGACTTGAGGGAACATGACTGCTGTTCTCACCATAACTTGAGGCACCGAAAATATATCCGAAATGAGTATTTTCAGTGCCGTTTTTCTCAGCTCCGACAAATGGTATAGTTATACTCGTAAGACCAGAGCAACCGCAGAACGCAAAATTGCCAATGCTCGTTACACTGTCGGGAATTGTGATACTGGTTAGGTTTGAACAATCTAAGAACGATATCTCGCCTATGCTCGTCACGCTGCCATCATCGGGTATAACACTGTTTTGGCATCCTGCAAGAAGCGTTTTTGATTCTGTTTCTATCAAACAGTTACCTGCCGAATGATAAACGGTATTTTCAGAATCAACAGTTATGCTCGTAAGACCGGAGCAACCAGAGAACGCGTACATGCCTATGCTCGTCACGCTGTCGGGGATTGTTATACTCGTAAGGCTTGAGCAATTATAGAACGCAGAATCTCCTATGCTCGTCACGCTGTCGGGAATTGTTACGCTCGCAATGCCGGAGCATTTATAGAACGCATCTTCGCCTATGCTCTCTCCGCCTGTGATTACTACTGTTTTAAGACTTGAGGGAACATAACTACTGTTCTCACGGTAGCTTTCGGCTCCAAAAAAATATCCAATATACCCAAAACGAGTATTTGAACTACCATCTTTCTCGGCTCCTACAAACGGTAGAGAAATGCTCGTAAGGCTACTGCAACCAGAGAATGCATTTCCACCTATGCTCGTCACGCTATCGGGGATTGTTATGCTCGTAATGCTGTCGCAATCTTCAAATGCCCAACCGCCTATGCTCGTCACGCTGTTGGGAATTGTGATGCTTGTAAGGCTCGTGCAACTGTCGAACGCCTGCTCGCCTATGCTCGTCACGCTGTCAGGGATTGTTACGCTCGTAATGCTGTCGCAATCTTTAAATGCCCAACCGCCTATGCTCGTCACGCTATATCCGTCAATCATGCTCGGTATAACCAAATCCGTATCAGTGCAAGTGCCGATGCCTGTTATAGTGCAGGTCGTTCCGTCGGAATTTACCTCATAAACAAGCCCAACCGAGCCGACAGGTTCAGTCGCTTCTTCTGTCGTTGTTTCTTCTACAGTCGTTGTTTCTTCTACAGTCGTTGTTTCTTCAACGGTCGTCGTTTCCTCGACATTTGTCACTTTTTCTTGTGTTGTGGTTTCCTGCGGTGTTTGAATTTCAGCACACGCCGAGAAAACACCGCAAATCAGTGTCAATGCGAGGATTAGGGATAGAGTTTTTTTCATTTTCATTTCCTCCATAAAATGAACAAAAAATATAAAAAAGTGCGCCAACCGAAGTCAGCGCACAAAAAACGCAAACTCCGAATTGTCGCCAAACAAATTTCAAGCAAATGTTAAGGACTTTTCCGTACACATCACCAGTCGGAATTTGCGTTTTTATCAAATTCACATAGATGATATGTACGACAAATGAAGGTATTATTCTCCCTTGTCAAAAAAGGAAAAAAATCCCTATAATTTGCTTATTAAATTTGTTTGGCAGTATTATTCTAACACACTTTCCCCGACTTTGCAATAGTTTTTTTCTTTTTATTAAAAAATAAAAGAAAATTTAAGTCTTTTATGTTCGGCAAAGATATGTCTGTACGGAGAGAATACAGCTTATCAGAGTAAAACCTCACCCGAACGCAAAAAACCGCCGAAAATCTCGGCGGTCTCTTATTTGACTTTAAATCAGTCGGTAATGTAAGGAAGAAGTGCAACCTGGCGAGCGCGCTTAATTGCTGTGTTAAGCTCTCTCTGGTGTTCTGCACATGCGCCCGATACTCTTCTGGGAAGAATTTTGCCGCGCTCGCTGATGAACTTGCGAAGCTTTGCAGAATCCTTGTAATCGATAAAGGAAACCTTATCAGCGCAGAAGATACATACCTTTTTTCTCTTTGCACGCATAGCAGGGCGTGCAGGACGAGTGTTCTCTGTTCTATCCATCTTATGAAATCCTCCAAATTAAATTTTCTTGACGGCGTCCCTTATCAGAAAGGAAGATCGTCGTCGGTCTTGATCTCCTCAAACTTAGGCGCATTGCCTACGGGTGTCGCAAACGCAGGTGCCGCAAAGGCATCGTCTGCTCCGTTTGAGGACTCTGAACGGCTGTCTACAAACATAACCTCATCTGCTACGATGTCGGTTCTGTAATGCTTAACATTCTGCTGGTCAGTCCAAGTGCTGTTCTGAATAGTTCCGACAACACAAATCGATGAACCCTTCTTGAAGTAACGCGATACAAACTCAGCGGTCTGTCTCCATGCGGTTACGTTGAAGAAATCGGTCTCGCTCTGCTGTGTTGCGTTCTTGGAATAACGGCGGTTTACCGCGATACTGAAGGAAACAACAGCGATGCCGCTCTGTGTCTGCTTAAGCTCGGGGTCTGCCGTAAGTCTACCGCCAAGAATGACCTTGTTAAAGTTAAAATTAGCCATGCTTATTCTCCAATCGAATTACTCGGCGTCGTTTGTTGCTTCTTCAACAACTGCTGTCTCTTCAACTGCTTCTGCAACAGGCTCCTCAACGACAGGTGCTGCTACGGGCTCATGCTCGAGCTTTACTGTCATGGAACGCATGACAGACTCGTCGATATTGAAAAGACGGTCAAGCTCTGCGGGGAAATCAGGAGCGCACTTGTGTGTTACAACGGTGTAGTAACCCTCGGGCATATCGTTGATGGGATATGCAAGACGACGCTTGCCCCACTTATTTACCGAAATGATCTCGCCGTTGGAACCTATCAAGCTTGTGAATTTCTCAACAGTTGCCGCTGTTGCCTCCTCACCGTTAGATACGTCGGTGATGAACAGAGTTTCATAAGTATTGAATACGTTTTCCATTTTTTATACCTCCCTATGGACTTTATTCGACCGCGCTTTGTCTTTTTTACGCGGTAGAGAGACGGTTTTGCATCTAAACCGTACCGAAATGTGATTATACCATATTATATATGGTTTGTCAAGCGTTTTTATGAACAGTTTGTAAACTTTATCAAAAATCAGAGGAAACTTGTGATAAATATCTCAAGACCGATGCAAATGAGTATCACACCGCCCAAGATTCCCGCTCTTCCTGCGAGCTTCGTTCCGACTTTTTTGCCTATAAGCAGTCCGAACATACATATGATAAAGGTCACAAGCGCAATTATCACAGCAGAGACAAGAGCGGCAAACCACTCGTATTCGGCAATCGTAAATCCGACCGAGAGCGCGTCTATTGACGTTGCAATTCCCTGCACTATCAGTGCTTTAAAGGTCAGATTCGCACATTCGACCTCGCCGTCACGATTCTTTATTCCCTCATAAAGCATTTTTCCGCCGATAAATCCGAGCAACGCCAAGGCTATCCACGGTATGCACCTCTCAAACCACGTGAAATACCCGACTATCGTGTGAACGCACACCCAACCGAGCATCGGCATAAGTCCCTGAAAAAACGCAAACATGCCCGCAACGCCGCACATTTTGCGAGTTTTCATGCAAGGCTCGTTAAGTCCGTTTGCAAGCGAGACCGAAAAGGCATCCATGGCAAGTCCGATTCCGAGCGAGATGCTTACAAAGAAAAAAGAAAAGTCAAACATTTTTTTACCTCTGTTTATAAAAAATCCGGTATGCCGCCATACCGAAGTCAAAACAAAATAAAAAGACTCCATGCACGGCAAAAACCACACATGAGTCTCGCGAATTAAAACAAGCCAGGTCGCATATTCCGACCAGTATGTTGACTTGTTCCGAAGCCGAAGCGAACGGTCACTACTCCCTCATACGCACTCTATTCTACCACCTTGTCCGCATTTTGTCAACACTTTTTTTCATTTCTGCAGAAAAAACGAAAAATTTACATTTTTGCTGATTGACTTACCGTGTAATATGTGATAAAATCGTATTTGAATTTATGTTGAATCAAGCGAAAGGCGGAATAAAAAATGGATTTCAAGGTCGAACTTTTAAAATACCCATCGGAAGAAGATTGGATGCTCACAAAGCTATGCACTCTCAACACCGTCGGCAAGACAAGCACTAAGCTCCCGACGGCAGAATGGAGACACAAGCTCTTGCTGAGCGAGCATAGCCCGATACGCACGCTCAATTTCTGCATAAAAATGAATATTCCCTACTACGTCTCGGTTCATTTCTGCCGACACTTCATCGGTGTGACTCACTTCGTACAGAGTCAGAGAAACGACCGTCAAGAAAAATATGACCGCACGAAGGCTCCGCAGGACTCACCTGTTTCACACATGATGTATATAAATGCTCAGGAGCTTATGTTCATGTCACGCCGCCGTCTTTGCATGCAGGCAGACCCTGCAACGAGAGCAGTCATGGAAGAAATAAAGAGACTTGTAGAGGAAGCCTGCCCCGAATTTATCGGAACGCTTGAACCCATGTGTTCATACCGCGGAGGACGGTGCACGGAATTTTATCCCTGTGGGCTTAATAAAAAATATATAAAAGAATATTGATATTAAAGGGGCAGAGTCAAAAGCTTTTTAACGGCGATTGGTTCTGCCCCTTCATTTTGTTCGGGTGTTTTATTTAACTGTTGTCTTTTCCTTCTGGATTACATCATGCGCTCCGCCCTCGACTATGCTTGTCGCAGAGACGAGAGTCAGCGTTGCCTTCTCCTGAAGCTCGGGGATAGTCAATGCGCCGCAGTTGCACATGGTCGATTTTACCTTTGCAAGCGTCATCGCAACATTATCCTTAAGGCTTCCGGCGTAAGGAACATAAGAATCAACGCCTTCCTCAAAAGAAAGCTTCTTATCTCCGCCGAGGTCGTATCTCTGCCAGTTTCTCGCGCGTGCCGAGCCTTCGCCCCAATATTCCTTGTAATACGTTCCGCCTATGCTCACCTTATTGGAAGGAGACTCGTCAAAACGTGCAAAATATCTTCCGAGCATTACGAAATCAGCGCCCATTGCGAGCGAAAGCGTAATATGGTGATCGTAAACGATACCGCCGTCGGAACAAACGGGAACATAAACGCCTGTTTCTTCAAAATATTTGTCTCTTTCTGCGCAGACCTCTATGAGTGCGGTTGCCTGACCTCTGCCGATGCCCTTTGTCTCGCGCGTAATGCAGATAGAGCCTCCGCCGATACCGACCTTGATAAAATCGGCACCGCAATCTGCAAGAAACCTGAATCCAGCCGCATCAACGACGTTTCCCGCTCCGATCTTAACACTGTCGCCGTATTTTTCTCTCACCCAAGCGATAGTTCTCTGCTGCCACTCGGAAAAGCCCTCGGATGAGTCGATGCACACGACGTCAACGCCTGCCTCAACAAGTGCCGGAATTCTCTCCGCGTAGTCGCGCGTGTTGATACCTGCGCCTACAACGTATCTCTTATCCGCATCAAGCAACTCGTTAGGGTTATTTTTATGAGAGGTATAGTCCTTACGGAATACGAAATAGCGGAGTCTCTGCTTGTCGTCGATTATGGGGAGAGAGTTGAGCTTATGGTCCCAGATGATGTCGTTAGCTTCTTTGAGAGTCGTTCCCTCTTTTGCAACGACGAGCTTATCAAAAGGAGTCATAAATGTCTCGACTTTTGTGTCTGTCGACATACGGCTGACGCGGTAGTCTCTGCCCGTCACAATACCGAGAAGCTTGCCTTCGGGTGTTCCGTCCGATGTGACGGCAACGGTCGAGTGACCGGTCTTTTCCTTAAGCGCGATGATATCGGCAAGAGTCGAATCGGGACGAACATTCGAATCGCTTGTGACAAATCCTGCCTTGTGGTCTTTTGCTCTCTTTACCATTGCAGCCTGATCCTCAATCGACTGCGAGCCGTAAATAAATGACACACCGCCCTCGGTTGCCAAGGCAACGGCAAGCTTGTCGCCTGATACCGCCTGCATGATAGCCGAAACCATCGGAATATTCATTGTAATCGCAGGTTTTTCGCCCTTTTTGAACTTTACAAGAGGTGTTTTGAGACTCACATTTGCAGGTATGCACTCGCTTGAGGAATATCCCGGAATGAGAAGATACTCGTTAAACGTATGTGAGGGTTCATTGATAAACTTTGCCATTCTCTCTATCTCCTTTTATCAGTTATATATGGGGTATTTTTCGCAGAGAGCCATTACCTCTGCGCTTATTCTCTCCTTATTTGCCTCAAAGTCGGTAGCGACCGTCTTCATCCACTTTGCAATCATCTTCATCTCTTCCTCGCCGAATCCGCGTGACGTGACCGCCGGTGTTCCGACTCGGATTCCGCTTGTTACAAACGGCTTCTCGGGGTCGTTCGGAATTGCGTTTTTGTTTGCCGTGATGTGGACCTCGTCAAGTCTGCGTTCCATCTCCTTGCCTGTAACGCCGAAGGGACGAAGGTCAATGAGCATAAGGTGATTATCGGTGTCTCCCGACACTATTCTGAAGCCCTCTTCCTTGAGTGCATTGCAAAGAACCTTTGCGTTATTGACGATATTCTGCTGATATTCCTTAAATTCGGGCTTGAGAGCTTCGCCGAGCGCCACCGCCTTTGCGGCGATGATGTGCATGAGAGGTCCGCCCTGTGTTCCGGGGAACACCGCCTTGTCTATCTTCTGCGCAAGCTCTTCACGGCAAAGTATCATTCCGCCGCGAGGTCCGCGAAGCGTCTTGTGCGTAGTGGTCGTGACCACGTCAGCGTAAGGAACGGGAGAGGGATGAAGTCCTGCGGCTACAAGTCCCGCAATATGCGCCATATCTACCATAAAATATGCGCCGACTTCCTTTGCAATCTCTCCTATCTTTTCAAAATCGATAGTTCTTGAATATGCGCTTGCACCCGCGATTATCATCTTAGGTCTACATTCAAGAGCCGTCTGTCTTATCGCATCGTAGTCAAGCATGGCAGTCTCGTCGTCAACGCTGTATGGAACTATATTGAAATATTTTCCCGAGATGTTTACGGGAGAACCGTGCGAGAGATGTCCGCCGTGCGCCAGATTGAGTCCCATGACCGTGTCTCCCGGCTCCAAAAGCGCAAAAAATACCGCGAGATTCGCAGAAGCGCCACTGTGAGGCTGGACGTTTGCGTGCTCCGCTCCGAAAAGCTTCTTTGCACGTTCGCGCGCGATATTCTCTACGATATCTACACACTGACATCCACCGTAGTAACGCTTACCGGGAAATCCCTCGGCGTACTTATTCGTAAGAGGTGTTCCTGCCGCCAACAACACCGCTTTCGACACGATGTTCTCTGACGCAATAAGCTCAATGTTGTGCTGTTGACGCTCAAGCTCAAGATTACAGGCATCATGCACTTCTTTGTCGAAATATTCAAGCTCGTCAAAAAAATTCATCTCGGTTTTTCCTTTCTTTTTGTGTCAAAATCGGGAATTTATCGTATATTCCCATGAAAATTTTATTAAGAACAATTATACTACAAACCGCATTTTTTGTCAAGCAAAATATACCCGTTTAATCATTTTTGTTCGTATTGCAGTGAAAGATATCGCCCTTTTGGCAGACCGTTGCTTTTTTTGCACAAAAGCGGCAGTATCTCACATTAAAAATACTTCAACCGAATATGATATACAAGTAAATATTGATACGGGGACAAAAATGAATAAAATATGTTTTTTAAAGATTACTCTTTTCTTTTTATTATCTTCGATCTGTCTTTGCGTGCTGGCTTTCTTCCTCGGTACGTTCCGTCTTCCGGCACCGTATAGCGGTGCGGCGGCAGAGGTGAAGACGCCAAAATACACGACGGTCATAATAGATGCGGGTCACGGCGGCGAGGACGGAGGGACATCAAGCGCTTCGGGACTTGTTGAAAAAGACATCAATTTGAGTATTGCCAAGATGCTTTGCGAAATGCTCAGGGCAAGCGGAATAAACGCCGTAATGACACGGGAAGACGACAGATTGCTTTATGACCGAAACGTCGATTTTCAGGGCAGAAAGAAAAAGCTCGACCACGCCGCGAGACTGAACGTCATGCAAAATTCGGAAAACGCGATCTTCGTCAGCATACATATGAACTCATATCAGGACTCGAAATACTCGGGACTTCAGGTGTGGTATTCGCAAAATTTCAGTGACTCAATCGTGCTTGCAGAAAGGGTTCAGGCAAACAACAAAGCTCTACTGCAGCCCGACAACAACAGGAAAATAAAAGCCGCCACGAGCGCGATTTTTTTACTTGACAAGGCTCCCTGCCCGGCAGTTCTCGTAGAGTGCGGATTTCTCTCAAACCCCATTGAGGCGGCAAAATTTGCGACCGAGGAATACAGGCAAAAAGTTGCTTTTACTATTTTCGGCTCCATCGTGGATTTTTTGCATGAAGGTGCCGACAGAACCGAGAGCTAAAGCGTTCTTGACAATCTTCTTATTACAAAACCAAATGCAAAGGATACATTTTTTGCATTTGGTTTTATCGGTTTTATTAGGTTATTTCGGTGATATCAAATAAATTCCACGGATAATTAGGCGGCGGTAGGCTCTCCGCGCAAATTTCCTTTTTAGTTTGAGGATGGATAAATTCAACCCTGTGCGACCAAAGTGACATATTCGCCTTGTTGTCTCTGCTGCCGTACTTTCCGTCACCGACAAGCGGCATTTTCCGCGAGGCAAACTGAACTCTTATCTGGTGCGTTCTGCCCGTAACGAGCCTGATTTCAACAAGCGACATTCCATCGCCGCCCTCTTGCCCGACGGTCTTTAAAACTCGGTAATTCAGTATCGCTTCCTTGACTCCCGACCGTTCTTTGTCACAGACATAGGACTTATTCCTTTGCTTATCGTGAAAAAGCAGGTCGCGCATCTCGCCCATAGGCTTGTCGGGCACTCCGTGAATCACTGCCAAATAGGTCTTCTTGTAATCATCCGACCGGACGAGAGCCGATAGCTTTCCCGTCATATCCTCGCGCTTTGAGTAAATCATCGCGCCGCCCGTTGCGGTATCAAGCCTATGCACAAGCCCAACGTAGCCGTCCTCACCCTTCTCATGTCTGTATTCTTCAAGCAGTGTGAGCATATCCTCGCCACCCCGACTGCTTCTCTGTGACTCAACACCGACAGGCTTCTCGCAAAGAATCAAATATTTGTCCTCATAAAGAATTTTCAAAACAGAATGCTCCCTCAAGTGTATTTATGAATCAATTATATCACCAAAAAACAATAAGTCAAGATTTTTCAAATATCGTTTCAAATAAACAGAGGGTATGCGCTTTTTGCCATACCCTCTGTTTATGTCCGGAAATATCAGTCAGCGTAAACGCTTACCTGCTTCTTTCCTCCAACCTTATGCTCAAACTTTACCTTACCGTTGATAAGAGCGAAAAGTGTATCATCCTTACCGATACCGACATTGTTACCGGGATGAATGGCTGTTCCTCTCTGTCTTACGATAATGTTGCCGGCGAGAACCGCCTGACCGTCAGCTCTCTTTACGCCGAGGCGCTTGGATTCACTGTCACGGCCGTTCTTTGTAGAACCGACACCCTTCTTATGAGCAAAGAACTGTAAACTAAGCTTTACCATTATCTTTACCTCCTGATTTGTGTTGTGTTAGTTGCCCGTCTTACGCATCGTAAGGACGGTCCTCGATTTTTACGTCGAGAAAATCGTAATACTCCTCGCAAAGGTCTTCAATCTGCTTATAGTATGCAAGGAAAATTCCCGATACCGCATATCTTTTAAGCTCATCCTCCTCAAACTCGGGAAGAGCCGCCTTTGACCTTACTCGGATGTTTGTTGTCTCTTCGTCGATCTCATAATCGACCGAAGAATCGTACGCTATCTCCACGGCGTTGATTATCAGCATCGTCATAGCAGAAAGCGCCGCGCAAAGGACATCGTCCCCCTCGGTGCCAAAGCCCGTATGACCCTGTTCCTCAAATCCGTAGAAGATGCCGTCACTGCGAAAAAATACTATTTTCGTCATAATGATCAGCCAACGATAGATGTGATCTGAACCTTGGTGTAAGGCTGTCTGTGACCAATCTTCTTCTTCGAGTCCTTCTTGGACTTGTACTTAAGAACATAGATCTTCTTGCCCTTACCGTTCTTTACAACAGTACCCTTTACAACTGCACCTTCAACCGTGGGTGTACCTGCCTTAAAGCCTGCCTCTGTGGAAACAGCAACGACCTTGTCGAATACAACTTCGTCGTTCTCTGCGCAGTCAAGCTTCTCAACAAAGATAATATCCTGCTCTGTTACCTTGTACTGCTTTCCGCCGGTTTCAATAATTGCAAACACGAAAAGCACCTCTCTTTCATTAAGTCTCGCTATTATGGCGCTGCCTCTCGGCACACTTAAAAAAGCCATTTCTACGCGGCGAGAAATATTATACCATTACAAGAGTTGTTTGTCAAGAGTTTTTCTCAAGTATTTCAGATATTATGTTAATTTTTTGTGAACTCCGCTTGTGCTTCTTAATTTATACTCCCCTATTGACATAATAACATTTTTGCCCTATAATCATTAGGTAAAATAAATGCAAAACGGTGACATGTATGCCAAAATTCAAAAGGATCGGTCTTGATTTAAAAGCGGAAACACTTGATAAACTGATATTCTCATATTTATCCGGATACGCGCCGACGCGCGCCTCTGTCGCTGAGTCTTGCTCTGTCAGCGAAATGACAGCCGGGAAGGCGGCTCGCGCCTTAATCGAGAGTGGATTTATGTGCGAAAGACAATATTCATCTGACGGAAAAAGACCATGCTTTCATCTGTTCTGTAACGAGGGGGTTCGAGTGCTGGTCATCGACCTGTCATCGTCGGCGTTTAAAATGAGCATCGTCAGTCCGTACGGAGATATAAAATTTCATACCGAATATGAATACGACACCGAAATATCTCACGCGGACAACCTCAATGTTTTCTTCTCGCGCCACTCAATGAATGTGAAAAAATCAGGATACAGCTTTTGCGCAATTTCGGTCATCTATGCGGATATTCCCGTGTCCCGCCCCGGAATGTCGGTGTACGGATTTTTACCGAACATCTCATCTGAAGAACATATCGCGAACCTCGTTCATTCCGAGTTTGGGAAATATCCCGCATCTCATATGACGGTCTCGGATGCCATTTTGAATTCGCTCAAATTCAAAGCTTATGGAAACACAATAGACCCTTGCGGGCTTTCATACATATTTATAGGAAGGCATATCTCGGCGTTTCATATTCACGGGGACGGCTCGGTGACCGTCTGTTCTCCCGAATCGTTGTTTCCGGATATAGCAGGAAAACTGTTCACAGATCATATGCTCACGGAGAAAAACGTATCGGATGCCATCTTCGTTCAGCTTGCTCATTTTATGGGTTGCGCTTTCTCGCCTTCACACATCATTCTTGAGTCCGATATCCTCTCACCCGACGACACCACCGCAGAACTTCTTTGGCGAAAGTTCGCCCTCTCGGGACTTAACACACCGACAGTTTCCTTCAAAGACAATTCGCGCCCTCTCCGCCTCGTTGGCGCGTCTCGTAAGACGCTGTTCTCTGTCATCAAGCGATACGTTCTTCCGAATAACACATAAAACCACTCATATATCAACGATAAAACACAGAGGAGTCCGATTTTGTTCGGACTCCTCTGTATTACAGACAAAGAATTATTACTTTGCGAGATCTTCTTTAACCTTAGAAGCCTTACCGACTCTTCCGCGGAGGTAGTAGAGCTTAGCGCGGCGAACCTTACCCTTGCGGATAACGTCGACTGCTACTACGTTGGGAGAGTGGACGGGGAATGTCTTTTCAACACCGCAACCGTAAGCGATTCTTCTAACTGTGAAAGTAGAAGAGATGCCGCCCTCGTGCTTTGCGATAACAGTACCCTCATACATCTGAATTCTTTCTCTTGTACCCTCTACGATCTTGTTGTGAACACGAACGGTGTCACCGATGTTGAACTGGGGTACCTCTGTTTTGAGTTGCTCGTTTGTAAAAGCCTTAATAAGATCCATCTTAAAAGCCCTCCTTAAAAATCCGGATGTTCATGCGAGCATTGCAGCGGACCACCCTTAAAATAATGTGTTTTTCACACGCGGAAATGATTATACCATAAATATTCTCTTTTTGCAAGTCAAATCCAAAAATAAATATGAACTAACTGTAAATTATTCTCCCGATGTTCCCTTTTTCTTTTTCAGTGACATAAGAACATCCTTACAACCGAGGAAAATATCTCTTCCATTGAATACAATGCTTATGAGAAGCACGGCACACGCCGTCAAAATGCCTTTTATATCACTTCCCCACGCCGTCATGATCACAGCGATAGCGGTTATCATGAGCGTGTTGATAATAAGTCTTACGGGGTACATCCTAAACGGAATGAATTTGTGCATCGTCACGGCGCGTATGACAAAGACCGCAAAATAGCTTATCAAGGTAGCGATCGATGCACCGACTGCGCCGCCTATGGCACTGTCACTCGGTATCAAAATAATGTTTAGGGCGACGTTAAGCGCCGCACCGATAAATGACGTCCAAAATGACATTCCCGTCCTTTTAACGGTAAAATATGCACTTCCGAGGAAGGTATCAAGTGCTGTAAAGACAGTTGCGGCAGACAGTATCGGGATATATATCCACGCCGAAAAATAGCTCTCGGCAAAAAGTATCTTTGAGAAAACCTGCGCCCCGACCGCAAGTATCGCTCCGCCCGAAAACATGACTGCAATGTAATACTTGAATACACCCGAATAGAATTTTACACATTCTTCTCTGTTGTCGGACTCCGAGACTGCAGAAAGCTTCCACGCATCGTTGAAAATGATGACGACGTATGTCAGAAGCGTCGGCACCTTATACGCCGCGGCATAAAGACCGTTTATCTCGTCCGAGCAGAAATATGCTACCATATATCTGTCCGAAACGCCTGTTATCCACCAGAAAACCGTTGACGGAATAAGAGGAAGGCAGAATCGCAAAAGCTCTTTTAAAACCTGCTTATCTATCTTTTTCGGAATAAACGCGCGGTAAAGCTTCGCGACAAATACCAAAAATACAGTCGACAGAAAATCTGCAAGCACGATAGACAGAACGTATCCGTTAATGCCCATATCAAATCCGACAAGGAACAAAATATTGAGCAGCACGGTCAGCATCGTATTAAGCACTCCCTGTCCTGCAAACAGCTTTGTTCTGCCTATTGCACAGACGTACTGTGAGCAGACCGAGTGTATATTCGATGCCAGAACATACAGAATTATCAGCCAAATATATTCGTTGAAGTAATCAAAAAGATTGAGGATCGGAGAAAGCGCAAGAAAAAAAGCACTTCCAATAATCATAAGCAGCGCGCCGTTCGTGAAGAAGGACTCCTTGTCCACGTTTTTTGACGCCGCACCGCGGAATATTCCCTCGCTGACGCCGAGACACGCCATTGGAATTAGCAGATTGCAAAGATTTGTGATAAGATCCGCCGTGCTGTATTCCGCGCTCGTCAAATAGGAGGTGTAAAACGGAAGCATGAAAATAACGATAAGCTTGGAAACAAACTTACCGACCGTAAATATTAAAGTATTTGAAAATAACCTTGTATATTTATTCTGCTTCATGCCTCAAATTCGGGGCGTTGCCCCATACCCCACTCGGTCGCCGCCCGAGACCGACCTGAGATACTTCCTCAAAATTTCTTATGAATCTTCAAAACATTTTATTATTCCTCAAAAACCTTTTTGAAAGTTTTTGAGGGGTTTTAGGGGAACTTTTTGAAAAAAGTTCCCCTAAACGCATCCCTGATTACTGTTCGCAATTCTCCCAATTGTGGTAGACTTCAAGAACGTCGTCGTCCTCTTCGAGCTTTTCGATAAGAAGACTCATGAATTTGATGTCGTCCTCGTTGTCAAGGGTGACGTATGTTGTTGGAACCTTTGTCGTCTCCGCGGATTCAAGGGAATATCCTGCTTGCTTAAGCGTATCCGCGATAGCGTAGACATCGTCGGTAGTGGTATATATTTCAAATACGCCGTCCTCACCCGAGAAATCCTCCGCACCTGCTTCAAGAGCGGTCTCCATGAGCTTGTCTTCGTCTATCTCGCCGTCCTCGTCCATAATGACGATAACGCCCTTATCCTCAAACATAAAGCCGACACAACCGGTCTGGCCCATGTTTCCGTGATATTTTGAGAAATACGAGCGGACATTGCCTGCGGTTCTGTTTCTGTTGTCGGTTGCCGCCTCAACGATGACAGCGATTCCGGCAGGTCCATACCCTTCGTAAACAACCTCTTCAAAGGACTCGCCTGCTCCGCCCAGCGCCTTCTTTATCGTTCTCTCGATGTTATCGTTCGGCACGTTATTTGCCTTAGCCTTCTGTATAAGGTCACGGAGCTTGGAGTTCGATGTAGGGTCTCCGCCGCCCTCTTTAACTGCAACCGTTATCTCTTTGCCTATTCTTGTAAACACCTTTGCGCGAGCCGCGTCGGTCTTTTCCTTTTTGTGCTTGATATTAGCCCATTTACTGTGTCCTGACATACTTATATATTCCTTTCAATTATTAACCTATGTTTCGAATTATATTCGCTCTGTTTTCTTTAAGCAGATAAGCGAGAACGCACTGCCGAGGACGTATCTTGTTGCCTCTGTGAGTCTAATTCTCGTCTGTCTTACCTTCTCGTCCGCCTCGTTTACGATGCGGCACTCATGGTAGAACTTGTTGAAAGCAACCGCAACATCGAGAATAAATCTCGTGATGACCGAAGGCTCATAATCGCGTATTGCGCTCAAAACTCTCTCCTCATACTGCGCCATCGCCTTAACAAGCGCCGCTTCCTCGTCGGTCGTGATGACAAGCTCATCGCTAAATCTTTCGTCCTTAACCTTTTCAAGCACCGAGCAGGTGCGCGCGTAGGTATACTGAACGTACGGTCCCGTATTCCCGTCAAAGCTCAAAGCGTCCTCAAGGTTGAAATTTATGTCCTTTATGCGGTTATTCGTGAGGTAGTAGAAGACCACCGCACCGACACCGACCGCCTCCGCGATATCGTCTTTTCCTTGAAGGTCGGGATTTTTTTCTTCCATAATTCCCTTTACCTTCTCAATCGCCTGTGCGAAAAGGTCTTTGAGAAGGACGACATTGCCGGTTCTTGTCGCAAGCTTTGCGCCGTTTAGGGAAACCGTGCCGTACGGTATATGCACAAGTTGGTCGTACCAATCATATCCCATAAGCTCAACTACCTTGAACCACTGCTTGAAGTGAAGTATCTGCTGGGTGCTGGTTACGTATATACACTTATCAAAATTATAATGCTCTTTTCTGTAAACCGCCGCCGCAATATCGCGCGTTGGGTAAAGCGTTGAGCCGTCGCGTTTGAGAATGAGGCACGGGGGCATCCCGTATTCCTCAAGATCAACTATCGATGCACCGTCATCAAGTTTAAGGAGACCGCACTCTCTGAGCTTTTCAACCTGTGCGGGCATCTTGTCGGTGTAGAAGCTCTCGCCCTTGTAGCTGTCGAATTCAATTCCGAGCTGCTTGTATGTTTTCTGATACTCCGCAAGGCTTATTTCAACAAACCACTTCCAAAGAGCGATATTCTCCTCGTCTCCTATCTCCATCTTATGGAATTCTTCTCTGGACCGGTCTGCAAGGTCAGCACGAGGAGCGATTCCCTTTTCCTCGTCGCCCTTTATCTCGTTGTTGATACGGACGTAAAGCTCAACGAGCTTGTCTATTCCGCCCTCTTCTATCTGCTCCTTATTGCCCCAAAGCTTGTATGCCACTATGAGCTTACCGAACTGCGTTCCCCAATCACCGAGATAGTTGATTCCGATGCAATTGTAGCCTGCAAACTCGTGCAGTTTTTTCAAAGAGTGACCGATGACCGTCGTGCCGAGATGTCCTATGTGAAAGGGCTTTGCGACGTTAGGCGAAGAATAGTCAAGAACGACCGTCTTGCCTTTACCGAGGTCGGGCGCGCCGTAGTTTTCCTTTTTGTCAAGTATTTCGGGAAGCACGTTTTTTCCGAGATATTCATTCGAAATTTTTATGTTGAGATAGCCGTTTACAGCCTCTGCGGAGCCGACAGCCTCGCACACAAGCCCCTCGGCGATGGTTGCCGCAATCTGCACGGGCGAGCGGCGCAGTGCCTTTGAAAGTTTAAAGCAAGGAAACGCGAGGTCTCCCATGCCGGTGTCGGGGGGATATTCCAGCATACCTGCGATGTCTGCCGTGCTCATCTCGACATCGGGATTGATCTTCTTCACTCCCTCAAGTATCTTTTCGGCTATTTGTGTCTTTATTTTAAGCATTTTATACTAACCTTTCTTTATCTACAACCTCGTATTATACCATATACGAACCGATTTTTCAATACGTTATTTAAAATTATTCCGATTTGTTGTCAAGCATGTCGCGCGCCGCCTGTCTTTGCGCCTCGGTGATGTTTATTCCGCCGAGTATTCTTGCCGCTTCCTCGACTCTTTCCTCATACGAAAGTGACCTTATGCTCGTATACGCTCTGCCGTCAATCTCCTTTTTTGATATCAGAAAATGATTATCGGCAAGCGTTGCTATCTGCGCGGAATGAGTGACGCAAATGACCTGTGAGGACTGCGCTATTGAATGTAATTTAACACCTATTTTGCGCGATGTTTTTCCCGAAATTCCCGTGTCTATCTCGTCATATATCGAGCATGTGACTCCGTCCTTTTCGTTCAATACGCTCTTGATTGCAAGCATTATTCTCGCCATCTCACCGCCCGATGCTATCTCGCTCATGGGCATAAGCGGCTCACCGGGGTTTGTAGCGACGGCAAACTCGATCTTATCGGCACCGTACGAGTTAAGCCCATCGGACGGCGCAACGTCAATTTCAAATCTGACCTTGGGCATGTCAAGATAGGAAAGGACGTCCATAATGCTCTCGGATGCTCTCTTTGCGGCTGAAATTCTCTTTTCGGACAAAAGTTTTGCCGCATCGCAGGCGCACTTTTGGAGCGATTTTATCTCAGAGGTGTATTTTTCGGCATCCTCGTCCGAACGCTCTATTGAATCAAGCTCAGAGACCGCCTTATCTCTGAACGCCAGGATAGACTTTATATCCTTTCCGTAACGCTTTTTAAGTGACGATATGACTTCAAGCCGAGATTCTATCTTATCAAGTCTCGCATCGGCATCCTCACAGTCCATGTCGGACAGTTTTTTCACCTCGTCCGCAACGTCGGACACCTCATAGCTCATCTCCATAAGTTTTTCGGCAAGTTGCGCGGCATTCGGCACGACGTCGGCTATCTTCCCTAACGATTCCGAGGCGCGGGAGAGCATATAAGAAACGTTACCGCCGCGCTCACCGCCTGACAGCACACGGTCTGCAAAATTTATGTGCTTATTTATCTTTTCTATGTTCTTAAGGCGGAGTTTTTCGGCTTCAAGAGCTTCTTCCTCGCCCATCTTCAGCTTTTTGGAGTCAATATCCTTGATTTGATATTCAAGCATATCTCTCCTTCTCGCCTTTTCTTCCTCGTCGCACCTGATAGCCGAGAGCTTACGCTTTGTCTCTTCAAGCGCGCGGTATATCTCTCTGTATGTATCTCTCTCGGAAAAGCACTCGCCGTATGAGTCAACGAGGTCAAAATATGCGTTTTTATTGAACAAGACCTTGCTGTCGTTCTGTCCGTGAATTGATATCAGCACTTTCGAGATTTCCCGTAAAGACGCGCGCGTAACGCTTCTGCCGTTTATACGGTTGACGGTCTTTCCGTCAGAACCCAGCTTACAACTGACGATTATCTCTCCGTCTTCAGGCTCTATCAAAAGTTCGGAAAGCTTTTCACACACTGCATCCGACAAGCCGTCGAAAACCGCCTCGGAGAGCGCGTAGCTCTCGCCTGTGCGAATAACGTCTCTTGCCACCTTCGCACCCGTGAGCATATTTATACTGTCTATCATGACCGACTTTCCGGCACCTGTCTCACCCGTAAGCACGGTAAACCCGCCCGAAAACTCGATATCAGCATTTTTTACGACCGCTATATTCTCTATATGCAGACTCTTGAGCATAAACACGCCCCCTTTCCAAAGTCTTGTATCTTAATGTATAATCAATCCTCTGAGCTTTTCAGCCGTCCGGTCGGCGGCTTCGTTATCTGCCGTTACGACGATTATCGTGTCGTCTCCGGCAACGCACCCGAGTATTTTTAATTCGGGCATGTGGTCAATGAATGTCGCCACCGCCTGAGCCATTCCGGGCGTTGTTTTTATGACGATGATATTTTGAGCGCAAGTGATATCGGTTACCGTATTCACTATCGGATTTCTAAGCAAGCTCACGCCTCCGGAAATACCTTTTGACAGATGCGAAACAACGTACTTATAAGAGCCGTCCTTGGTTGCGACTTTTACAAGGTCAAGGTCTCTTATGTCTCTCGATACCGTTGCCTGAGTTACCTTATATCCCTCAATCATCAGCATGTCCATAAGGTCATCCTGAGTCTCTATCTCATATTTTGTTATCAGTTCAAGAATCTTTTCCTGTCTTCCCTTTTTCATTTCTATCTCCGATTATTTATAGTCATTCATTTTTTGCCTCAGTCTGTCGTAAAAGCTGTCGTCTTTTATTCTGACAAATCTTGTAAACAGAGGTGAGCGCGTCACTCTTATTCTCTCTCCGAGCGAAAGCTCATAATTTACTCTTCCGTCAACCGTCAAAAAGAGCGTTTTTTCCCTTGTGCAGTTGTTTTCTATCTCAATGCTCGCGCTGTCAGGGAAAATAAGCGGTCTGGCGTATAGCGAGTGGGGGCATATCGGCGTTACGCAAAAGCAGTTGACTCTCGGGTCTGCTATGGCTCCGCCTGCCGCTAAAGAATATGCCGTAGAACCTGTCGGAGTTGATATTATCATTCCATCGGAGCGGTAATTTCCGATGAATACTCCGCCCTCGTAAAGCTCGGTGTCGACTATGCGTGATATCGTACCGTTAGAGAGTACGGCATCGTTAAGCGCGTACTCATTCTTTCTTACCTTGCCGTCGGTGGTGAGTATTTCAATATTGAGCATGGAACGCGTCTCGATCTTATAGTCTCCCGAAACGATGCTCTCAAGCTTGTCTATCTCTCCAAGCTCAAGCTCCGCCATGTATCCGAGATGCCCGAGGTTAAGTCCGAGTATGCAGGTTCCGTATGGGGCTGCGCGGCGGGCTGATTCAAGTATCGTGCCGTCTCCTCCCAATACGATCACCGCGTCAACCGAGCTATACGCATCATCGGTTGAAAGATAGGTAAATGCAATCTTATTTCTGTTATACCTATAAATTCTGTCCTTGTTATAGAACAGAGTGCATATCTCACACCCGAGTTCCTTCAGCTTCTCGGCGACACGCATGGCGGCATTTGCCTTGTCGTATATATTAAAATTCGTGATAATAAGTACCTTTTTTATGGGACTGTTCATTATGTTGTCTTCCTTTATCGAGAAATCTTCTTGATATAATTCTCATCAATGTTATTTTTTCGCGCCAACTCGCCCTTTTTCACAAAGCAGGCGAGAAATTCACGGTTACCGTCGCCGCCTTCGATCGGAGACCGGATCAGTGCTTTTGCCTCAAATCCGTTTATGTATGCCGATTCAAGCACGCGCAAAATGGCATTTTCTCTGTCCTTTGGATTTTTGACTATACCGTTTTTCCCGAGCGCTCCTCTGCCCGACTCAAACTGCGGTTTTATGAGGCTTACATATATCGCGCCGTCGGCAAGCACCGAAGAAAGCGCAGGATGGATGAGCGTTTGCGAGATGAAAGAGACATCCATAACGGCAATATCAAAAACACCGAAAATATCTCTTGACATCTCACGCGCATTAAATCCTTCTATATTTGTTACTCTCACGTCCGCTCTCAGCTTCGGGTGCAGTTGGTCTCTTCCCGAATCGACCGCGTACACCGCCGACGCGCCGTTTTGCAGAAGGCAGTCAGTAAATCCGCCCGTCGATGCGCCGACATCTATGCATCTTTTGTCCTTAACATCAACGCCAAACTGCTCAAGCGCCGCTTCGAGCTTAAGCCCACCGCGCCCGACATATCTGTCTTCTTCGGTTATCCTGACGTCGTGTTCGAAATCCGAAATCTCCTCGGATGCCTTTGCGACCGTCCTGCCGTCAATGAAGATTTTTCCTTCGGATATAAGGCGCGCGGCACGTGTCCGACTGTCGGTATATCGGTTTGAGACGAGATATACATCTGCTCTCATATAAGTGATACTCCGAATACAGGGATAAGTGTGAGCAACAGCGCGACTATCAGTCCGACCGCCATTCCTGCGAAGACCTGAAGAGGCGTATGCCCTGCAAGCTCGTTGAACGCCTTTTGCGTATGCTCGGGATTTTTTGACTCTACAAGCTCCTTGAATATCAAATTAAGCGCCTTAGAGTGTTCTCCGACCTGTCTTCTCATGCCCATCGCATCGCGGACAACTATCATCGCGAGGATAAAGCTGATGGCAAATAAGCCCGAACCGAGTCCGTATTTCACGCCGCAGGCTGTCACCAGCGCGGCGACTGCGGCAGTGTGCGATGAAGGCATACCGCCCGTACCGAAAAAGAATTCGGTCAGCGTAAATTTCTTAACCTTAAAAACTCCCGTAATCGATTTGAGTATCTGTGCCACAACCCATCCGCTTCCGGCAGATATTAAGCAATAATTTGTTGCTGCATCTAAAATAAAGTTCATACTAATCTCCATTCTGCCGCTTTGCGGCAGTAAAAATAGCAATCAGTGAATTTTGCAAAGCAAAATTCGTGCGTGAAACAGTTTATCTCACTTTCAGATGGAAGTAACTTTCACGCAAATCTCCATTCTGCCGCTTTGCGGCAGTAAAAACAGTAATCAGTGAATTTTGCAAAGCAAAATTCGTGCGTAAAAAGCATCTTCGCTTTTATTTTTCCCTGTCACACAGGAATTTTGCAATATTTATAAGCCTATCGGAACCGTCAATATTTTCAATTTCGGCTATCGCTTCAAGTGTAAGTCGCTGTGCATAGGCTTTTGCCTCGTCAACCGAGAAAAAACTCATAAATGTTGTTTTATTGTTGTCTTTATCCGAGCCTATGCTCTTTCCGAGCACCTCGTCGGATGAAGTAACGTCAAGTATGTCGTCGACTATCTGAAAAACAAGACCTATCTTCTGCGCAAATGCAGTGAGCCTTTCGGTAATCTCACTGTTGGGCGCATATCCTGCCGCTAAGCATCCGAGCTGAGCCGACGCGCATATCATGGCGCCCGTTTTTCCCATATGAAGCTCGACAAGCTGTTCTTCGCCAAGGCTATGGCTCTCGCCGTAAATGTCGATGACCTGCCCCTTTACCATGCCGTAGCTGCCTGCCGCACCCGACAAAATTGCAACAGCCGCCGCGGCGCAGTCGCCTGTGACATTTGGATTCATTGCGCAGACTGCGAATGCATCGGTCAAAAGCCCGTCACCTGCCAGAGTCGCATACGCCTCACCGAAGACCTTATGGTTTGTCGGCTTTCCGCGGCGAAGATCGTCATTGTCCATACAAGGAAGGTCGTCGTGGATAAGCGAATATGTATGCACCATCTCAACAGCGCACGCAAAAGGCAGTGCCGCCTCGGCATCTCCGCCGAGCATCCTGCACGTCTCAAGCACAAGTGCCGCTCTTATTCTTTTTCCGCCCGACAAAAGGCTGTATCGCTCGGCTTCGTAAAGCACGCTTGCAATTCCGCCGTCCTCGGGATATATCTTTTCAAGCTCGGGTGTTACTGCCTTGACACATTCGTCAAGTGCGTGTATTGCGAGTTGTTTGTTATATTCAAGCATAATTCACCTCAAAATCAGGAATTAAACGTTCCCTCGGGAGCAGGGACTATCTCAATCTCTCCGTCCTTGCCCTGTTGCAGGATCTGTATTTTTCGCTTTGCCGCTTCAAGCTCCTCGGTGCATTTTGCAACGAGTCCTATTCCCTCTTCGTAGAGCTTGAGTGACTTATCGAGCGGCAATTTCTCGTTTTCCATCTCGTTTACTATTTCTTCAAGTCTTGCCATTGCCGATTCAAGACCGACCTTCTTTTTTTCTGCCATTTTTACACCTCAAAATCATTTCAAATTAGGTTTTTTCTCGTTTCTCGCTCACCGATGCGTCAAATTCGCCGTCAGAGAACTTTACCGTGACGGTATCTCCCGAATTTATATCCGAAATTGACGAAATAAGCCTTCCTTCTCTGTCCTCGACTACACTGTATCCGTGAGAAAGCACGGAAAGCGGATTTACCGATTCAAGACGAGTGCAAAGCAGTCTGAAATCGCTCTCGGCACCGTCAATAATGCTTTTTTGAGCCGAATCAAGTCTGCCCTTGAGTATCGTGAGGGAATTTTCCCTGTCCTTCAGATTTTGCATGGGAGAATGAAGCTCTATGCTTTTGTGCGCAAGAGAAAGCGCGCTTTGAAGTCTGTTTACCTTCCTTGTTACTGCGTTCTCCGCTTTCATTTTGAGATGCCTTGCGCGCGCAAGTATCTCGGTCGTATCGGGGAAGGCAAGCTCTGCCGCCGCAGAGGGAGTCGGAGCGCGCAGGTCTGCCACGAAATCGCATATCGTGAAATCGGTCTCATGTCCGACCGCGGAAATCACGGGAATCTCTGATTCGGCTATCGTTCTTGCAAGCACCTCGTCGTTGAAGCACCACAAATCCTCTGCCGAGCCGCCGCCGCGACCTATTATTATGACATCGACCTTGTGCCGGTTATTGAAAAACAGTACTCCGCCGCATAGGCTCCTCGGCGCAAGCTCACCTTGAACGTACGACGGATAAATGATTATCTCGGTTGACGGACACCGCCTGCCCGAGACGTTTATAATATCGTGGAGCGCAGCACCCGATGCGGATGTAATCACACCGACGCTACGCGGAAATTTCGGTATCGGTCTCTTCCGCTCGGCATCAAAAAGCCCTTCAGCGGAAAGCTTTTTCTTCAACTGCTCAAATGCGACCGCAAGCGCGCCTGCGCCGTCGGGCTGCATATCGTCAATAATTATCTGGCAATCTCCGCTCACCGTATACGATGATATTTTCCCGTGTACGACGACCTTCATACCGCTCTCGGGACGGAATCTGAGTTTCGCCGCGCTGAAGCGGAACATGACCGCGCGCAAAGACGAGTTCTCGTCCTTGAGCGAAAAATACATGTGCCCCGAAGAATAATTGCTTTTGAGATTCGATATCTCACCGCGAAGAAAGACACTTTGCAAGACGGGGCTTGACTCAAGTGTCATTTTAATATATTCATTTACCTGTGTGACACTGAATATTGCCTTATCCTGCATTATTTTCTCCTGTGTTTTTTACGTTGATTTATTGTATTCTCTTCTCGTCAAAAGCGCGATGCCCGCCGCATTGTCAGCGGAAAATTCAGGCTCGGAAAAATACACTTTGCCGAGAGTCGAAAGTCGTTTTGCTATACGCTTATTGCTCATCACTCCGCCCGCAAAGACTATCGGAATGTCATTGTACTGCTCTCTGAGATTTTGTGAGAGCCTGCAGAGCGTGTCCGCAATAAAATCAAAGCAAAACGCAGAGGTTTGCGCTCGATCTCCCGTCTCAAAATAGAGCTTTGAAGCGAGATTTTGAAGTCCCGACAGGTTACATTCAAGCCCCTTTACCGATATTTTTCCCTTTTGATACGGAACATCAGTGCAAAGTGCTTCCATCTCTCTGCCGCACGGAAATTTCAGTCCCATAAGGACTCCGGTTCTGTCTATTGCCTGTCCCGCATTCATGTCTGACGTTCCGCCGATAAGCTCAACTTTAAAATTTCCGTCCCTCGGGGTTACAAGCAAAAGCTCGGTCGTTCCTCCCGACACGTGAAACGCCGCAAACGGCGTTTCCGATTCCAAAAGGTCAACCTTTCCCGACGAGTACAGCGCCGCCATGATGTGACCGTCCTGATGTGAAAAGGCATATTTTCGGCATCTCGTGACAGCACTGACGGTCTCTGCCGAGGCAACACCCGACAAAAAACAGGGCATATATGAGCCTTCGACGCTTCTCGGCGTTGCGGAATATCCGACCGCCGTTATTTTTGCGCCCGACTCCTGCGTGCCGAGAAAGCACCCGAGCATCCGCATGATATCGGGAAGATTTTTCGTGTGCGCAAAAAGCGCGTCGCTCTGGCGCAGTCCTCGCTCACCCTCTTTGACCGGTAAAAGTTTTTTCAGGTTAAGTATGACATGTCCGTCACTGTCGCAAAGTGCCGCAGAGGTCGTATAATTGCTTGTATCAATGCCGAGAAAAAGCTCTCTTTCAGGCATTTTCATCCGCCTCGCTACATGAAAGTTTTGATGCCATGTCCTCGATATATGCACCTACATCCTTGCCGTCAATGTCCTTGTAAAGTCCCGAAAGCACGCCGTTGACAAACTGCTTTGACTTGTCCTCGCCGTATTTGACCGCGAACTCGACCGCCTGGCTTATGGAGATATTCGGGTGAATGTCCTCGACGAACAGCATCTCGTAAACTGCTATTCTGATAACAGTCCTTGAAACCTTTGAAAGTCTGTCGGCTTTCCAGCCCTTTGAATATCTGTCGATAATCGAATCGATAAGTGCCGAGCGTGTTATCACACCAAAAAAGACGTCTTTGATGTATTTGTCATCCGGAATATCCCTGTCCTTGCATGCAAGCTCATATATTTCCGTCGGATTTTCTCCCGATTTGAATTCTGTTTCAAAAAGCAGACCGAAAAGTATGTCTCTCGCTTCTTTTCTCGATAATTTTGCCATATATCCTCCATTCTGCCGCTCTGCGGCAGTGTAAATCGTGATCAGTGAATTTTGCCTTCGGCAAAATTCGTGCGTGAAAAAATTTGTTTCACCTTCAGGTGGAATTCACTTTCACGCAATCCTCCATTCTGCCGCCTTGGGCAGTGTAAATCATAACCGAACCTATTATACATAATTATCATGAAAAAGTCAAGAACAACAGATGTGAAAATGCGTAAAAAATGTATGAATATTCATTATTTTTTCGCTTTCTATTGTAAATATTTTTATACACTATTGAAATAGTGACTTTTTTCTGCTATAATATACGAAACGGCGCAAAACCGTACCGAAAAAACAAAGGACATGATATGAACACCACCGAATTTATTAAAAAATTCATCTGCCGAGGAGCGGTTATTTACACCGCAGGGTCAATACTTATAATGCTGATATCTCTTGCCATGTCTGATACATCTGCGTCACAGATATTAAACCCTGCCCTCTTCCTGTATTATGCAATATTCTCATATATTCTCTCGCTCGGAAGCACACTTTTCGTCTCGGGATATTTCCCCTCTTATGTTGCCGGAATAATCCATGCGGTCTGCTTTAACGTGGGATTTTTCGTATTCGTTCTGCTTTGCGGCGTTGAGTTTGCATTTGCCGTCATATTCACATTGGTTTTTGCCGCAATTTATACAATATGCCGCGTTATCGGTACATTAATACGCAAGAAAACCCAATCAAACGGCAAGCATATAAAGACAGCTCAGCCAAAGCAGAGCGTCAAACAGACTAAAGCATCAAAGCCGACCGAGAGCACGTACAAAAACCGCTTTTCGTAAATTGGGTATCAAAGTATGAGAAATTTCAAAAAAATATCCGTCCTGTTGAGCATTTTTCTCATCGCTCTTTCGAGCCTATGCATAGCTTCCTTGATTATAATGTGCATAGCGGGGGTAAATATCGAGTTGTTCAAGCAAAAGGAATCCGAAAAGCCGCCATCCGTCGGATTAGAAGAAACATTCGACTATGGCGAAGGGTACATAAAAAAGATAGTATTAGTCGGTGACAGAACAATAGCGCCGATTGCGGAAATGTATACGCCGTCCGAAATCGGCGGGTTGTGGCTCGGAGAACAAGGCACTCTTGCACTTGATTACAATCTATCAAGTGCGCCTGTAATCGATTTAAACGGCAAAAGATACGCATCGATTTCCTATGCCGCAAAAAATCGCTCTCCGCAGTTTATTGTGATAACGGTCGGAATAGATAACGGTGTCGGTTACTGCACCGAAGAAAAACTCAAAGATTATTACGGCAGACTGATAGACTCAATAAAGGAATCGTCGCCTGATACAAAAATTATTCTTCAGTCCGTATTTCCCGTCTCAAAAGCGGCGCATAAAAAAGACTCGACATTATCAAAGGACAGAATTTGTCAAGTAAATGAGTGGATAGCGGAGCTTTCCACCGAAAAATCAGTGAGATACCTCGATACCTTCTCAGCTCTTTCGGACAAGAACGGATATCTTCTTCCCGACTATGACGGCGGCGACGGAATTACTCTTAACAAGGCAGGATACGATGCCATGATAAAGTATATCAGAACACACGGATACAATTGATCAAGCTTCATAAGCAAATAACCTCGGCACGGTGTGCCGAGGTCGTTTGCTTATTTAGTTTTGATTTAAAAACCTAAATCAGTCCTCTTTCTTTTTGAAAGAAACAAGTCCTGCCGCCGCAAGTGCTACTACTGCAATTGCACCAACACCAACTACGCTTCCGCATCCAACATTAACATTGGCGTTGTTGTTTTTATTAGATTCTGTGGGTTCCTCTTTCTCAGGAGCCTTTGTAGGAGCCTCTGTGGGAGCCTCTGTCACTGTTTCCGTCTCTGTGGGAGTCTCTGTCACTGTTTCAGTCTCTGTGGGAGCCTCTGTCACTGTTTCAGTCTCTGTGGGAGTCTCTGAGGACCCGGTCTCCGAACCGGAACCTGCTTTTATAACAGTCTCGTTGTACTTTTCAAAGTATGCAATGGCCTCTTCACTTGATCTGAAGAAACCAACCTCGCAAATGTCGAAGTTGTTTCTGTTGGCATCGTCACCCTTCATCCAAATGTTGTCAATACGAATTTGGTGGATACGACCGGAAAGCTGACCCGCGCCGTCTCCTACCATTGAAGACCAGTCAACAATAAAGTACAAGTAACTATCACCATCTGCATTAGTGAACGGCTCCAAATAAGAGATCGGATTGGTAACCTTGAGATAATTGGAGTCATCCATAATTATTTCTCCTGCACGAATAAACGTGTTGAATTTCTCAGTACAGGTACATTCGGCATCGAGTTTTCCGTCATTGTCATTGTCCCTATATGTACATGTGCAGAGGTTTTTTGTGATTATAAGTGTTATGGGGAAATCTTTTATATCGTAAGAGCAATCGCTTGCAACTCTGAACGATGCAGAGGCTATGTTAGACAAGTTAGCTGTAATGTTGACAGAGTTGTCATCATTGACAAGAATCTTGTTACCGGCATACGATGAGATCTTTCCTACGCCATTTGATTCGCTGGAAGCGTTAAGAAGAATTGCAGGCTTATTTGCAGGAACTGTCGATGCAGCTGCAATCTCTGCATAATCGTTGGTGAGATATACGGGGTCTTTCTCATCATCACCTACGGGCGTCGTAGCATCTTCAGCACTTGTACCGAACTTAAGGATCGTGCATGCACCGGTACCGCCCTTTTTACTGTTGTGAAATGAGAAACCGATATACGCCTGGTAGTTCAACTCAGAGAAATATGAATTTAATGCTTGGTTGTACTCATCGGGAGCGGGAGAGTTATTGATGAAAACCTCGCAACCCTCATTTGCGTCATCCCACCGGATCTCGAGAGTCAAAATTGGCTTTTTGTTCTCATCGAAGGTATACTGATACAGAGCCTTATCCTCTGCAGTCTGAGGAGTTTTTACTCTCTGACCTGCTTCAATATCCTTGAACCACTCGAAGGAGTTCAAAGCACCTGCCCATGTAGTTTTATCGCTTTCATTGGCAGCAGAACCGTTTTTCATATGTATAAGTGTCTCAACACCAAGTCCGTATTCTCCACCCTGCTTACCAAGTTCAACGCCTCCGTCGGTGTCCCAAATGCTGAAACCAAACCAAGAGTCACCTGCATCGTATGAGAAATCATCAACTCTTACCTGAAGGTAAATTCCGTCGGAAATATCCCATGTATCGGTTGTCTGGAATGTTCCATAAGGTGCCGAATCAACCCACTTTCCGGGAATCATTTTAAGTCCCTCATCAGTATACTCATATCCGGGAATATCACGCAACATGTCTGTATCTTTTTGTGAATCCAAATACTGCGACTTAATGGTGTATACCGACCACTCTCCGTCTGCCGCAGATACGGGTACTGCAACTACAACAAACGCTGTAATGAGCATCGCTGCAGCAAGCAGTATTGAAAGAACTTTTTTCATAACTCTTTCTCTCCTTTTTTCTGAAAAATTTGTTACAAAACCATCTTTTGGCTTTGCTTTCATTTTATCACAAATGACTCAAAAAGTAAATTCGCATTATTAACAAAAAATAATATGAGCTATTGTGCTATTTAAACAACAAAAAGAGGCTTTAGTCATACAACATTCACAAACAAATGAATTTCAACACACATATTTCACATATTCGGCAGTCTGTCGGATGTGTTGCCGGATTTGAAAGCCTGTCCCTGTACAAGATTCAGCTCATACATTCTCTTATCTATATTGTTGATCACGACCGTCTTCTTTCTGCTCCACTCGGGTGCGATAAGCTCGCTCTGCATGCCGTCTCCCGTCAACCGTCCTATTACCGTATCGGGCGGCAGGAGCGTGAGCGCCTCCACCACAATATCAACATACTCGTCCATCGTCAGAGGAGTATAACTGCCGTCAAGATACATATCCGCGAGTGCGGTTCCGCGTATAACGTGAAGAAGATGTATCTTTACCTGCTCGGGATTAAGCCTTGCAACCTCTCTGACCGTTGTGAGCATCATTTTCCTGTCCTCTCCGGGAAGTCCGAAAATAACATGAACACAAATGTTTATCTTATCCGATGTACGGCGCAGTTTTTCATACCCGTCAATAAAATCGGCGTATGTGTGTCCCCTATTGATGATTTTTGCCGTCTCGTCGTGCGCGGACTGAAGTCCAAGCTCTACGGTCAAGACCGTCATCTCGGAAAGCTCCTTCAAATATTCAAGCACATCAGGCTCAAGGCAGTCGGCTCGCGTTGCGATATTCAGCCCCACGACTCCCTCTTTTTTCATCACAGGCTCGATCTTTTCGCGCACAAGCCGGGCAGGTGCGTATGTGTTCGTATGAGCCTGAAAATATGGAATATACTTGTCGGTCTTCCACTTCGAAGACAATTGAGCCTTGACTGTTTCAAATTGCTCGTCGGTGGGGATGGTACTGTCCTCGGCGAAATCTCCGCTCCCTCTCGGTGAGCAGTATATGCAACCGCCCCATGCGCATCTGCCGTCGATATTCGGACAGGTAAAGCCTGCATCGATCGGTATCTTCATGCACTTTGAGCCGAAGGTCTTTCTAAGGTAGTAGTCATATGTGTAATAGCGTTTGTTTGTGTCGCTGTTTTTGTACGGATTTTTCGTAACCTGCGTTTCTTTCATTTGTTTTCTTTCCATAATTTAAAATATAGGCGACTCGGAGAGCCGCCTGTTGTTTATTTTTTCGCATTAAGATATTTTTCACACGTCGCGAGCTTCACACATATGACGAAAAGTTTCATCGCTCGGTCAAGGTCATCAAGAGACGGATATGTCGGCGCTATGCGGATGTTGCTGTCATCGGGGTCATAGCCGTAAGGATAGGTTGCTCCTACGGTCGTAAGAGTAAGTCCTGCTTCCTTTGCAAGCGCGTACGTTCTCTTTGCGCATCCCTTTTCTGTAAAAAAGCTTATGAAATAACCGCCGTTAGGGTCTGTCCATCTCGCAATTCCAAGTTCTCCGAGTCCTTCGGAAAGGTGCTTTTTGACAAGAGCGAATTTCGGGGCGATTATCGCGGCATGCTTTTTCATATGCTCCCTCATATTCTCCGCCGTTTTGAAATATCTCACGTGACGGAGCTGGTTGAGCTTATCAAAGTTAATGGTCTGCGCGCTCATAACGCTCTTTATCTGTTTTAAGTTATTCTCACTTGCCGCCATCAGTGCGACTCCGCCTCCGGGATAGGTTATCTTGGAGGTAGAATAGAAACAAAGAACTCTGTCGGGATTTCCCGCTTCGCAACACTCGGCGATTATGTCAAGAAGCTCGTCGCTCTTGCCGTAAAGGTCGTGTACCGCATATGCGTTATCCCACATGATACGGAAATCGTGCGCCGCGGTCTTCATTCTTGCAAGACGGCGTACGGTCTCGTCGGAATAGGTTATTCCGTCGGGATTCGAGTATTTCGGATTGCACCAGATCCCCTTTACCGCAGGGTCCTTCACAAGCTCCTCTACGGCGTCCATATCGGGTCCCTCGGGAGTCATATTTACGTTTACCATCTCGATTCCGAGTGACTCGGTGACTCTGAAATGTCGGTCGTACCCCGGGACGGGGCAGATGAATTTCACTTTTTCCTCACGGCACCAAGGTCTATCGCTTCCGCAAACTCCGTAGAGCATGGCGCGCGCGAGTGTATCATACATGAAATTCAGAGATGAGCTTCCTCCCAGCAAAATGTTTTCGGACGGAATGGTAAGCAGCTCGGAGAATAGCTTTTGAGCCTCGGGAACACCCTCGAAAAGTCCGTAATTTCGGCAGTCAAAGCCTGCCTCGGTTTTGCAGTCATCCGCCCCTTTGAGTACGGTCAAAAGTCCGTCGGAGAGATTTAATTGCTCGGTACACGGCTTTCCTCTCGATATATCAAGCGACATTCCCATCGCCTTTATCTCTTCATATTCTTTTTTAAGCTCGGTATAAGCCGCGCCGATCTGCGCGCGGTCCATATCACAGTATCTCATTAAACCTTCTCCAAAAAACAAATAATTCTCGCTGTATTCAAAGCATATGTGTTATTATAGCACAACGCCACATAAAAAGCAAGATGTTTTTTGAATTTTTGCAAAATATTTATTTTATTTTTCGCTTTTCCAAAAAACACGGGCGATTTCTGCAAGAGATTGTGCATTTCCTGCAAATTTTGCTCCCTTCCACTCCTTTGGAAACATCGCTCTGTATTTCGGCTCCGCATATCTGTCGTCTATAAGCACCGCAATTCCGCGGTCGCTCTCGGTGCGTATCACTCTGCCGACAGCCTGAAGGATCGAGTTCATTCCGGGGTAGGTGTATGCGTAATCATATCCGCAACCGCTTTTTTCTTCGTAATAATCGCGGATTATGTTGTTTTCGTTTGAAAGTCCCGGCAGTCCCACGCCGACACAAATTACGCCGATAAGCCTGTCACCCGGCAGGTCGATGCCCTCCGAAAACGAGCCGCCGAGAACGCAAAACGCCACCCTCGTCTTTCCGTCGTCCTTAAGCGAAGCGATAAATTCTTCCTTTTGCCGTGCGGTCATGTTTTTCGTCTGTTCCAAGACCTTTACCTTTGGATATTTTGCGCAGAAAAGTTTTTTGACCTCGGCAAGATAACTGTATGACGGGAAAAAGACCATATAGTTACCCGGTCTTGCGGATACGGTGCCTGCAATGCAGGAAGATATTTTTTTGTACGATTTTTCCCTGTCCTCATACCTTGTGCTAACCTTATCTACCACTGCGACGCAGAGGTTTTCCTGCGGAAAAGGCGAGCGGAAGCTGACTGATACCGTCTTCTTGCCTCCGCCCAAGATATCCGCAAAATAATCGGTCGGAGTAAGCGTTGCCGAAAAAAGTACCGACGCCACTGCCCTGTCGAGCGCATGCGACAACTCGTCTGCAGGGTCAAGACAATAAAGAAGGAGCGAGACGTCCTCGGTGTTCTTCGTTATAAACGTGATGTATCCCTTGTCGTACCTCTCGGCAATCTTTTTGTATTCAAAAATCTTGAAGCCGAGGTCTTCTATATGGAAAAACGCGGGATGATCGGGATTATTTTTAAGCCAATTATCGCATCTCTTTGAAAAAACTTCAAGCTCCTCGGCAAAGTTTTCCGGTAGTTGACGGCTGACACTGTATCCAACCCGTCCGCCGTCCCCTGAATAGTGGGTATCGTCGTCGCAGAGGTTTCCCAAACGGTCAAACGCGCTTATCACCGAGAGAGTGGGAGCAGAGAGCGCATCATTTTCATCAAGCATCGAGAAAAGAATCTCAAAATCGTGACGAGACAGTCTTGACGAGAACATCTCTCTTGCTCTGTCGGGCAGATTGTGAGCCTCGTCAACGAGGAAGATATACTTTTCCAATCTTTCTCCGTCAAAATACCGTTTGAGATACACCGTCGGAGAGAAGACGTAGTTATAGTCACATATTATGACATCGCAAAGCTCGCTCAGGTCCAAAGAAAGCTCATACGGACAGACTCTGTGCTTCTCGGCGACATCCTTGATTTTTCGGCTGTCATAGCAGTCGCCCGACGCAATAAGGTCTGCCATTGCATAGCTTGCTCTGTCGTAATATCCCTTTGCGTATGGGCATAGGTCGGGATTACAGTTTGAAGAAAGCCTCCCTCCCTTCATCTTCGCCGCCGCATTATGGCACATGCTCTCTCGGGCGGATATTACACAGGTGCGCAACAGAACTCCCGCGTGGTTCATTTTTTCCATGGCGGAAAGAGCCTCTCGGCGAATACTCTGCTTTGACGTCAGATAAAAGATCTTATCCGCAACTCCCTCACCCAAGCATTTTACCGCCGGATAGAGCGTCGAGACTGTTTTTCCTATTCCCGTAGGTGCCTGACAGAAGAGGCGCGAGCCGTGCTTCATGTCTCTGTAACACTCCCTTACCATTTCGCCCTGACTCTCACGCAAGGACTTATAGGGGAAACGCGCGTTTGCCGCCGAGGGGATTCTCACTCTCGCGCGGTCGCGCAATATTTTCGCGCGCCAAAGGATTTTATTCAAAAGCGAGGTGTAAATGTTCCGAAGTTCATCTTTGAAGGATGTTTCACACACCGTTTCAAATTCTCCGCGCTCGGTATCAAAAAAGACCTGCCTTGTCTCAACATTCGTTCGCTCCTTGGACGAGCATAAAAGATATGCATATGCGTATAGTCTTAACCTATGGTATTGCTCTTCCTCGGCGTTTGTAAACCTGTTTTTGGTTCCGACTCTCACCTCATCAATGCAGTACCCGTCGGGATGACACAGCACGCCGTCGGCATATCCGCTCACGCAAAAATAAACGTCGTCGAGCTTGCATGTATTCGTGAGCTCAACACGGTCGTAATACCGCATGCCAAAGGACAGGTGCAGAGTCTCATAGATACGCGTGCGGTCTGCCGCCTTCTCGTGAAAACGCCTGTACGACTGCCTGTTATCGATATTTCCGCCCATAAGCGAGCACATGCAAAGCTCCTCGACAGACAACTCTATGACGTCTCTTTCTTCGTCGTATCTCATATCCTGCCCCCTTTCCTCACGCTGAGTTTATTATATCATTTATCTCAACCAATGTCAATCGGTTTTGTCCGCTCAAAATTACCATATTTTTAGGGGTTACATTTTTCAGCGTTCCGTATTATAATGTAATATAACGAGAGCTACATTTGCACTGCCGCCGGGCGGCGGATTGGAGATTACTATGGAAATTATACCTATCAACGATTCAAAACTCAAAATAATGCTTGACGAGCACGACATGAAGGAATTGAATATATGTGACGAGGCAGATTGCGCCAACAACGAGACAAGACATGCAATTCGCACGATACTTGACAGGGCGAGACTTCAACTCGGATTCAATACGGAAGGAGCAGAAATATTCGTTCAGCTTTATACCTCGAAAAGCGGCGGATGTGAGCTTTTTGTAACGAAGAGCAGTATGCCGAGGCAACCCGAGATCGGGTCCGAGAGAAAGGACGAGAAAAAGCCGAAAAAACGTGACACACAACAGAAAAAAAGCAATACAGACGACTGCCATGCTCTGTCCGTGCATACCGAAGCTCTGCCCAAAAGCAGAAAAAACGAATATGGCAAAATGGCTTTTTCCTTCGATTCCCTGCACGATGTTTGTGCGGTTTGCAGAGTACTGCAAGCAAGGGGCACGGAGGTGACCGCAGTCGCTTACCGCGGTGAGGCGGACGACTATTATCTCATTCTCGATAACACAAATCTCTCGGCATATTCACGTCTTGACTCTCTTACGTTCATTCTTGAATACGGCAAGCGCGAGAGGATAGATTACATAAATACATATCTTCTTGAACACGGAAAGCTGATATGCCCCGAAAACGCCGTTGAAATTCTCTCAAAACTTTAAGTTTTTTCGGAATGCGCAAAAAAATAGTCTCCGACTCTTGAAATCGGGGACTTTTTTTGATATAATTGTCCATGTATTGTTTTTATTCCCCTTTTGAAAGGATGAATTAACGTATGACACTTAATGAACTCAAAAATTCCTGCTTGGAATGTGAAAAATGCTCGCTTTGCAAAACCCGCACTAACTGCGTTTTCGGAGTAGGTAATGAAAACGCCGACATCATGTTCGTCGGCGAGGCACCCGGTGAGCAGGAGGACCTTTCCGGTATTCCCTTTGTCGGTCGCGCAGGACAGCTGCTCGACAAATTCTTATATGCGGTTGATATCAACCGGGAGGATGTATATATCGCAAATATTCTCAAATGCCGTCCGCCCAAAAACCGCGACCCTCTTCCCGATGAGGAAGATGCTTGTATAGATTATTTGCGCCGTCAGGTTGAGATAATCGACCCCAAGGTAATCGTATGCCTCGGCCGCATTTCGGCAATGAGACTGATAAAACCCGATTTCAAGATAACTCAAGAGCATGGAACGTGGTTCAAAAAAGGAAAATATCTTATGACCGCGGTCTATCACCCTGCCGCTCTTCTGCGCGACCCACGCAAAAAAGAGGACATGCTTAAGGACATGAAAATGATAAAGGAAAAAATCACGGAGACCCTGTAAAATGAATTTCAATGCGCTTAACGTAGTCGTTGCCACACTGACTATCCTTCTCGCAGTCGGATTTCTCTGCCGCAAGGTCGGAATAATCAACGACATCTCATCAAAAAATCTTTCAAAACTTATCCTCATGGTCGGTCAGCCCGCCATGCTCATCTACTCGATGTCAAGCGCAGAATACACAGAGGAAAATGTAAAAATGGCGTGGATAATGCTCGGTCTCGGTTTCGTTTTTCACGGCGTGCTGGCTGTCATTTCCTACTTCATGGCTCTTCCCTATAAGAAAAATCTTGATGAGGAAAAGATATCCGAATTCTCATTCATGTTCGCCAACTGTGCTTTTATCGGATTTCCGATATTTGAGGCACTTCTCGGTCCTATCGGATTGTTTATGGCTTCATTTTTAACCTTCAGCTTCAATATTTTAGTCTGGACATGGGGACTCGGAATTTTCGCTCGCAAACGCAAGGATATCAAGCTGAACATAAAAAAGGTTCTCATAAACTTCGGAACGGTTCCCTGCCTCATCGGTTTCATCTTCTATCTTCTCAAAGCGCCCTCGATAGGCTTTGAAATGCCCGAGTTTATTTCAAAAGCGTTGAGTTATCTTACAAATCTTTGCACACCGATATCGGTGCTTATTACGGGTGCGCTCATTGCGACACAAAGCGCAAAGAAGATATTCTGCTCATGGAAGCTCTATTATTTCAATATCATGAAGCTCTTTGTGCTTCCTCTGCTCGTCTGTGTTATCTCAAAGATACTGCTTATCCTTATCCCCGTTGACGGTCTTGAGATATACGCCATGTTTGTCACAGCCGCCGCGGCTCTTCCCGCCGCATCAACTGTATCAATGATGTCCGAAACCTACGGACTCGACTCGGGTTATTCCTCTGTCGTTGTCGGGACATCCTCAATAATCTCGGTTTTGTCGATGCCTTTGACTTTGATGCTGGCACAGTGGATTCTTAGTTTATAATTTTGGAGAATTAACCATAGAATACGCGTAAAGGAAATTATGCACAATTTTCTTTGCGCGTATTTGTTTGTTTAGGTAAAAATGAATAAAAATTTTTCAAAAAGCATTGACTTAATCCGATTTGGATGATATAATAATTCTTGGTCAAAATATATGACAATGAAAGGATTTTTTATGAAAAATTGTGAAAAAATATTTGGTTTTACGAATAAAAGCGGCATTTTAATGCCTATAAGCAGTCTTCCGAACGAATACGGCATCGGCTCCTTCGGCAAGTCGGCTTTTGATTTTGTCGATTTTCTCGACAGATGCGGACAAACCTGCTGGCAGGTACTTCCTCTCAATCCCACGTCGTACGGCGACAGCCCATATCAGTCGCCTGCATCGGTTGCCGGAAATCCCTACTTTATTGACCTCGACATTCTTGCAGGCAAGGGACTTTTAAATGAAAAAGACCTGTCGGGAGAGAAAGCAGACGAAGGAAAAGTCAACTACGGAAAGCTTTTCTTTTCACGGTACAACATTTTGAGAGTTGCATATTCGCGATTTGTTCCCGACGAAGAATATAATTCATTCTGCGCCGACAATTCTTCATGGCTTGAAGACTATGCACTCTTCATGGCACTCAAGGTTAAATATAACCACGCTTCTTGGATAACATGGGAGCCTCAGTACAGAAATTGCGCATCCGCTCGTGAGCGTGCTTATGAATTTTCCAACGAATGTGGATTCTGGAAGTGGCTTCAGTTTGAATTTATGTCTGAGTGGAATGCTCTCCATGAATACGCGCGTTCAAAGGGTATCATGATAATAGGAGATATGCCTATTTACGTGGCGCACGACAGCATGGACGTCTGGCGCGCCCCTGACCAATTCCTGCTTGATGAAAATTACAATCCTACGGTCGTTGCGGGATGTCCTCCCGATGCCTATTCCGTAACAGGTCAAAAGTGGGGCAACCCGATATACAATTGGGAGAAGATGCAGGACGAGGGCTTCAGATGGTGGATAGACAGAGTCGGATGCGCATTCTCTCTGTTTGATCTTTTGAGAATAGACCACTTCCGCGGCTTTGCAAGTTATTTCTCGATTCCCGCCGATGCCGAAAACGCAATAAACGGAGAGTGGTGCGATGCTCCCGGAAAAGAGCTTTTCGAAACAATAAAGGCGGCTTTCCCCGACGGAAAGATAATTGCCGAGGACCTCGGATATATCACCGACGACGTCCGCGAACTGCTCGCATACACGTCCTTCCCCGGAATGAAGATCCTTCAGTTTGCCTTCGGAGCGGATGACAGCGAATACCTGCCGAGAATGTTTGAAACGAATAACTGTATCGTATACACCTCGTCGCATGACTCGGACTGCACAAGGTCATGGTATGAGTCTCTCGATGAGGAATCGTTGGCGAGATTTAAAAAGGAATATAAAATTCCGGGCAGGCAGACTCCCACCGCCGCATGTATCAATTTTGCAATGAAGTCAATAGCCAATCTCTGCATTATCAGCATGCAGGACTATCTTGAGCTTACAAACGAGGAAGGAAGAATGAACGTCCCCTCAAAGCCCGACGGAAACTGGGGCTGGCGCATTGACCCCGGATATGACACGAAAAAGCTTGAGAAAAAAATATATTCGTACACCGAGAAAGCCAACAGACTTAAAGCGTAAAACACATTTGGGCGAAAGGCGGACGGTAAACATGAAGAAAACAAGCTTTAAAATTATCGCTACCCTTCTTGCGCTAATTATTCTCCTCAGTGCAGTCTTGACCTCGTGCAATGTCATATCGAACACTCCGACCGACACAGAAACAGAGACATCTATGGGCAGCACTTCGCCGTGGCAGCCTCCCGAGGGTGAATACACAATTCCCCGAGAAGACGGGTATAAACAACTGACCATTTATTGGACATATCCGAATCTTGACATCGCAACATGCGACATCTGGATGTGGTGGGACGGAAAAGACGGCAGCGGATACCTTTTCCACGAATGTGAATACGGAGCAAAGGTCGTTGTCAACATTCCCGAAAACATCACAGAGGTAGGATTTATCGTAAGACGCGATTGCTCGGATCCGGGAGGCACGTCCTGGGGAAGCGCGACAAAAGACTTCTCCGATGACAGATTTGCCATTTTGGAAGACGAGGAAACATTTATTTGGCTGAAGCCCGGAGACGGCGCTCAGTACACTTCACATGACGGAAAGAACCTTATGCAGATTAAAAACTTTACCTTCGCAGGTATTACCGACCTGCACCAAATACAGATAAACATCTCCCCTGCCGCAAAAATAACCGACCAAAGCATGGTCAGCGTATATCAGGGCGACAAAAAAATGACCGTGAGCGAAATATCAAACCTCGGTGTCAATTCTTCCAAATCCTATATTACGATTGAGGAAGAGATAGACATTTCCAAGGAATACACGGTCGAACTTGACGGCTACGGCAAAAAGGTTGCCGTTCCGACAGAAATTTTTGACAGCAAATATTTCAAGGACAACCTTCTTTACGACGGCGATGACCTCGGAGCGGTCATAAACGGTGAAAACACGACCTTCAAGGTCTGGGCACCGACCGCGTCTCGCGTCGTGCTTGACCTCTACGCCTCGGGTAACGAGGGAGGGGCATATAAGCAGGTCGAAATGGTACGCGGAGACAAGGGTGTATGGTCACACACCGAAGCGTGCGGTCACGGAACATATTACACGTATACCGTCACCACCTCGGTAGGAACCCAGACCGCGACCGACCCGTATGCAAAAGCCGCCGGGCTTAACGGCAACCGCAGCATGGTAGTAGATCTCGACATGACCGACCCCGATGGGTGGGAGTCTGACCGTGCCTTTACAACAGGCATTGAGAACTACACAGATGCATCTATTTGGGAAGTACATGTCCGTGATTTCTCAAACAAGATTTCATCTTCTCAGTACAAGGGCAAATATCTCGCCTTCACCGAAAAGGGACTCACCAATGCGGCAGGCGTTCCCGTAGGAATTGATTACCTCAGAGACCTCGGAATCACTCACGTCCACCTACTCCCCGTTTTCGACTACGCAACGATCGACGAGTCGAACCCAGACTCGGGCTTCAATTGGGGTTACGACCCGAAAAACTACAATGTTCCCGAGGGAAGCTATTCCACAGACCCGTATCACGGTGAGGTCAGAATAAATGAATTCAAACAGATGGTCATGGCTCTGCACGATGCGGGAATCGGTGTCATCATGGATGCTGTATATAATCATACGTATGACGCCAACAGCTCGTTCAACAAGATAGTTCCCTACTACTATTACAGGTACACGAATAAGGGCGTGAATTCAAACGCATCGGGTTGCGGGAATGACACCGCATCGGAGCGCTATATGTTCGGCAAATTTATGGTAGACAGTGTAAAGTATTGGGTTGAGGAATATAACCTTGACGGAATTCGTTTTGACCTCATGGGACTCCACGACCTTGAGACGATGAAGAATATCGAGGCGGCAGTCCATACGATTGACCCCGACGCAATAATCTACGGTGAGGGCTGGACGATGGGCGCGACTATTGACGGCTCGTCACAGGCAAATCAAGGCAATATCAGCAAGGTTCCCGTTACGAATGATGCGGCAGGAAGTATTGCGGTATTTAACGACGTCATTCGCGACGGACTCAAAGGAAGCGTATTTGACGAAAATGTCGGCGGATATATCAACGGCAATGCATCAGTAAATCTCCGAAAGATCCAATTCGGTATCTCGGGCGGAAGTATCTCGGGGCAGACGTGGAGAGTTGACAACGCGATGGTTATAAACTATATGAGCGCGCATGACAACCACACTCTTTGGGATAAGCTTGCAATTACAAATCCCGACGCAACGGTCGAAGAAAGAATGGCGATGAACCGACTCGGCGCGGCAATACTGATGATATCCCAAGGTACTCCTTTTATGCAAGCAGGAGAGGAAATGCTCCGCACGAAGGACGGCGAGCACAACAGCTATAATTCGAGCGACGAGATAAACAACATCAATTGGGATGCACTGACTCCCGACTCTTATGAATACGCCATGATGCAGTATTACAAAGGTCTTCTCGAAATGAGAAAAACATACGGCATATTCACAAGCGGAACCGACGTAACTGTCACCTTCACCGACCTCAAATACGGTGCGACCGTGGCGGAATTTGTTTCTCCCGACGGTGAGAAGGCAATAGTTGTGATAAATCCATCTTCGGAAATTTTAAATGCCGAGCTTGACGGCGTGTATAAACTCGTGGCAAACGGTACCACGGCAGGCAGCGAAGCTATCGAGATTGCCTCGGGGGAGGTTTCGGTCAGTCCTTTGAGCGTCAGCGTATTTGTTAAATAAAACATCAAAACAAGGGGGATGAGTCAAACGCATCTGCGCATTTGACTCATCCCTCTTTTGTCGCTTATATTCTGAAAACACTATTTCTTATTTGAATCATTGTGATATATTATCTCGTCGGGAAGATAGAGATTCAACTTTTCCTTCGCAACCCTGACAATATAATCATAGTCCACGGGGCAATTAATAAGATATTCGAGTTTTTCAACCTCCGCCTCGCGCTCGTCGAGCTTTTGCTCAAGAGCCGCCTTCTCCCTCTGCAATTCATTATATTTAATCAGCCCGGCACCAAACGATGCAAGCGCCGACAAAAGCAACGTCGCAAGCAAAAGCCTCGATATCACCTTTATATGTGGGGTCTTCATCCCCTTCTTTATCGCGCATTCCAAATTCTTCTCGGACTGCTCGTCTGCAATTTGCTCAAGAGGCTCTGCGCCTGCCGAAGCTGATTCGACCTTCTTTTTTGTATCCTTCTCGTTTACAGACATTCTTATCCTCTTCCTTTTCACACATAGGCTCGCACAAAGACTTGTTTGCATTGGCTTCCTCTTCTTCAAGTGCCTTTTTTCGCTCTTGCCGTCTTTGCTCTGCCTTACACTTTATTTTACCAATAATTTTACCTATTGTCAAGCCATATAATTTAACAAACAGCAAAAAAATTGCCCTGATGGGAACGAAAAAGATTTTCAAAACGGTCTTTATCACTTTTTTGATAAACCCTGTCAAGACCAACTCGATCTTATACAAAATCCTGCCTACGGTAAGCCTGTACAGCAGCAGTCCGAGCGCCATACACAGATAAACACATCCGCGAAATACTCCTCCGCTCACATTATAAGTCAGGAGAATCGCAACCGATGCCGAAAGAAGACAAAAGAGAAAGTCTGTAATAAATAATAAAACTGCGGAAATAGCTTTGCGAAATCTTCCCTTTTTCCCTATTCCTATAAGCATCTTTAATATCCGCACGGACTCGTACGCAAGACCCAGCAATGCCCCAATAGCGAGCGACCTTAAAATCAGCGAAAAAATCAGCTCCTGCGAGAGATCTATCAATTCATCTCACCTCTCACTCGCGGCGCCTTGAGAAAAGTCCGCGTTTTTCGCTCGGTCTGTTTTCGTAGTAATATATACCGTTTATTCTGCCTTCAATCTCGACCTTTCCATCTGTTATGTTGAGGACGGTTACATGCAATTCTTCACCCTCGACCGCCATACTTCCGCACACCGTTTCAAGTGCAACTCCGCGCTCGTCAAAACTTACAACATCGATAACTCCATCTATTTTTATCCCCTCTCTCTGGGACGAGAAAATTGAATGTCTTTTTTGCGAAACCGACTCATTCATAGAAAAACCTCCGCATACAGCACCGAATAGTACATTATATGCGGAGATCTTCACGGTTATTCGATTACTTCATAAAGTGACGATGCGTCTGCCTTTGCGGTGAAGTCCTTTACGTCGAGAACCCTGACTTTAAGCGTTCTCTGTCCGAATGTAACCTCAATGATGTCGCCCTGCTTGACATCGTATGATGCCTTTGCAGGTCTGCCGTTAACGCTGACATGCTCTGTATCGCATGCATCGTTGGCAACGGTACGTCTCTTTATTATTCTCGATACCTTCAGATATTTATCAAGCCTCATTTAAATCAGCCGTTTACTTTTTCCTTAAGTGTACTGCCTGCGCTGAATGCAACGTACTTGGAAGCAGGGATAGCTACCTTCTCGCCTGTCTTGGGGTTTCTACCCTCTCTTGCTGCGCGCTCCTTAACCTCAAATCCGCCAAAGCCTGTGATCTTAACATCATCGCCGCTTGCGAGTGCTTCTGCGATTACTTCGAGAACTGCGTCAACTGCTGCCGCTGCATCCTTCTTTGTCATTTGTGCCTTTGCTGCTACTGCGTCTGTAAGCTGTAACTTTTTCATGGTAAACCTCTTTCTTTTTTATATATTTTATGGAAATGCAAAACAGTAGTCAAATGCACCACCCAAACGGCAAATCCACTTCATTTGTTTAGCTAATTATACCATACAAAATAAATATTTGCAATAGTTTTTCGTAAAAAAATATGCGAAAATCCATATTTTTATTGGTTTTTTCGGCATTTTCAGACTATTGTTTGTGTTTTATGCCATCCCATATCTCATCAAGCTCGGTCATAGTCATATTTTCAACCCTTTTTCCTTGTTTCAAAACGGAATTTTCGACCTTCTCAAATCTGTCAATAAATTTGTTCGTTGCGTTGAAAAGCGCCTGTTCGCTGTCAACTCCGAGCTTGCGGGCAAGGCTTGTGACCGTCAAAAGCAGGTCGCCCATCTCCTCCATTACCGCGTCACCGTCACCCGACTCTGCCGCCTCTTTGACCTCCGATATCTCCTCATAGAGTTTATCATAAACCGCTTCGGTCGTCTCAAAATCAAAAAATGATGCCTTTTTTCCAACCTTTTGCGCTCGCATAAGCGCGGGAAGCATGGGAGGGATCGAGCGCAGCTTATCAGTCAGAGTGTTTCTCTGCTTTTCCACGCCCTTTATCTTATCCCAATTTTCAAGCACGTCCGCGCTGTTATCGAGCTTTAGTTCTCCGAAAACATGCGGATGACGGTGTATGAGTTTGACGCAGATATCATTTGCAACGTCGTTGATATCAAATCTTCCCTCTTCGTGTTCAATATCCGCATGAAAAACGACCTGAAGCATGACGTCTCCGAGTTCTTCGCGAAGCAGCTTCGGGTCCTCGGTATCTATCGCCTCGATGACCTCGTATGTTTCTTCGATAAAGTCTCGGCGCAGGCTCTTATGTGTCTGCTCCTTGTCCCAAGGGCATCCCCCGTTGCTTCTGAGCACCGTTACTATCTCTACAAGGTCATCAAAGTCATATTTTTGCGCGCTCAGAAGGCGTGCGATTTTTTCCTGTCTTTCATTATCCGTCAAAATGTTCATTTTTATTCTTCCTCTCTTATGATATATCAGTCGGTCACTGAGGACTTTCCTCTCGCCGTGACCATTCTTTTTATCTCGTTTACATCTATTACCTTAAGCGCGATACATGTGATAAGGTACATTACTGCCGCTGAAGCAATTGCGCAAAGTGTGAGAAATGTTCCCTCTCCGAGCTTTGCAGACATGGCACCGTAAATAATCTTCGATGCGCCTACCGATATGACGGCTGCCGCAAACGGAGCGACAAACGCTTTTCCGACATCGAGCTTCCCCGGCACAAGTCTGCTGATAAAATGAAAATTTACTATATTTATCACAAGATCGCAAAAAAACGTGCTTATCGGTGCGCCTGCAATATTTATCTCGATGTTTCCAATGAGAAAATATGCGAGGATTATTTTTATTACCGCTCCCACACCCATTGCAAGCAAAGGCAAGGACGGTCGCCCGTAAGCCTGGAGTATCGCATTGCCGAGCGTTACCATACATGAAAACGTAATTGAGAGCGAGAGCAGTGTAAGCAGCGGCGCACAAAGCTCTATCGCACTGTATTCTCCGCGGAACAGCAATTCAAGTATTTCTTTTGAGTAAAGTACAAGTCCAACCGACATCGGCATCGCTATGATTGATGTCAAGCGCATACCGTCATTTACGGTCTCTGCCTGTGTCTCACGGTCTCCGAGCGCTATCGCATGACTGAGCTTCGGCAGGATAGGCATGGCAACCGAGCTTATAAGCGCAGGTGCGAGCGAGAAAAGCGGCAGGCAGAGCGTGGTATATCCGCCATACGCCGAAAAGGCTTGTTCTCCCGAATAGCCTATATCCTGAAGACGGCGGAGTATCATCGTCATATCAATCATTTTCGTTACACTCACGACCGCCGCCGAAAGCGTTATCGGAAATGCCGATGATATAAGCTCTTTCGTTATCCCTCTTGTTCCTTCGGATAAACCGATTTGCAGAGTCTCTCTTTTAAACCTTTTGACAAGCAAAAGGTACAAAGAGGATATCGCGCTTCCGCACAGCAGTCCAAGCACCGCGAAGGCGGCGACTGTTTCAACCGGCAATCCCGAAATCAAAGCGACATAAGCAAAAAGCAGACCCAAAACAAGCTTTCCGAGTGCCTCTATCACCTGCGACACTGCCGTTGGCATCATGCGTGACAGCCCTTGAAAATATCCCCTGTATGCGCTCGTCACGCAGATAAAAAAGAGAGTCGGTGCGATAGCCAATATACAATAAAAGCTCTTATCGCTTCCGAGAAAAATTGCAAGCGGATATGAGAAACCAAGCATTAGTGCGCTTCCAAGCACCCCGAGGACTAAAAACAGTCTCATTGACGCCTTGAAGATACTCTCCGCTCCGTCTCTCTCCCTCGATATCATCACCGACATTGCCACGGGCAGTCCCGCGGTCGAGATGATACACAAAAGCGCATATATCTCGTAAGCGGAATTAAAATATCCCATGCCCTCGCTGCCTAAAAGTCTGAGCATGGGTATTTTGTAGACAAGTCCGATAATCTTGACTATAACGGCTGAAAGCGAGAGGACAAGAACGCCCGAATAAAAATTTCGATTTCCTTCTTTTTTCGTTTGTCCCTTGCTTTTTATTATCTCAAGCTCCAGCCGTTTTTTCTCCATCTATCCTCCGATTTCAGTCAAAATAATGAGAGATAACCTTCTTTGCGTTATATTTCATCAATTCTTCATCAATCGTAGTATATGTTCCCCTGTCGTAAAGTATGTTGCCGTCGGCGAGAGTCATCAAAACATTGGACTCGTCAGCACTATATGCAACGGTCGATTCAAGGTCATAGGACGGGATATTGTTGACCGCATCCATATCAATGAGAATAAGGTCAGCCCTCATGCCCTCCCTTATCTCTCCGCAATCATCTCTTCCCTGCGCAACCGCTCCGTTGCGTGTTGCGCATTTTATCATCTCGTGCGCGCTAGTCGCGGCAGGGTCGCATTCCGCGCCCTTATGGATAAGCGCCGCATACTGAAGCTCACGAAGGACGCTCAATCGATTATTCGATGCAACTCCGTCGGTTCCGAGGGCAACATTGACTCCTGCCGCCTTCATTTTGGCGTAAGGCATTATTCCGCTTCCGAGCTTGAGATTGCTGACCGGATTGTGAGCCGCGGTGACTCCTCTCTCTGCCATAAGCCTGATATCGTCATCGGTAACGTAAACACAATGCGCCGCAGTCACGGGAAGCTCAAGCACTCCGCAACTCTCAAGAAAACGCATGGGTGTCATTCCGTGTCTTTGTATGCACTCCTCATGCTCCGACTTTGTCTCGGATACGTGTATCTGAAATCCGGTCTTAAGTTCCTTTGTAAGCTCCGCTACATATCTGAAGCAGGGTTCGACATTGGTGTATTCGGCATGGAGAGACATATCGATCTTTATTCTTCCGTCCGCCTGTCCGTTCCATCTGTTAAAGACATCAAGCGACTCCTTTATTCTCGTATTCTTTGAGAAATCCTCATCCTTATCAAATGAAACGATAGAACGCGAGAGATTTGCCTTTATACCGCTCTCCTCTACTGCTCTCGCCGTCTGGTCGAGGAAGAAATACATATCCGAAAATGAGACCACGCCGCATCTTATCATCTCGGCGATTGCGAGAAGTGAGCCTGTATAAACTCTTTCCTCGTTCAGTCTGTCCTCTGCGGGAAAAATCTTCTCATTGAGCCACTTTTGAAGCGGGAGGTCGTCTCCGTATCCGCGGAAAAGAGTCATCGCGCTGTGGCAGTGAGCATTGTAAAAGGCAGGCATAAGGAGATTTCCGTTGCCCTCTATCACCTTGTCCGCACAGGGGGTGTCTTTGCCGATGTAGGATATAAATTTACCGTCTGTGAGCAGATTTACCGAGCCGTTCACACCGCCCTCAAGTGTCCTGACATTCTTGAATAAAATCTTCATTTCTCTTCCTTCACACTAAATTTCTGCGCGCGTAAAATTCACGTGCCGCCTCTATTTTTCTGTCGGTCTTGTTATCAGAGAGATATTCGTATGGGTACTTGGGATTGAAAAATCTCTCAATCACTCTCGGACTGCCGTCCCGTGGCAGATAATCAACAAATTTCGAGACCGCTCCCGCTCCGCATGCGAAGATCGAGTGTATCTCTTCCATCATGTAGATGTTGTAAAGTCCCTTGTATCCGTCGAGCGCAAAGCCTACGTTCTCATAATTTCCGACCGTATTTTTCTGCCTATACATGTAATACGGCTGATATCCCTCGTGCTGTGCGGTTATCTGCGAGTAGTCGATGCACTTTCCGACGTCGCCTCCGCGCACGGAGTAGATATGACTGCTGTTTTTGAGGAAATCACTCGCCTTCTTTACGCTGAACGTATGTACTGTCAAGTTTTCGGGTCTTAATGACACTATCTTGTCATACGACGCCGCAAAGCTTGAAAACTTGTCGCCCGGAAGACCTGCAATAACGTCGGTATTTATTATCTTAATTCCCGAATTTCGTGCGATATCGTATGCTCTCAAAAAGTCATCCGCTGTGTGCGAGCGTCCGATTATCTTCAGCACGTCGTCATTCAGAGTCTGGGGGTTGACGCTTATTCTCGTAACTCCCCTCTTGTATGCTATACGCATTTTTCCTTCGGTTATCGTGTCGGGGCGTCCTGCTTCAAGAGTATATTCCGCAAGAGTCGAGATGTCGATATTGCTCTCGACGGTATATAGCAGAAGGTCGAGCTGAGTCTCATCAAGTATCGTCGGTGTTCCTCCGCCGATATATACGGTCTTGACCTTGAGTCCAAGCTCACGTATCAGCGAAAACGTCCTGTTTATCTCGTCGATGAGTGCGGTAAGATAGTCGGGAATAGTCGAGAGGAGCTTTTTTGACGTATATGATACGAACGAGCAATACGCGCACCTTGTCGGGCAGAAAGGAATTGAGATATAGACACTGCACTCACGGCTATCTGCGCTTTTCACAAATTCAGCCTCATTGAGCGCGACCTCGGTCGCAAGCGATGCTTTTTTGGGAATAACAAAATAATCACTTACAAGTGCCTTTTTAACTCTCGTCTTGCTCATTCCGCTCTCAAGCATCTCGGTCGCGACCTTTGACGGTCTTACGCCGACAAGCATGCCCCAAGATGGGCGGTAACCTATTGCCTCTCCGCAAACCGAAAGAATGGCATCTCCGACCGCAATCTTTTTGAGCCTGTCCGGTGTTATATCGTCACGCACGGGATAAATCTTCTCGCACGACGAAAACTTTTCATCAAGAGACAGCTCCGCAAACACCTTGACTCCGTCGTCATTTTCTTCAAGCGTGAGAGACAACTCGGGTACAGCCTCGCCGTCGGTCTCTGCACATTGATCCTCTGAAAATTTTTCTCCCGGGAAAAATATCATGCAAAGCGTCTGCACATAATATTGATTTATATTTCCGCTTACATTAAGCTTCATTAAAAAATCCTGTCCTTTTCATTTTTGTTTCTTTTTCAGCATTTCGCTGTCCATTACAATGGTCACAGGTCCGTCATTCACAAGTCCGACCTCCATATGCGCTCCGAATATTCCCTTGTCTACATGCTTCAGCTCATCCGACATAAGCGAGACGAAATACTCGTAAAGCCTGTTTGCCTCGTCTGGCGGTGCGCTTTCAAGAAAATCGGGGCGGTTTCCGTGCTTGTAATTCGCCATAAGAGTGAATTGAGAAATGACGAGAGCCTCTCCGCCGACCGTTTTGACAGAAAGATTCATCTTGTCGTTTTCGTCGGTAAAAATTCTCAGATTGCATATCTTGGCAGCGAGTAGTCTTGCGTCCTCCTCGCAGTCTCCCCGAGCAACGCCGAGAAGTATCATAAGTCCCTCGCCGCACTCGCCGACAGTCAAACCGTCGACCCTCACATATGCATTTTTTACTCTCTGAATTACTGCTTTCATTTTTCCTGTCCTTATTTATGAAAATCCGCGTCCCACGCTGTCGACTCCGTCAAGAGAACGGAGGCGCGCGACAATAGAATTGTAGTGGTCGATGTTCTTACAGCTTATCTTCAGACTTATTATACACCTTCCGTTAGTGCGCTTTTGCGAGTTTACCTGCAATATAGCGACCTTCATATCGGCAAGCGCGACCGCAACGTCCGCAAGCATTCCCATCCTGTCCTCGGTAAAGAGCTGGAGCAGAGCCTCGTAGACATTTCTCGACGAGTCCTGACCGTCGGAGGCTTCCCAGCGCGCGATCTTCCATCTGTCGCTGTTCTCTTCCTTCTTCATGCCCTCGATTACATTCGGGCAATCCTTCTTGTGTATCGATATTCCATAGCCCTTTGTGACAAATCCGATCACTTCATCGCCCGGCAGAGGGTTACAGCACTTTGCAAACTTGACCTGACATCCGCTCTCGCCGTCGACGATAATGCCGCTGTTCGACTTGAGGTTTTTCGGCTTAGCAACGGTTTTTTGAACAAGCTGTTCTTCGGTGATCTCCACAGGCTCGCTCTCCGGGGCGGTAAATCTTAACGATTCCTCTTTTATCTTGTTGGAAAGCTTGTTTATAGATATTCCGCCGTATCCGACGCCGTTATAGAGGTCGTCGGCACTCGCAAATCCGATTCTCTGCGCAATTGCGGTAACTACCTCGCCTCTCTCCTGCTCGTCAAGCTTGAGATTCTGTTTTCTGAACTCCCCTTCAACGATAGAGCGTCCGAGAGATATATTCTCAACGCGAGTCTCCTTCTTAAACCACTGCTTGATTTTTGAGCGCGCCTCGCTTGTCTTGACGATATTGAGCCAATCTCTGCTCGGTCCCTTTGAAACCGACGACGTCAGTATTTCGACTATCTCTCCGTTTTCGACGACTCGGTCAATAGGCACTATCATTCCGTTGATCTTCGCGCCTATCATCTTGTTTCCAACCGCAGAGTGTATTGCAAATGCAAAGTCAATGACCGTAGCCCCCTGTGGAAGCGCTATTACATCGCCCTTCGGTGTAAATACAAACACTTCGTCCTGAAAAATATCGGTCTTCAGCGCGTTAATAAACTCATCATGGTCGCGCGTCTCACCCTCTGTCTCGATAAGCTTGGATATCCACTCAAGCTTTTTGTCCATATCTTCCTTAGAGGATGCGCCCGACTTGTACTTCCAGTGCGCCGCGATACCGTATTCCGCAATGTGATGCATCTCTCTTGTACGTATCTGTACTTCAAACGGGATTCCGTCACGTCCTATTACAGTGGTGTGGAGAGAACGGTACATATTGGGCTTCGGAGTTGATATATAGTCCTTGAAACGTCCCGGGATAGAATTGAACATCTCATGTATAAGTCCGAGCGTGGTATAACACTCAAGCTCGGTCTCAACGATGACTCGGACGGCGTAAAAATCGTATATTTCATCAAAGCTCTTGTTCTGGTTATACATCTTTTTGTAGATGCTGTAAACAGTTTTGATTCGTCCTTCAAGCGTGAAGTTTATATGATTCTCCGTGAGCTTTTCGGATATTTCAGAGCGAATATTCTCAATTACGTTAAGGCTTTGTCCGTATTTATTCTCGATTGAATCCTTAACCTCCTTATATCCTATCGGGTCAAGGTAACGGATACCTATATTTTCAAGCTCTTGCTTGATCTTCTGTATTCCGAGACGGTGCGCCAAGGGTGCGTAAACCTGCATCGTTTCAAGCGCGGTCAAACGTCTCTTTTCCTCGGGCTTCGCGTCAAGCGTGCGCATATTATGCAGTCTGTCGCAGAGCTTTATAAAGATAACTCGAACGTCTCTATGCATGGCAAGCAGCATTTTGCGAAGATTCTCTATCTGCTGCTCTTCCTTATCCTCTACCTGCAAAAAAACGATTTTTGTCAGTCCGTCGACAAGCTGAGCGACATCTTTTCCGAAATTTTTTTCGATATCACGAAGTTCGACCTTATCAGAGCAGTCTTCGACCGTATCGTGGAGCAACGCCGCACATACCGAGTCGGTGTCAAGACCGAGTCCGGCGACTATTTCCGCAACCGCCAATGGGTGCGAGATATACGGCTCTCCGCTCTGACGAAACTGTCCGCGGTGAAGCTCATTTGCATATTCATATGCACGTTTGACCTTTTCAAGGTCAAAATTTTTTCCCGAAACACGTAACAGGTCAAGTAATCTGTTACAGTTAAATTCCGTGTTTGCTGAATTTGATTCCATAGATAATACTTCTCCTTCCGGCACTGTTGCACCGGCACAAAGTTTAAAGCTATCGACTATCCGTCGTATTTATGCTCTCAATTGCATCTCAAGCATTTTATATGTTTTTGTCAACTCAATGTTGCTCTTTTCCGCATTTTTGCAGACCTCAAACTCAAAGATGTCCTCACCAAGCTCATCGAACTCACACACCTTCATGTCCGAAAGAATTTTTATGATAAATCTGAGCTTTAATGTGCTTATGTCTAGATTCATCTGTTCGATGATCGAGCAGTGAAGCGCTCTGTAACTGTAAACGGTATGTCCGCACATGCCCTCATACCTCAAAAACTTGTAAACACTCGCAATGTCTGCTCTGCTTGGCAAAATGTCCTCGTCTTTTGCAAAACCCGAACCGCCGACAATGCTGAGATATCTCTCTTTCTCGGTCTTGTATTTATCGGCAAGCACCTCTGAGAGGCGTATATCCTGAGCGATAAGCTGAAGGCTCTTTTGTCCTCTGAACTCATTTATGCCGAGCTGACACAGAAGGTCTACCTTCTCACCGAAGTGATAATTGAGAGTCGATGCTGCCATACCGAAGCATACCGCCGTGAAACTCTTATCACCGTACGACAGTACGAGCTTTGAGTGCTTTCCCGCACCCATCGCGATAATGCGCTCAAGCACAAGATTTCTCACAAGAAACTGCGGTGTTTGATTGGCTACGCCGAAAGGCTCAAGCATGGCTATCTCTTCGACCACATCCATGGAAATCTCGTCGGTCGAAAGCTCACAGTCAGCCTCGCACTTTATATCAAACATATCCTCTGAGAAATTCTCTCTTGCATAATCGTTTATCATCTTCCGAAAGGTGTCAATATTACATCGCATGACCGAAAGTCCCGCCGCCAGCTCATGCCCTCCGAATTGAACGAGATGCTCTTTGCAATAATCGAGCGCGTTTACCAAGTTGAAGCCCTTGATACTCCTTCCCGAGCCTTTGCCTACGTCGTGAGGGTCGCTGTCACCGTCGGTCGCCCCGTCAAAAGAAATCAAAATCGACGGCAGACCGTATTTCTCGGTGATTCTTGATGCTACGATTCCGATTATTCCCTGCTGCCAGGTGTCGTTTTCAATAACTATCACCTTGTCGTTTTTGAAATCGTGAGTCTCCTCTATCTTGCGGTACGCCTCCTCTGCGATGCTGTTCTCCTCTCGCTGGCGCAAAAGATTTATTTCACAAAGCTCTTCCGCAAGTCTCTGCGCTTTTTCCGTGTCCTCCGAAAGAAGCAGCTCAACCGCCTTAGATGCCGAGCTTATTCTTCCTGCGGCATTTATTCTGGGGGCTAAGGAGAAGCTGATATATCCCGAGTTAATCTTTCTCTTTTTAGTGTTCTTTTCGGCAACTCCCGTCGCAGGTCTTGTAAGAGTTGCGTTATTTGCCGCCTCAATAAGTGCGGCAAGCCCTGTTCGCGTATTGTTCTCAATCGATGAAAGCCCGAGCTTGACGATAAGTCTGTTTTCATCGATAAGGGGCATCACATCTGCTATCGTTCCGACCGCAACCAGATCAATATATTGATCGCATATTTTTTTAACACATTCGCTCTCGGACAATTCGGGATGTCTTACACTTTCAAGTCCGCATACAAGCTTGAATACGACTCCGACACCGGCAAGCTCACAGAAAGGATACGTGCAATCGGGTCTGTGAGGATTGACGACCGCACATGCATTCGGTATCTCACCGTGACATTCGTGGTGGTCGGTGACTACTGTATCTATTCCGAGCGACCTTGCGTACTCGACCTCTTCGGATGCGGTTATTCCCGTATCTACCGTGATTATCAGCTTCGTTCCCGTCTTGTAAATGGTATCAATTGCCGACGAGGACACGCCGTATCCCTCTTTCGCGCGGAGCGGTATATAATAATCAACGTATGCGCCGAGTGACTTTAAGTATATATACAGCAGTGTTACCGAGGTCACTCCGTCAACGTCATAATCCCCGTAGACCGTTATCTTCTCTCCGAGGCTCAACGCCTGCATTACCCTCTCGGTTGCCCTATCCATATCTTTAAGCTCAAAGGGACTGTGAAGGATCTGCATTGACGGATGCATGAATGACTCACAGCTCTCGGCATCATGAAATCCTCTGTTATATATCAGTCTCGCAACTACCTCGCTTATGGAGAGCTTTTGCGCAATATCTCTTATTTCAGAGTCTGCTTCACTGTTTCCCGGCGTATACCTCAGTGACCAGACCTTCTTTTTCTCGGTTAAACTCATTTCATCTCCAAATTATCGTTTATTCTAATGGCGCAAAGCGAGCGGCTATCGCCAATGCGACCTTCACACCGTCGACCGCCGCGCTCGTAATTCCGCCGGCATATCCGGCGCCTTCTCCGCACGGATAAATGTTACCCATGCCAAGGGCTTTCATATCCTCACCGCGAAGTATCCTTACGGGTGCGGAGGTGCGTGTTTCGGCACCCGAAAGCAAGGCTTCGTCGGTCGCAAAGCCTTTGATTTTCTTGTCAAAGCTCAAAAGACCGTATCTCAGCGTCCTCGTCACACACAGGGGCAATACATCGTCCATATCGGCGACCTTAAAACTGTTTCCGCCCATGTAAGTCGGCATCACGCCGTGTGGCTGACTTCCGCTCTTTTTCCCGAGAAAATCCCCAACCGTTTGCACGGGAACAGAATAATCCCCTCCGCCTGCGGCAAACGCCGCTCTCTCTACCCTTCTCTGATACTCGATTGCACCGAGCGCAAGGCTTCCGTCTATCGGCTCAAAATCATCGGGGCGCACCGAAACGGCAACAGCGGAATTTGAGTTTTCTCCGTCTCTTGCGTATGAACTCATACCGTTTACGACTACTCCGCCCTCTTCGCTCGCCGCGGCAACGACCTCGCCGCCCGGACACATGCAAAAGGTGTAAACTCCCCTCTCGCCCTTTGTGTCCGATAAGGCATATTCCGCCGCTCCGAGCGATGCAACCCCTGCAAATCTGCCATACAACGCCTGTTCGATAAAGCTCCTTTTATGCTCTATTCTGACACCGACAGATATGGGCTTTGCGGTTATGCTGAAATTCTTTTCAATCAGCATCCTGTACGTATCTCTTGCACTGTGTCCGAGTGCCAAAACGAGAGCAGAACACAGAAAATCACCCTTTGTTGTTTTGGCAACCACATATCCGTCTCCGGTCTCTTCAATATCTGTGAGCTTGCAACGGTATATGACCTCTCCGCCAAGTCTTTTAATCTCCGAGAGCATATTGTCAACAACGCCTCGTAAAATATCCGTCCCGATGTGCGGCTTTGCCTTGACCGTAATGTCTTCGGGTGCGCCGAAACGCCTGAGAGTATCAAGGACATATGAGCATTTGGGGTCATTTATCCTTGTAAGCAGCTTCCCGTCCGAAAAGGTTCCTGCTCCGCCTGCGCCGAACTGAATATTCGACTCTGTGTCAAGCACTCTTTGAGAGTAAAATCTGTCGACTGCTCTCACCCTGTCTTGTACACTGTCTCCGCGGTCGATTATTATCGGTCTGTATCCGTTTTCAGCTAAGATAAGCGCGCAGAAAAGTCCCGCGGGTCCCATTCCGACTACAAGCGGACGGGATGTCATTTTTATGTTTCCTCGCTCGACCAAAAGCTCGTCAAGCACGACTTTTCTTGCGCCGAGCTTTGAGAATTTATGCTCATCTCCGCATCTTTCCGTTTTGACCGAAACCGAGTAGACAAGTCTTATATCTTCCTTCTTCCTCGCATCGACACTCTTTTTAAATATATTCATCTCAAGGTCGGTCGTCGCTATTCCTGCGCTCTTAAGCTTTTTTTGCGCAAGCTCAAAGACTCTTGACTCATCATCAAACGGAGAAAGCGACAGTCCGTCGAGAATATATGTCTTGTTCATTTTACTCAATCCGTTATTTCTTCAAAACTGATTATGACCTTAATGACGTCGTTGACGAAAACTCCGTCGTCAAAAGAGTCGGTAGTAAGCTCTATCGTGCTGGTAGTACCGGGTCTTGCATCTGTTTTATCAATCGGATACTCGTTTATGGCACGTACAACAGACGGCACACCCCAGATTGAAATTGTATCTGTGCTGGATTTATATACCACGCCCGGAGCAACGTCAATTCTGAGCGGTATGTTTTTGTACGCTGTCGCTTCTACATGAACATCAATTTCTTCAGTCGAGTACTCTACGATATCATTTATGTTTACAATCTCGTTTAGGTTCTTATCGAGGAACACGAGCGGAAAACCCGAAAAATCCATTTCATCCTGCGAAAGGACAAAATTTCCGTTTACGTTGAACCTCGCGTAGCTTATCAGATCGATTACCTGCTTCGGTCCCTTTATGTGTATCTTATCTATTTCGATGTCATCTACACGCTGTGTACTTTCGAACGAATAGGTTATCGGTCCTCCGTCCTGGACGTTTGATACCATTACGCTGAAATTAATATCTTTTTGCGCAATTTTATCAGCCGTCAGGCTGATGTTGAGGGGTGCTGAGTCGACCGTCACATTAACATCCTCGGGAATCTTCACAGTAAGGGGAAGCGTATATTGTCCCGTATCTTTAATTGCGGTAACATCTACTACTGCTTTATACTCCTCCGGGTCGTGCTTTCTTATATCACGGTTTGACCCTCTTAAGGTTACGGTTATCTCGTTTTTATCCATTCCGTATATCATCATCTCGTCTTCCTCAAGCACCCCAAGTCCGACATATTCTATTTTCAAGACCATGGTCTCTGTCATATCGGTATCATTGATATTTACCATCCAAAGCCAGATTATCGAAGCTATAACAAAGCATACAAGAAACGCAAAGAGATTGAATCTTCGTCTGGGCTTATACGATACACTTATCGATTCATTTCCGTTTTCATCCGTATCCTTCATGAATTCGTGCTGCTTCATACCTTCGTCTTGCCTCTCTTTCCGTTTTTCTTGAATTTCTTATCTTGGGCGGATTTCTCCTCGCCAATCGGGAAAGTGGGTTCGTCAACATTTTTGCCTGTCATAAGCTTGTAAAGGTCATCTCTCAAATCGTTTGACTTGTGCTTTCCGCCCTTTCCTATATCGTTGTAATCGCGCTTAAGCAATCTGTTGTTGGCAATTGAAATATTACCCGTTTCCTCAGATACAACTACGACCACTGCATCACTTACCTCGCTTATTCTGAGTGCAGCACGGTGACGTGTTCCGAGACCTTCTACCATATCATTGTCCTCGGCTATCGTCTTTGACTTACTCGATGCTGTCACTATTCTGCAATCGCGTATGATGACCGCTCCGTCATGAAGCGGAGAACGGTTGACGAATATGTTACACAAAAGCTGACGCGATACTATCGCATCTATCTTTGTTCCCTCGGTCATCTGATTGCGCAGTCTGCCGGCGCGCTCGATGACTATCAAAGCACCCTCTCCCTTACTTGAAAGCTCAAATGCGGCGGCGCTGATTTCCTCAATCATATTCAGAATATCGTTTTCGTCAACAGTCTGCCTGTTTGCAATTCTCTTGAAACTTGAGGATGCAGTGGTTCCGAACGTTTCAAGCATGTCGCGAAGTTCGGGCTGGAATATAATAAATAAAGCAATAATTCCAACCGTATATAATCCCTGCATAATTGAGTTTATCGCAACCATATCGAATACATCGCTGATAATAAAGAGCAATATAAGCGCCCCGACTCCCATGAGTATTCTCGCGGCATGTTTGTTTCTAACGAAACTGTAAAGGAGGTACAACAATCCGGACAGCAATAGTATGTCAAGGATATTTATAAGGTTGATATTTGCAATCGGGAATATTACATAGTCCTTAAAGAAATTAACGACCGTTTCCCAAAAATTTATAATGTTGTCAAACATCTTTTCTCCGTTCCGCCGTATTAGGCAATATTCCATTTGCGCACAATCCGCTATTATAATGATATATATATTATAACAGATACACCCTATACAAGTCAAGAGTTTTCTTCAATTCTTGCCTTCTTTTTTCCTTTTTTGTGTTATACGAGACAATTGCGGTACAGTTCACGAAAAATTTACAATTCAAAAAAGTAAAAAACTCCCCGACATGGCATTTACAGGGAGTTTTTCTGCCTTAAATTTCTATTTCTTTTGCAAGAGCTTCGAAACCGATACGTACATCACAAAATACGCGATAGCCCCGAAAATTATCTTTGAGACGTAATTCAAAATCATTAACAGCCAGGTACGCGGTTCGCTCGGCAAGCCGTATGTGATGATCAGCCAAATATCGCTGAACAACGCGCCACAGAGCTTTGCCGTAAAGGTGACAAGAGCACAGAAAAAAATCGACCTCAAAATGCAATTTTCTCTGTCGTAGATTTTTTCAAATGGATACACCTCGGGTATCGCGCCTTCCCGACATTCACCCACTTTCTTGATCGCCCTCTCCAAAGCCGTACACTTATCGACATACTTTCCGATGACGGTATTTACGATTATATAGACGATAAACATCTGCAACAGTTCAAGCGCGGTGTAATAAAATACGTTGACGATATCCCATGCCCACAGACTCGGTATACTTCCCGATACGCCCCAATATACAAGCATATTTGCAGCATATTTGTATGCGGTCGCCGCGCCGAAGACGAAAAATACAGGTCTTATGTACTTTTTTCCAAAATCATATATCACCGTTATCATGACTGAATAGCATACGGCTATTGCGCATAATTCAAGCAATTCCGAGAGGTAGCCGAGCAATGTCGGAACCTGAGTGTCCGAATAAACTATATCATTTGAAATCACACTTGTCAGCGGTGATATAATAAGACTGTTGATGCTGTATATTGTAAAAAGCGATATTATACATATCAGCATCCTTCTCTTCAAAACGGACTTTTCCGTTATTTTCATTTATCTTTTCCATCCATTGAGAATTATTTTATTTCTTTGAGAAAATCGCCTATTCTCGAAAGTGCCTCTTTAATGTGGTCCGTCGAATAGCAATATGATGCGCGGACATAGCCCTCGCCGCTCTCACCGAATGCATTTCCCGGGACTAACGCTACCCTTTTCTCGCGAAGCAATGTTTCGCAAAAGCTCTCACTATCCATTCCCGATACCTTTATGGACGGAAATGTGTAAAACGCCCCCTTAGGCTCAAAGCAGGTCATGCCTATCTTGTTAAATCCTCCGACCATAAGTCTGCGGCGCATGTCATACTCCGCAAGCATTTTCTCAATGTCCTCATCGCCGTTTTTGATTGCCTCTATCGCGGCGTACTGAGATGTAGTCGGCGCACTCATAATGGCAAACTGATGTATCTTGGTCATCTGAGCAATAATAGGTGCAGGAGCGCACGCATAGCCCATTCTCCAACCGGTCATAGAGTATGTCTTTGAAAAACCGTTGATAACGATTGTACGCTCTCTCATTCCTTCAATTGAGGCTATTGAAGTGTGCTTAATTCCGCCGTAGGTCAGCTCTGAATATATCTCGTCCGACAGAATACAGATATCTGTTCCGCGTAAAACGGATGCGACCTCTTCAAGGTCACGCTTTTCCATGATAGCCCCCGTCGGATTGCACGGGAACGGGAAAATCAGCAATTTGGTCTTATCGGATATAGCCGCGCGAAGCTCATCCGCTGTCAGTCTGAACTCGTTTTCGGCTTTCAACTGCACGGTCACGGGAATACCTCCGGCAAGTCTTACTATCGGCTCATAGCAAACAAAGCTCGGCTGAGGAATTATGACCTCGTCACCCGCTCCTACGAGCGCGCGGATTGCGGCATCGATTCCCTCGCTTCCGCCGACGGTTACAAGCACCTCGTTTTTGCCTGAGTATTCAAGCGAGTATTTGCGCTTCATAAGCGCGCATATCTCGTCCCTCAACTCCATTATACCCGCATTTGAGGTATATCTCGTCCTGCTTTCTTCCAGAGAACGTATACCTGCACGTCTGATATGCCACGGAGTCGAAAAATCCGGCTCACCGACGCCGAGAGAAATTACCCCCTCCATCGTTGCGGCAATATCAAAAAACTTTCTTATTCCCGACGGCTTTATGTCATTGACGACCGTGGGATTCAATACCTTACCGTAATCGATCATAGCGAATATGTGCCTCTGTCATCCTTATCGGTCTCAATAAGCTCGACGTCAAGCTCCTTGTATCTGCGAAGAACGAAGTGTGTCGCGGTACTTGTCACGCAATCAATGGTCGCCAGTTCCTTTGCAACGAACATGGCAACCTCCTGGAAGGTCTTTCCCTTGACCATAACGCAAAGGTCATATGAGCCTGACATAAGATACACCGACTCGACCTCTCCGTATTTCATGACGGTCTCCGCTATTTTTTCAAATCCGTATCTGTCCTGCGGTATGACCTTAAGCTCAATAAGTGCAGAAACATAAGCGTTATCAAGTTTTTCCCAGTCTATAACGGTCTTGTATCCTCTGATAAGCCCTGCCGCTTCAAGCTCCTTTATTTCTTTCTCCACTTCTGCCCGTGTCATTCCGGTCATAAGCGAGATATCATCTATCGAGCACCGCGCATCCTTTGCAAGTATATTCAAAATATTTGTATTCATAGCTATCTCTCCGTTTTAAAAAATTTCGGGGTGCAAACATAAAATGCTCGCACCCCTGATTGCTCGGCACACTTCAGCCGATGCACTTAAGGGAACCTCTAATAATTCAACGTGCGGGGAATTTTTAAAGGTTCCCTTAAACTATTAGATGTACTTTTTTACGATATCGCTTGCTTCCTCTGCGGGAATAGACGATGTAGCAACAACATTGACGTTGAGCTTGTTTGAAAGCTCGTCAACTTCCTTAAGGAATGTCTCGAATGCTGCCATGTCGTTGTTGGATATCTTAAGAGCAGAATCTATGAAGAGATCCGTAACGTCGTGGTTGCTGGCAAGAATACCCGCTACAAATCCGTAAAGAGCCTCCGCGTCAAAAATGAGATAGTCGTTTGTGTTGATGAGACGAGCGGTGTACTTAATGTCGAAACGAAGTCCTACTCCCTTTTCAATGCATACAACTGTTCCTTCTGATTTTTCTACGGCATCGTTAACCATGGAAATGAGTGCTTTTGTCTTACCTGTTCCCTTAACGCCGATGATCAATTTGAGCATAAATGTCCTCCTCTGCCGCACATGGCGGCTTTGTATATTTTTCGATTTCCTACGAAATTTTCTTTCCGTAGATACATTATAGCATGCTTTGAATCAATTTGCAAGTGGAATATTGAAAATTGTGCAAAATTATTTCAATTTTTCCTCAAGAGCCGCCTTCATCTCCTCATATCCGGGCTTTCCGAGAAGGGCAAACATGTTTTTCTTGTATGCTTCAACTCCGGGCTGGTTGAAGGGATTTACTCCGAGCATGTAGCCCGAAAGCGCACATGCAAGCTCAAAGAAGTAGAAGAGATATCCGAGAGAATATGCGCTTCTGTCACGCATCTCGATAAGAATGTTCGGAACTCCTCCGTCTACGTGCGCGAGCAATGTTCCCTGCATAGCGGTCTTTTTGACTACGTTGAGATCAACTCCCGAGAGGAAGTTGAGTCCGTCGATGTTGTCGGGGTCGTGAGGGATCTTGAATTCCACGCCGTTATTCTCAATGGAAATAACCGTTTCAAAGAGATTTCTCGAGCCGTCCTGAATGAACTGACCGAGCGAGTGAAGGTCGGTTGAGAAAATGACCGATGCCGGGAAAATACCTCGCTGATCCTTGCCCTCGCTCTCGCCGTAAAGCTGCTTCCACCACTCGTTGAGCATCTTTGCGTAGGATTCGTAGCCGACGAGTATTTCGGTGACCTTTCCCTTGCGGTAAAGAATATTTCTTATCGCCGCATACTTGTATGCATCGTTCTTATTTATATCCTCGTCGCGGTATGCAAGACGCGCGTCATTCGCTCCCTGCATGAGAGCGTCGATATCAATGCCTGCAACTGCGATGGGAAGAAGTCCTACAGCCGTGAGAACCGAGAAACGTCCTCCGACATCGTCCGGTACTACAAAGGTCTCATATCCTGCATCATCGGAAAAACTCTTAAGAGTTCCGCGAGCCTTATCTGTGGTTACGAAAATTCTCTCCTTAGCTCCCTCTTTGCCGTACTTCTCTTCGAGAAGCGAACGAAAAACGCGGAAGGAGACCGCAGGCTCTGTGGTCGTTCCCGACTTAGATATGACATTGATGCAGACATCACGTCCCTCGCAAATCTCAAGTATCTCTGCCATAGATACCGCGCTGATATCACATCCCGCAAAGTATATGTCGGGTGTGTCCTTCTTTAAGTTGTTGTAATTTGACGACTTCAAAAATTCGATAGCCGCGCGCGCGCCGAGATATGAGCCTCCGATACCGATAACGACAAGAACGTCACAGTTCTTCTTTATCTTCTCTGCCGCGACCTTTATTCTCGCGAATTCTTCTTTATCGTAGTTCTCGGGAAGGTCTATCCAACCGAGAAAATCATTTCCCGCTCCGCTTCTCTCAACTATCTGACGGTGAGCCGCACTTACCGCACTCTGAATATTCGTATATTCATGCTCGGAGATAAATCCCGATAAATACTTGTCACTGAGTTTGATTGCCATTTTCATGTCCTCCTGTGGTATTAGATGCACTTTGTTTTTTAACGACAATATTGTAGCACAAAATCCTTTATAATGCAAGAGTTTTTTTCAATTATTCCGACATTTTCACGCATTTTTCATTTATTTGAGCAAAAATTTTGAAAACATCCGCCACCAAAGCTCGAAAAAGCCTATCTTTGAGATGTCCTCTGCCGCGAGAATGTCCGCCCTTCCGACCTCGTCCCCGTCGCACGAAAATACTATCTCTCCGACCTTATCGCCCTTTTTTATCGGTGCGGACACCGACTCGGGAAGCTCGACCTTATACTGCATCTTTGAGATTTTGCCCTTTTCAAGCACACAGGAAAAAGCCTCAGCCTCGATTTTTACACTCTCGGATATTCCGCCCGTAACCTTCATATTTTCAAGGGCTTCAGGCTCGTATTTATAAACGCCGTAGTTGGCAAAACCGTAGTCGAGAAGCTTTGACGCCATGGCGTTTCTCTTATCTCCCGACTCCGCGCCCATGATAACGCAGATAAGCGACACGCCGTCACGCTCGGCGGTTGCGCTGACGCAAAAGCCCGCCTTTGAAGTCGAGCCTGTTTTAAGTCCCGTGCAACCGCGGTAAAAACGAACAAGACGGTTTGTATTAGTCAGTCCGAACATACCGTTACGCACGGTATCCATCCAGATGGACGAGTATTCGAGTATCTTTTTGTGTTTTATCAGTTCGCGCGACATTATGGCAATATCACGCGCGCTTGTGTAATGATTCTCGGTAGTATCATCGAGTCCGTTAGTGTTCTCAAAGCTCGTGTTTTTCATGCCAAGCTCCGCGGCGCGTTCATTCATTTTCTTGACGAACGCCTCTTCGCTCCCCGCGACGTGTTCCGCCAGCGCGCAAGCCGCATCATTTGCAGATGCGATAACCACACTCTTGACCATATCTTCAACACTCATCTCTTCCCCCTCTTTAAGATATATCTGTGAGCCGCCCATGCTTGCCGCGTGCGCGCTCGTTCTGACGGTGTCGGAAAGAGTTATTTTGCCCTCCTCTATTGCCTCCATGACAAGCAGCAGAGTCATGACCTTTGTGACAGATGCAGGTGGCAGAGCCTCATCGGCGTTCTGCTCGTACAGAATATTGCCTGTCGTTGCTTCCATCAGTATCGCGCTCTTACATTCAAGCGACAGATCGACCTTTTGTATGCCGTCCGAGTCTGTCGGTGTGTAGCCGTTCTCTGCAAATACGGAAAAGGACATCAGCGACAAAAGAATCAGCGGCAGAAGGAAAATTGCCGTGATTTTGGCGTAAACTCTCTTAAAAAACATAAAACATCACCTCTCACTTGATTATATTTCAGTGAGAAGTGATGTTATGTATGAAGAGTTTGTCCAAATTCCTATTTTTCGGATTTTTTCTTATTTTGCTTTAACGCCGCCTTTATGTACGCAAAGGTCTCCTTTTCTCCTTTTTCGGCTAGCATATTGAGCCATTCCTCAAGTACGTCAGCAGTAGCCGGATGCATTTTCTTGCGCGCATTTCCGCGATTATAATATTCAAGCGCGGACGAGTCGGTGTAGTCCTTGCCCTTGTAAATTTTACTTGCCGCAACTCTGTCGCAGAACATTTCAGCTATGTAGTTTATCGGCATCGGGACAGGCTCGTACAGCTTGGTCTTCATATTGATGTCGCTCCAATACTCAAAATGATGCTTATTTCTGCCCTTGTGGTGCATCCAAGCGAGTGAGTATCCGAGAACATCACGTTCCTGTTCGTTTGGACTTCTGGTGCCTTGATAATATTTCGCACCGGGAATAAACTCGGCAGGGCTGTATTTTGACAGGTCGTGAAATAGTCCCTGAAAGCCAATTCCAACCTTAAAGCAGTGAGAAATTACCTTGTTGCGGTGCTTTGTTATTGTAATAAAATGCTTTATCGGATGAGCCATTTTTTGCCACCTCACTTTAAAGACTTGAAGCTTACCTTGTCAAGCAGTCTCAGTCCGGGGTTTCCGGATATCAGCCTCTCGGCGTAATATATCGCCTTATCGGGCTTCATCTTTGTTGATTCATGCGCGTCGCTTCCGAGTATCACGTCGCATCCGATATCCGAGGCGATAGACCAAAAAACGCTGTTCGGGTAATGGCGCAAGGAATCGTATCCGAGCAGATTCACTTCAAGCGGTACGCCGTTTGCCTTCGCCGTCTCGATAAGCCTTCTCATCTCTCGCTCGTATACTTCGAGCGAGCCGTGAAAATGGCAGAGGTCGGGGTGCGCGATATACGTGAACCTACCGGTCGAAATTCCTTCACAGACAAGGTCTACGTATTCTTTCATAACCTCTTTGGAGCGCGTAGCCTCGCCGAAGTAGGTTATCTTATCCGTAAATATTGTGTTGAAATGCTGCCCCATTATTATATAGTCGGTCGGGAACGAGTTAAGGAAATTTAACAATGTGTTAAAAACAATTGGGATATACTCGACCTCAAAACCAATGTGTATCTTTATGTCGTTTTTGTATTCTTCACGGAGCGACAGGAGCTTGTTTACATAGTCCTCGGTCTCGTTCATGGTCATTCTTATTCCCATGAATCTTCTGCAATCGGCAGGGTCAACATCAATGGGGAGCGGCATCGGGGAGTGGTCCGCAAAGCCAAGCTCGGAAAAGCCTGCCGCTATCGCCGATTCAACGTATGCCCTCTCGTCCTCCATCGAAGCATGACCGCACCGTAATGTGTGCGTGTGGTAGTTTGCTGTCATTTTTTTGCCCTTCGCTTTTTTTATTATCTATATTTATTATACACCTTTTTTCACGGTTTGTCTATAAAAAAGAGCAAATTTTATTCAAACTTCGACATCAGTAAAAAGCGCTGTAAACAGAAAGGCTGAGCGAAGTACCTTCAATGCGCCTCACTCAGCCCTGATTTTGTTTGTCCGTCTTTATAACGTCTCTGTTTTAAACGTCGTGTATCCCTCGTAATAGTTTCTATGGTCTATACCATTCAAATAAAGCTGTCCGTCCCGGATCCAATACTTTTCCAATGCACGATATCTCAGTACGCTGATTTTCGCAAGCGAAAATCAGCGTAACTTCACCTTAGTCAGAACCCCATATTGAAAGTTTTTGAAGGGGTTTGGGGGATGTCCGATTTTGGACGTGACTCGGACTCCCTGCTTGCAGGGAGCGGTTTG
>JBJDZM010000078.1:0-7846 GCA_051867975.1 Eubacteriales bacterium | reverse complement strand
GTGCAACCGTTGAAACGCCGAGCATATCGGTCTTCACGGCACCGGGGCGTATCACGCTGACCGAAATACCGTGAAGATTCAGCTCCATTCTGAGCGAATAAGCGTATTTTTCCACCGCACTCTTTGTTATCGCATAAAGCCCCGTAAAGGGCAACGGATCAAGCGGCGCAAGCTCGCTTGAAGTTATAACTATTCGTCCGCCATTATCAAGCATGGGGACAAACGCTTTGTTGACGCGGTAGATTCCGAACAGATTTATATTGAATATCCTGACAAACTCTTCCTCGCTAATTTCAATCAGCGAATCGAGATTATAGATTCCCGCAAAATGCAGGATGGCGTTCAACTTTTCCGTCTCAGCCGATATTTTGGCACGCACCTCGTCGATTGAAGTTGAATCGGTGATATCTGCACAAAAATAGTCTATCGGCAGGTCACACGACGTACGGCGGTCAATGCCGAAAACACGGAATCCCGATTGTGCGAATTGCCTTGCGGCGGCATATCCCATGCCTCCGCATACGCCTGTAATCAGTATGTTTTTCACTTAGAATTCCTCATCCAATTGTTATTTTGGGGTGTCAGCTATCAGCTCCGCAGGTGCCTCCCCACTGTACGCATCAAGCAGCGGTTCCTCATTCGATTTATTTTCAAAGCCCTCTTAGTCTGCTTGTGAGAGTTCAAGTCTTGTCACAGAGAACAGTGGAAAATGAAGATCAGTTTCTCACATTATTCTCTTTCTTTTCGGTTTTGTACATCTCAATTCACTCCTGTTTCTGCGAAACAATAATTATCATCCCAGTCACGCTCCGGTGCGCCCTGGTGCCAAATATTTCTTTCTTTTACAAAACTTCCCGGCAATACTGCGTAGCTCTCGCCGCCCCTCAAGTGGTGCGGTCCCATAAGGTTTCGTAGGTTATTGACCAGAGTAAGCTCTGCCTCCACTCTGCCGCTTACGCCGAAATCACTTAAATCAATCCGTCCGCCGATATACGTCCTTTCCGTATTGCCGATTTTTACGACAACGGCATTTATGCATTTTTTGTTGAGAACAAGCATGGGATTTTCTTTCGGCACATCAATTACCGTTTTACACTTCATTCTTCCGCAGAAGAACGGGAAGCCCTGCTTTTCAATATTGTGCGGCTCAAGCTTATCAGGCTGTTTGGTTATTGCAAATTCTCCGAAATATCTTACGGCATTTCTGTCGAGCTTTTCCCATTTTCCGTCTGTTAATACACCGAAGTTTCCGGCAAGATAAATCGGCTCTATTTCCATATCATATGCCAACTTGTTTTTCTCGCTTTCAAAGATCCATGCATTTCTTATGGACTCATATAGCTCATCAGACTGTTTAAATACGCAGTCAAAGGAAATGATATTTTCCCCGGTCTTGACAAATGCTGAAATATCTGTTTTTTTGAAGCAGCGGTCTATTACATATTCGTCCGATGCTCCGTCTATAAGCTTTGAATTTACACGTATTTCAAATTTTTCCGGTGTTTCGCATATCAGATACAGCTTTTCGGGTATGTCTTTTATATTAAACCTGTAATCCTGATGAATTTTAACAGGACGTTCCTTGGCATTTGCCCTTTCGCATATGTTCAGAACATATCCGTTTTTCTCCTGCAATTCGCCGTCAAAGTAATAATCACATTTATCAAGGGTGAGATAATTTGTAACTGCTTCGGTAAGTTCGAGACGATTATCTATATGCACCTCGTTCACCTTGCGAAATGACTTAATATTCTCCTGCCCATTCTCGCAAATCATTATACTGTCGTAGGGATAGAATGTATGCTCGCCCGAAAACGGCTTCAGCTCGCCGGTTTCGACATCAATGATCTGTCCGTTAACATTGATTTTTGCATGCTCTGTTTGCTTTGATGAATTGACGAAGAAATGAACCCGGCAGCCGTCAAACTTTCTGACTGTATATGTAATATTTTCGTTATCAATTATCGAGTTTGCCGTTAAAGCATCGGCATCCGTCATTATTCCGCCGTTTTCCTTGAATTCGTTTAAAAGTCTGATTGTGCTGTCAAACAAAATCCTGCCGCAAGGATTTATCACCTTTGTATATTTCTTTTTACCTATTACAAGTTTCTTACCGTCTACATATCCATGCCGTCTTATCAGTGTTTCATCGCCAAGATGGAAGAGTATATGCTTCCTTTCAAGCTGCTTTACAACCGAGATGAACTCTTGATTTAACTTTTCGATTTTCTCGTTTCTATCCTCTCCGTCATACATTGCCCACACGGTTGTCTGAGGATGAATAACCAAAACCTCGGCACAATCTTCTCCCTCTGCTAAAATCATTCCCTCCCGTGATACGGCATCGACAAACTGTTTGTATTCGTTCCACCACGGCTGCTGAAAATACATAGCCGGTGGATAATCTCTCTTTCTCATTCCTCTTATGGAATATCCCTCAAGATGCTGGCAAAGAAGATTTATTCCCCTTACCGCATGCCAGTCGAATATTCCCTTAAGCTCTTCAAAGCTTACACTGTGTCCGCATAACGCATAGGTCTCACACAACACCTGTTTTTTACCAAGTTGTTCTGCCGCAGAATACACCTGATGCTGTGTCAGACAATCATATATATCTCTGCCAAGCCAGTCAATACCGGGAATGTCAAAATACTCATAGTGCGGCATGCAGGCACCGTTGCACAAAATCTGACTTAAAAGATCTTCTTCAAGTGTGAGATGTCCGGTAAGCTTGAGGTTTCTCTCTCCGCACCACTCATAAATCTGCTTTGCATACGCCTCGGAGAAGAGATCCGTTACCATTGTCCAAAAATCAACTCGTACTCTCTCATAATCTCCAATTGGATAAAACAGGGACGGCAGATCTCCTGTCAACTCTCTATTATATCTGTTGCCATATTCCGCCTCCATAACAAAGCTCCACGGAATACCGTTGCGTGAAATTTGCGGCTCATCGGTAAAAAATCCCGTTATCCTGTTCTTGAATCTTTCATAATACGGCTCATACGCGGTTTTAATAAACTCCGCTATGACTTTTTTATCAAGAACGTCGACATAAAACGGATTCACCTCATAATAGAACCAATATCCGCCGGTCTTGCATATAATATTTTCGGTTGGTTCTTCTTCACTGACTCTCAGGTACTTTTGCTGATAATCAATTCCGAGTCCGTTTACCTTTCCGTCGCCAAAGCCGCTTGGCCATCCGTTCTCATCATACGCCCATGAAAACATTGAGTTTTCTTCAGCAGCTGCGGTTGCCGCCTCAATATTTTCGAACCATTCTTCTCCAAGGTACTTTGTTTGAAGTCCGCCGCGCGCATGCATAAAAAAGCCGCCCATCCCCGCCTGCTTCATAATATGAACCTGACGAACGGTTTCTTCTGTATCAAGCTTATCGTTCCATGACCAGAACGGTATCGGTCTGTATTTTTCAGCTACATTTTTAAAATCCATAATGTCACCTCATGTGCTATAATATTTCAATAACTGCCGTCATATCAAATAAGACGGCAGTTATTAACATTTATGTTATTGTCATCTCTGAAATCGATTATATCATAATCGTCAAAAGATTGCAATAGTCTCGTGAAAAATTCCGGACGTTTTGTACCGATACAATTCGATTAAATGTGATTAAAGATATTAGTTAATGAAGTCCTGATGGAATTCTTGATTTTATGCGTTTTTCTTCTGATTATCATTCAAGCAGGACACCCTCTCATCGCCGCTTTACGCGTTGAAATACATATCGTAAACGACATAGCCGTGTATGCCGTCAAGCGCTCCCGGATATGTCTCCTGACACATCATACAACGCGGCTCTGTCATAGGGTATCCGCTTGTCGGGAAGATGCCGAATTCCGACGAGGTCCGAAAGCCGACCTTATTATAGAAATTGTAATTCCCTTCCACCGTGATTCCTTTGTATCCGGCTTCTTTTACTTTTTCGATTCCCATTTTCAGCATAGTACTTCCGATACCTTGCCGAAAATGATCCGCATGGACCGACACGGGTGCCAGCATGACGATTTCGGAATCCGTTCCCTCACCGTGTCCGCCTTTTTCGGAATCGGACAGAGGAAAATGCGAAAAGAGAAAATGTCCCACTATTTCCCCGTCAAGCTCCGCAACGAAGGACAGCTCGGGAATATAATTCTCAGAATCCCTGATCTCCTCGACCAGTGCAATGATATCGGTTCCGTCCGAATAGTCCGTCCCTTCTCGGAAAGACCGCAAGATCAAAGATACAATGCTCTTATAATCCTTATGCTCCTCCGGTCGGATCGTAATCTGATTGTTTATCATATCCGTATCTCCTTTTTCTTCACTTTCTCAAATACCTTGCCGTTATGGTCGTTCCATGCTCGATCATTTCCTTCGGAGTTCCCGTGAATACGACCTCTCCGCCCCCTGTTCCGCCGTCGGGACCGATGTCGATGATGTAGTCGGCGAGCTTCATCACGTCTGTGTTATGCTCTATCACGATAACCGTATTTCCGCGGTCAACGAAGGATTCAAGAATCCCCACCACCTTTTCAATATCCGCAGCATGAAGACCTGTTGTCGGCTCGTCCAGAATATAGATATTTCCCTTCTTTTTGATATTCTGCGCGAGCTTCACTCTCTGCCTCTCTCCTCCTGAAAAGGTATACAGGGGCTGACCGAGCGAGATATATGACAGTCCGACCTCAACTAACGCGTCCAGCAAAGACGATATTTTTTTATTGTCCTTAAAAAACGGCACTGCTTCCTCAACGCTCATGGCAAGGACGTCAACGATAGTTTTTCCTTTGAAGAGAAACGCCAGTGCCTCGTCACTGTATCTTGTGCCTCCGCAATGCTCGCAGACGGTAGTGACGGGTTCCATGAAAACAAGCTCGGTCGTGATTGCTCCGCGACCTTTGCAATATGGACAGGCTCCCTTTCCGTTAAAGGTGAAGATACCTGCGTCAACGTGATTTTCGGCGGCAAATACCTTTCTTATCTCGTCAAAGAATCCGAGGAATGTGCATACTGTCGAACGCCCCGTTGCGGTAACGGCACTTTGGTCTATGAGTACTACCTGCTCTGCATATTTTTTTGCAAAAACGTCTCTTATAAGCGAGGATTTTCCGCTTCCGGCAACACCGGTAACGACCGTCATGATTCCGAGCGGAATATCGACATTGATGTTCTTCAGATTGTGAATGTTTGCATTTCGGATGGGCAAAAAGCCCTTCGGCTTCCTCGGGTTCTCCTTGATTTTAATCTCGGTCGACAAAGCATTTCCGGTTTTTGTTCCGCTTATCAGCAGATCCTCATAGCTGCCTTGGAACAGCACCTGTCCGCCGTTCTTACCCGCCATAGGTCCGATATCAATCACTTCGTCCGCAATGCTGATGATGTCCTTATCGTGTTCCACCACAAGCACTGTGTTTCCTTTGTCCCGAAGGCTTTTCAGCAGTCGGGACATTCGGTGCACATCCCTCGGGTGCATTCCTGTGCTTGGCTCGTCAAATATGTAGATCATGCCGCAAAGTGAGCTTCCCATATATCGGACGAGCTTCAGTCTCTGCGCTTCACCTCCCGAAAGCGTTGAACTTTCACGGTTCATGAAGAGATACGGCAGTCCGATGTCGATCATACGGTCAAGTGCCGCCTTTAACTGCTCAAGAATTCCCGCGGCTCTTTGGTCGTGAATCTTGTCAAGCTCGGCGCGCAGCACCGAGAACTCCATTTCGCACATGTCATTTATGTCGTAGCCGTTTATCCTGCACGAAAGTGCGGCATCATTCAGCCGCTTTCCCTTGCAGTCGGGACATTCGCACTCATATACAAATTGCGCAATTTTCTTTAATGTATTATCGGTCTGTTCCTCAATGCCCCTCATCAGAACAAGCCGTTTGAATTGGTTGTAGACACCTTCGAGCTTTTTGTCAAGCCGCTCACCGCCCCTTGTCCGGCTTCCGTATAACAGGATATTCTGTTCTTCCTCGGTCAGCTCCTTCCACGGAACATCGGTGCGGAAATATTCGGGACGGCGATATATTTTCCAATAGTAATTTCCCTGTCCGAATGCCGGAAGAAGGAAAAATCCCTCGTCGTATGTCTTGTACGGGTCTATCAGATGGTTCATGTCCAGGTCCATGATCTTGCCGATACCGGCGCAGGTCTGGCACATTCCGTTCGGGTTGTTAAACGAGAAATAAGAGGCAGGACCGATATTCGGCTCTCCGATTCTCGAAAACAGCAGACGCAAAAGAGAGTACATATCGCTGATGGTACCAACGGTTGAGCGCGCGTTTCCGCCAAGGCGCGACTGGTCGATGATAACCGACGGATTGAGATTGTCGATAAGCTCCACGTTTGGTTTTTCATATTTCGGAAGTCGCCCTCTCACCCACGCGGTGTAGGTCTCGTTCATCTGTCGCTGGCTTTCCGCCGCAACGGTGTCAAAGACAATACTTGATTTACCCGAGCCGGAAACGCCCGTGAAAACCACGATTCTGTTCTTCGGAATATCCAGAGATATGTTTTTGAGATTATTTTGTCTGAGTCCCCGAATTTTTATTGGTTCTGTCATGTTGTGTACCTCCCGATGTGTTGATTGTATTGGGTTTGACTTGTTGATTTCTTTCATTCTCTATTGAAACAATATTTTTCTCCTTATGGTCAAGCAGATTGAAAGCAGTATCAGTACAACACCTGACCCTATCATTATCCACGGAAGCGGTATGACATCAGCCAAGGGACCGAAAACAGCCATTCCGATGGGAAGAAAGCCCGAATACATTGTCCCGAGCAGTCCGAACACACGTCCCTGCATACTTCCATCTGCATTCTCATGAATCATTGTGGTGACGGCAGTCTGTATCATGGTCAGTGGAACACCGTAAACAAACATCAAAACAAGATACAGTATGAAGTGTCCCGAAACTGCCATAACTGCTCCGATAAGACCGAACACGGCAAGCCCCGAGATCAGCGTTGCACTTCGTTTTTTGAAACCGCCCCACGTACTCATGACAATACCGCCCGTCATCATACCGAGAAAGCCGACTACCTCAACGGCGCTCAGATACCAATAGGTCTCTCCGAAAGTACGGCTGACAAAAAGCTGAGCGAGAAATCCGGCAGGTACGCTGAAAAAGATGAACAGACCGTATGTTATAAGGAGTGTTCTCAGAAGCTTATCTGAAAGAGCATAGTGTGTTCCCATCTTCATATCTGCAAATACAGAAGTCTTTTGTGTCGGTGATTGCCTCGGTACAGCGACAAAAGAAAAAATACCGATTCCTATAACGGCGGTAATTACGTCAATAAGTAATACCGAGCGGAGCGTACTGAAGCTGAGCAATGCGCCTGCTGCGGCAGGCGCGGCAAATTGCACGACCGATTGCATGGTTGCATTGATGCCGTTATACCGCATCAAGTCCTCTTCGGGCACAAGCAGCGGCAGGACGGCATTTACAGCAGGAGTTTGGATGCCTGCACCAACTGAACGAAGTGCCGACATCCCAAGGAGCAACGGCAACATCAGAGATGTCTCTCCGAGATACGGCAGACACAGCCACATCGCAAGCGTTATGACGGCGATTCCCGCGTCAGCACCGATTATGAGTGCTTTTTTGTTATATCTGTCAGCCCACACACCGCCAAGAAATGATATCAAAAATTGAGGCAGATAAGATGCGACTGTAAATGCGGAGATCCATGCGCCTTCGCCTGTGTTAAGCGTCACATACCAGACGATTGCCATTTGCACAAGCGTCGAGCCAAACAGGGTTACTGCTTGGCTCATCAAAAAAATCGGCTCTTTGTCAATAGTTGGGGTAAAAAAATCTAAGAGAAATAATTTGGCGAA
>JBJDZM010000077.1:0-38315 GCA_051867975.1 Eubacteriales bacterium | reverse complement strand
GCTATGCGAATCGAACCCGCTACCATTCGCTTGCGAATGGTATTAATTTGCGCTCAAAACCCTTTGACACAAGTTAAACCTCGGCGCAAATGTGGGTTCTGATTCCCGGCAGGTTGCATTGCTACTCCCTGTTCATTTTTGCGATTTGCTATGCGAATCGAACCCGCTACCATTCGCTTGCGAATGGTATTAATTTGCGCTCAAAACCCTTTGACACAAGTTAAACCTCGGCGCAAATGTGGGTTCTGATTCCCGGATGGGGCATATCTTGAAATTATAGCAACAAAGTTGCTCCCTATATCCTTTTTGCGATTCGCTATGCGAATCGAACCCGCTTGTATTTCGCAAAGCGAAATACGATAACCCCTCATCACTGCCTTTGGCTATTGCTTCACCCCGAGGGGGAAGCCGCGGCGAGAGCAAGACAGAGCCCTACGGTTTCGCCGTGACGCAAATCTATCAAATGATGATTATTTGTTTGCCTGTCGTGGCGAGAGCAAGTCCACCACCCTACGGTTTCGCCGTGGCGCAAATATATCAAATGATGATTATTTTTATTTGTTTGCCGCGGCGGGAGCAAGCCCCCACCCTACGGTTTTACCGTGGCGCACCTCTCCTGTTCCGGGTTATCAAAATCCGGTCGACCGGTTTGATTTCATCGTCATCTTGTGCAGACTCCATCACCCCCGGTCGTAGGGCTCTGTCTTGCTCCCGCCGCTCCCGACAAATTTCTTTCTATGAAAAAATATCCATCGGAGTGCGCACCTCAAGGTGGCTCTCGGACAATATAAAGACATCGTCGCCGCATTGAATGGCATCGCTGCCTTTGGGAATGATAGTCCTGCCGTCTCTTGCAATGGCGCCGATAATAACACCCTTTTTCAGTTTCATTTCATCACTTTTCAAAGGTATTCCCGCCTTCATGAATCCGACAGGTACATTAAATTCACTTATCTTGAGCATTTCCGGTCCAAGGGAATAAAAGCGCGTCATTTTCCCTTTGCTGCCCATTTCCAACGACAGAATATAATCTAACAGTTTTTTCGCAATCGCACGCTCGGGAGATATGGTTATGTTGCGCGTGATCTTACGCAAAACGCGCTCATACGGAATAGAGTGGATCGTCGTAATGATGTTGTTGACACCGTTTGTCATGGCTATCAACGTCGCAAGTAAATTGTTCTCATCGCTTCCCGTTACGCAAACACACGCGTCAGATTTGCCGACTCCTTCCTCTTCAAGCAGATCCACATCAGTACCGTTGCCGTAAATGATGTTTGCTTTCGGAACCGCACTTATCAGCTCCTCACAGCGCTCCCGACTGATTTCAATGAGCTTCACGCGGATCTTATGCTTAATAAGATTCTTTGCCAACGTCTCACCAAGATCGCCGCCGCCAATGAGCATCACCGAGCGTACCGGCTCCCGTACCAGATCCACACGGGAAAAGAGATTTGTCATCTCATTTTTATCCGCAATTATCCCTATCACGTCTCCCGGGTTGAGTACGAATTCACCCTTCGGAACCATCAGCTTGTCACCGCGAAGCACACCGAAGACAAGAAAGTCCGATTTCAGCATCGGCTTGATATCGCCAAGCTTTGCATTTGCAAGGATACTGTCCTTGTCAACGATGATCTCAGCCAGCAGAACGTCGGAATCAAAAAACGGCTCAACACGGTTGGCGGAATTGAAATAGATCTGATCGGCAATGGCAGAAGCCGCAAGCTCCTTGGGTGTCAATATGTAGTCAACGCCGAATTTTTCCTCCAGGAAGGATTTGTCGGAGAGCAGCTCCTCGCGTTCCACCTCGGCAACCGTATAGCGAGTTCCGAAGCTTTTTGCCATGGAACAAGCCAACAGGTTGATTTCATCCGTTGGCGTCAGGCTTATAAGCACGTCGGCTGTGTCCGCCCCGGCGGAAGCTAAAACCGCACGCGAAGCACCGCTGCCGCAGACGCCGTTCACGCTGTAGCTGTTCGTGACAGATTCGACCACGTCATTCCGTTTATCAACGAAGATGATGTCATGATTACTTTTTTCGAGATGCTGTATCAGTATTTCGGCGGTCTTTCCTCCGCCCACTATTATGATGCGCAATGTTTGTCACTCTCCTTTCGTATCCGCTTTGCCTTGTGCCGCTCGATCCTATGGTATACCTTTTTGGTCGTCAGCCCCTGAACTATAACGGTAAAGAGGATAATAATATAAGTTGCATTCAGCAAAATTGCATATGTTTCAGAAGGAAATGTGGACTGTGTGCTGAGAACAAGTGCCAGCGAAAGTCCGCCCTTCAGTGCGCTCCACGTCATAAGTACGGTGTATTCCGTAAGATTGTAGCCCCCCGGAATTTTTCCTGTACGGCTGATGGCAGTGGGTATCGCCACGGCGACCGCACGGGAAATAATAACGGCAAGGATCGCCACGGCTCCCGTCAAAAGCATGGTAAGGGACGGAGTGATCCGCAGGACGGTTAGTCCTATCAATACGAACAAAATACTGTTGAGAAGGCTGTCTATGACATCCCAAAAGCGGGAATACAGGTCGTCCTTGTCTACTACCTTCCGGAAACGCCCCATTTTTTCCATTCCGTAGGAAAAGGTCATACCGCAGATGACGGATGCGATCACGCCGGAAAACGCGCAGACCTCGCAGATAACGTAGGTCGAGGAAACCGCCAGAATACTTATAAGTATATGGTGAAACGGTTTATGCGAGTACCTCATGACAAGCAATAGCAGTCCCGACACCGCAAATGCGACGACGGCTGCCCCGAGCACTTCTCTCAGCATAAGGAGCGCAAAGTTTTCCCGCCCCATGTTGGCAACGATGCTTTTGATGAAAACAAACAGCGCAACGCCCATTCCGTCGTTGAACAGGGATTCACTTTCAATGACCGTCGTGACGTTTTTTGAAAGCCCCAATTTGTTCATGATTCCGGTGGCGGCAATGGGGTCGGTCGGGGACACGATACAGCCAAGCAGAATACACGTCCAAATGTCCACGCCCCAGCCAAAGGCGTAGGACGCAAGGAAAAACAACGCGCCATACAGGGCTGCGGAGATTGCCGTAGTCAAAAAGGAAAGCAGAGTGATGCTCCTCAGATTGGACGTAAACTTGTTGAAATGTACCTTGCTTGCCCCGGCAAACAGCATGAAGCAGAGTACGCCGTCAAGCAGATAGGATTCAAAACTGAAATCACTCAGGCTGTCCGTCACAAACAGCAGACCGTCGGACGGGAAAACCATTACGATGATCTTCAGTACGGCAAAGACAGAAAATGAAAACAGCAACAACGCTATATCATTCGGCATTTTGAAAAAGCGTTCATTCAAAAGGCTGATAACAGTTACAAGAAAAATCACAATGGTGAACAAGGTCAGAAAACTCAAGTTATATCATCCTCCTTCATTTCACACATCAATATGTGTTTTATAAACCATGCGGACTATTAATGCGGAATTAATATCTATCTCTTTTTGTTGGTCTCGGCAGATCCTCCCTGCCTCACCGAAATATTTTTCCTCATACGTAGTATAGCATACATTTGTCATCTTTTCAATAGACCTTGCAATATTCATATCACTTTTTGGCAAATTCCGGCGACTTTTGATTAATAAAAAAGATCGCTGCCGCGAAGGGTAGCGATACAGATTGATGTCAAAAAATTCGGGACTTTGGTTCTGAGGCTTTTGTCGCACGAGGGTGCGGCAAGGAGAAATCAGCATCATTCCCTTATAATTTCCCTTTGCATAAAATACTCTTTGAGCAACCGTCCGTCCTTTAGTTTAAAGGCATTCGGACGCTCGCCGACGACCTCAAACCCGAATTTTTCATAAAGCGCTCTCGCACGGTCGTTTCCTTCCAAAAATTCAAGCTCGACGATCTGCGTCTCGGCTCTCGCCTCTGCCGCGGCTATAAGCTCCGCGAACATAGCAGAGCCGATCCCGAGATTCCAATATTCCCTGAGAATTGCGATCGCAACGCCTGCCCTGTGCGACGTTTTGAGACCTGACTTGAAGTTTATCTCACAGTTTCCGACTACTTTTCCGTCAATATAACAGGTAATATCCATCGAATCTTGCGAGTCTCTGAGTCTTCTTATCCAATTCTCCTCGCCCTCAACACTTGCCTCGTCCCATTCCTCGGGATAGCGCAAGAGATATTCGGTCTCGCCGCACGCCGTCTTTATGTATTTCAACATTTTTTCGGCATCCTCGACCGCCGGCGTTCTGAACAGGGCGATCCTGCCGTCCTTTAATGCTATCTTTTTTTCTTCAAATATCATAACTGTCAAACACTCCTCGTCATACTTTTGGATTTCCGTCATTTTTCCTTTCCTTGCCGTCGCGGCAATTTTCGCACGCGCCCGAGCAGCCGTTGCATCTTCCCTTTTTACCGCAGGAGGATGAATCGGGACAGCCGATGCACTTTTTACCGCTTTTTTTCGCTCGGTATATGTAAAACGACGCGCCGCCCACGCAGAGTACGATAACGGCTATGATAATTATATCAACAAGTGTCATTTTTTCTCTCTTTCTAAGGGTTTTCTCGGCAATCACGCTCTCGCCGCTGCGTCTTTGAGCTGTCTGTTTCTTCTGACGACAAGAATTGTGAGAACGCAGGCAATCGCTGCGACTATTGCCCAGCCGAGTATCGGCATCCAGACCTCACCAAAACTGCCGCCCGTGATAAGCGTGCCAAAGAAATAGGTTACGAACGAGACACTGTATCCGACCGAAAACTGAAGTCCGATACCGCCAAGCAGCCACTTTTTACTCTTAAGCTCGGCATTCATCGCGCCGATCGCCGCAAAGCAGGGCGGCGTGAAGAGGTTGAACATCAAAAATGCAAGCCCTGCAACCGCTCCTATTTCCATTTTGTCGGCAATCGAAGTCGCTCCGCCGACGATCTCAAGGTCCTCGCCGATCAGATTTTCAAAGGCAAAGCAGGTCGCAAGCGTTCCGACGATACACTCCTTTGCGACAAATCCCGTGACCGCCGCCGCGGCTAACTGCCACATGACGACTCCCACAACGGGAGCCAAAATATAGGCGATCGGCGTTGCAAGCGTTGCTAAAATTGAGTCGGACGGGTCCGAGACGACCTGAAAAGACCAATTGAAGGTCTGCATCATATAAATAATGAAATTGCTGACCAGAATGACGGTTCCCGCCTTTGCGATATACGCCCAACCGCGTGAGCACATCGACCTCGCCGCGCGAGGGATGCTCGGGAGCTTATATTCGGGAAGCTCGATTATAAAGAAGGACTTTTTGCGGTTGCCCGTGATTGCTTTTACAAGCAGAGCGCAAAGCAGTATGATCACAATGCCCGCAAAATACATCAGCGTTCCGACAAAACCTTTTTCGGGGAAGAACGCACCAACGAAGAGCGCAATTACGGGTAACTTTGCTCCGCAAGGCATAAAAGGCGTGAGCATCGCGGTCGCGCGGCGCTCTCTTTCGTCCCTTATCGTGCGGCTCGCCATAACTCCGGGGACCGCGCAACCCGTTCCGACAACGAAGGGTATTACCGATTTTCCCGACAGTCCGACCTTCTTAAATATTGGGTCAAGCACGACCGTCGCGCGCGCCATATATCCGCAGTCGTCAAGCAGGTCAAGCAAGAAGTACATGACCATGACCAGGGGCAAAAATCCGACCACCGCCGAAACGCCCTCGATAAGTCCCTCAAGAACTATCGCCTGCAAAAGAATATTTGCGCCCGACATCCATCCCTCGACTACTTCCTTAAATCGGTCGATGCAGTCGACGAGTCCCCAGATGTGAAAGCCGCTTGGCAGGTCGTAGCCGTTTGCGAGCCAATTGCCCACCCACGCCTGAGAGATCTGGAAAACGAAGAACATGACCAGCGCGAAGATAGGCAGTCCGAACCAGCGGTTTGTCAGAATATCGTCGAATTTGTCCTGCGCGTTTCGATTTTTCGTGAGTATTTTGCGCTTCTCAACGTCGTTTACGATGCCGTTTACGAATTCAAAGCGTTTTTTGTCGGCTTTCTCGACCTCTTCTCTGCTCGTTCGGTCAAATTCGCCCTCGGAATACGGAGCGGTCTGCGCCTCTCCGACACGCGCACACGCCGCCGATATCACGTCGGAAAGTCCCGCTCCGCGTGTCGATGTCGTGTCGATGACGGGACAGCCGAGCTTTTTCGACAAAAGGTCGGCGTTGATCTCCGTCTGTTTTTTCTCGTTTATATCCGACTTGTTGAGCGCGACTACCGTCGGTATGCCGAGTTCAAGCAGCTGAGTTGTGAAAAAGAGACTGCGGCTGAGATTTGTCGCATCGACGATGTTGATTATAACGTCGGGATTTTCGGTCTTTATGTATTCGCTCGTGACGCTCTCCTCGCTTGTAAAGGGCGACATCGAGTATGCGCCGGGAAGGTCAACGGCGAGCAGGTCCTCGCGCCCCTCGGGGCAAAAGCCTTTTTTGATGATATGTTCCTTTTTGTCGACGGTAACGCCTGCCCAGTTGCCGACCTTTTCGCTCTGTCCCGTAAGGGCGTTATACATCGTCGTCTTTCCGCTGTTGGGATTTCCCGCAAGTGCGATTTTCATTGTTATTCCTCTGTTTCCGTAAATGTTTATTGCATTATATAAATATTTTTTACGAAAAAAATATTCGCTGTGTTCAAAAATGTCGGTTGCGGTTAGCCTGCGCTAACCAACTGCCAAAAAAATTAGCCTCTGAATATATCAGACAGCTATTGAACCGGCAAGAGCGGCGTCTATGTGGTAGCGTCCGTCCTTTATTGCGATAACGCAACCGCTTTTGCGCTTTGTGATAATAGTTATCGGCTCACCTGCGTAGCATCCGAGCGAAAAAAGAAAGGAATTAAGCTCCTCGTCTCGGGTTTCAATGCTCTTGATGACGTATTCTTTGCCCTTTTCGGCGTTTAGCAAAGTCATATTCTACTCCCTTCCGTAAGAAAACTTGTATATGAAAACCGATTGGTTAGCCTATGCTAACTACGCCTATTATATATCAAAAACCGCATTTTGTCAATAGAAAACTCTAATTTTTTCCCTGCATTTTTTATTTTCGTCGGTTGTTGTATCAAAGACACAAATATCACAACCGAAAGTTGTGCACTTTTCACAAAATCAAATTTTCACCCCAAAAGTGAATTTTCACTGAAAAAAGTGAATTTTCACTGAATCTTCACTTTTTTATTGACAAATTGTGAAAATTGGGGTATAATATATAACGCAGAAATAAAACGGAGGAAATTTTCATGGTATTTGAAACCGAAAATATTGAATTCAAATCTCAGGCAACAGATGAAATCTACAAAGAGGTAATTGCATTTGCCAACACCTCGGGCGGAGTCATCTATGTCGGCATCGATAACAACGGAAACGCAGTCGGCATCGATAATATTGACGAAACATACACCCGTATCACCAACGGTATTCGCGATGCCATTCAGCCCGATGTGACTATGTTTATCAAATACACCTTGCAGGATAACGGTGTGGTAAAGATATTTGTCGGCGAGGGCAGCTGCAAGCCGTACTATCTTCGGGCAAAGGGACTGAAACCAAGCGGTGTATTTGTCCGTCAGGGCGCATCAAGCGTTCAGGCTTCCGCCGAGCAGATCCGCCGGATGATAAAAACTTCGGACGGTGACAGCTTTGAGGAAATGCGTTCCATGGAGCAGGAGCTGACGTTTGATTCTGCCTTCGGGGCGTTTGAGAAATACGGCGTTGAGTTTAATAAAAACAAGTACCGCGCTCTTGGCATCACCGATCCGTCCGACTCGCTCTACACAAACCTTGCAATGTTAATTTCCGACCAATGCGGGCATACCGTGAAAATTGCGGTATTCGGCAACGATGAAAACACGAGCTTTCGTGACAGCAAGGAATTCGGCGGCTCGGTTTTCAAGCAGCTTGAGGATTCATTCGCCTATTTGACGCTTTGCAACAAAACCACGGCGGTATTCCGCGGGCTTGAGCGGATAGAAAAGGTTGATTACCCCGAAGAGGCACTTCGCGAGGCGCTTCTCAATGCCATAGTTCACCGTGATTACAGCTTCAGCGGAAGTATTATCATAAACGTCAACGACAGTCAGATTGAATTTATCTCGATTGGCGGACTGCTTCCGGGTCTTTCGCCCGACGATATCAGGAGCGGCATTTCGCAGCCTCGGAATAAAAAGCTTGCGGAGATCTTTCACCGTCTGCGCCTGATCGAGTCATACGGTACGGGTATTCGTAAGATCTTCAGCCTTTATGCAAATTGCGCGCTTCAGCCTCGCATTGAAGTAACCCCCAATACCTTTAAGATCATTTTGCCGAACATGAACCGTCAGGGCTTTGCGGTTGAAAAAAATGCCGCCGTAAACGGTACTTCCCAAACGAAAAGGATTCTTGATTTCTTGGCAGAAAACGGACAGATCACCGAGGAGGACGTGCAGAACCTTCTCGGGGTTAAGAAAACGCGCGCTTACACGCTGATGAGGCAAATGGTCAGAGATGGCGTTGTCGTTGCCGTCGGCAGGGGGGCGGAAAAGATCTATTCCCTAAAAAAGTGATTTTCACTGATTTTTCTCATTTGCATTGACAAATCGCAAAAATCGGTGTATAATATCCTTGCAACACAAAATCGAATATTTCATGCGGGACACCTGTCCCAAAGCCAAAAATGACAGTACATGGGTTAACTGTATCTTCTTGAGCCAATAATGAATCATGGAAGAACTTTGTAAAAATGCAAGTTCCCACCATGGTTGATTATTGGCATGTGATACCTGTTGTCATATTGGCATTATCTTCGATTTTGTGTTGCAGCAAATCGGGGCTTGCGTTTTTAGTGCATCGACCTCGGTTGGTGCACTTTTTTATTTGGAGGAAAAGGGTAATCCCTCAAAATCACCATGCCTTACAAAGTCGCGATAATCGGAGAACAAGAGATTAGAAACCCCCGTTTGCTTGAAAGAAAGCTCACAAAGGTCGTCAAGTATTACATTTTGCATCACAAGTCGGTAACCTTTTACGTCGGCGCAAATCCCGCGATCGATATCGCCGCACTGCACGCCGTAAAAGCCGCAAAGGAGATGACCCAAAAAGACAATTGTCAAATAATTGCGTTTTTGCCCGACAATCTGAAAGATATGGAATATACCAAAATACCGTTTGACGGCTTTGAATATATAAGCAATATAAGCGACAATCCGTGGGAGGTGCCTTATGGCATGGCATCCGCACTTGCGTGCGCCTCCGATGTCACAGTCTGCTACGGCGACAATCCTCTCAGCCGCTACAAGCAGATAGCCACCCTGTCCGAAAGGACCGTATACGTATAAAAATCGCCCGATGAACTCGGCACTCAAGATAAGAGAGCCGCCTTGCTTCATCGGGCTTTTCGTTTATTTGTCTGTCTGGATTCTCTTCTGATATTTCGACGTAAATTCCTCTCGGCGCATCAGCACGTTGAGTGCGGCAAGCAGTGCGTTCGGTGTCATACCGCGCGGCAGTCCGAGTGACAATGCCAGCTCGTCGCGCCGCTCTGCCGAGTCGGGCGCACCCGTGAGTCCTGCCTCAAACATGTCGGCTTTGGTTATCTCCTCGCGTGCGGAAAAATCGTCAGTCATGCCCGACGAAAAAGGCATGAGTATTTGGCGCAAGGTCTCGGCTTCGGTCCCTTCAACCCCGAGATAACCCTCGGCGCTCGGCGCCGTCTTTCTCCTCTCCTTGCCCTTGACCTGCGGCGTGTAGAGCTGAATAATTCGCTCGCGCGGTATTGCCGAGGTGATGTGCGAGCGTATCAGCTTGCCCGCGCCGTCCGAGTCGGTAAGCACTATGATTTTTGACTGCCGTGCAAGCCTTTTGATAAGCGATAGCCGCTCGGAATTTTTGAAAACTCCGAATCCGTCGGTCGCGATAACGCAGGCATCGGCAATCGACAAAATCTTTATCTTGTCGTACTTCCCTTCCACGATGATGGGAAGGTCAATTTTCATTTTTTCCATGCTCAGATTATGCCGAAGACCATGAACATAAGCACGAGCGCGCCGAGAATGATGCGGTAGACTCCGAAGGGCGCAAAGCTGTGCTTCTTGACGAATTCCATGAGGAATTTAATAGCCGCCATCGAGACTGCAAACGCAACGACGCTTGCAACCGCCAGAACAACCCACGCAAGAGTCGGGACGCTGATATTGTTTTCAGCCACGAAGTCGAAAAATCCGTAGCCCTTGATAAGGCTCGCGCCGACCATTGCCGGAATTCCCATAAAGAAGGAAAATTCAGCCGCCGCAGGGCGTGCGATGCCGATTATGCGCGCGCCGAGTATCGTAGAGCCGGAGCGCGACGTTCCCGGCACGATGGAAAGAGCCTGGAAGCAACCGACGAGCATCGCCTGAGAATAGGAAATATTGTGTACGTCATCGACTACTGTCGGCTTGTTCGCCTGCCATTTTTCAACCACGATAAAGAGTACGCCGTAGACGATGAGTGCCGCCGCAACGGTTATCGCGTTGTATATCCAGCCGTCGATGTCCTTGCCCGTGACCTTTTCAAGTATCTTGTCGCCGACAATTCCGATAAGCGCGGCGGGAATACTTGCGACTGCGACCTTGAACCACAGTGACCACGTCGCCCTCTTCTCAACCCTGCTTTTCGACGGTGCGAAGGGATTGAGCTTGCGGAAAAACATGACCACGACCGCCAGAATCGCGCCAAGCTGAATGACGACCTCAAACATGCTCATGTATTCGTCGGCAAAGCCCTGACCGAGTCCGTTTGCCACATCGAGCTTTAAAAACTCGTCAAGCAGTATCAGATGCCCCGTCGAGCTTACGGGCAACCACTCCGTGATGCCCTCGACAACGCCGAATATTATCGCTTTTAGTATTTCTATAAATTCTTTCATGTTTGCCTCCGTGGTATGTGGAAGTTAGATTGTGCTGAGAATGGGATGCGAGGATGCGGGGGAGACGCGGTCGCTTTTCGAGAAAAGCTCCGCAAAAGCTTTCTCGCATGGGGTTCTAACTAAGGTGAGGTAGACGCAATATGCACCGTATTGCAGAACTAAAACAAAATCAATTTGGTGCAAACCGCTCCCTGCAAGCAGGGAGTCCGAGTCACTTTTCAATTTCAACCTACTGAGATATTCCGTGTTGCAACAGTGTTGAACCCAGCCGAGAAAGCAAAACTAAATACAAAGTCTCTCTAAGTAAAAAAATGAATGTGTTTTGGAACTGCGGGAGCAAGCCACCCGCCCTACGATTTGACGGTAAACTCATTTATCGTATTATGTTTAACTTGTATTTTGATTTCTATTATGTGGAAAGCGAAAAGGCAAACTCATTTATCGTATTATATCTAACTTGTATCAAAGAGTATAATTTAACAACATTCCCATAACGAAATCTCGCTCTACAACCGTAGGGCGGGGGTTTATCTCCCGCCGCACCAAACAGATCAAAACAATCATCATTTGATAGATTTGCGCCGCCACCAACCGTAGGGCGGGGGTTTATCTCCCGCCGCACCAAACAGATCAAAACAATCATCATTTGATAGATTTGCGCCGCCACCAACCGTAGGGCGGGGGTTTATCTCCCGCCGCACCAAACGGTTTAAAATCTTCATCATTTGATAGAAAGGCGTCACGCACAGCCGTATTGCGCCGCTTATTGGGCGGACACCTCTTAAATTAAACCAAGTTCGTTCAAGAAGCAAGCAAGACAAGGCGCAACGGAGAAAGCAAAGCGCAGGCGTAGTTACCTACGTCAAGCTGCTTTCGAGTAGCAACGCCGTATTGCGAAGCTTATTGAATGAACGCACCATCCGCTGCACGCATTATATCGCCTTCATACACCTCAAACGGTATCCTCGCCCAGAATATCATCGACGGGTGCGGTGCGCTCTCTAATACTTCGCCGTTCGGGAGATAGAGTTCCCTGACGGTAAGGGGAGAGCCGAGTTTTCCGGGCGAAATGATCTCGGCGGAGTCTCCGACCTTCACCTTATTGCGCTGGATAAAGCGGTAGAGTCTGCCGCCCTCGGCTTCAAGCGCGACACCTGACGCGGCGAGCTTTTCGGCCTCACCCTCATCATACTCGACAGCGGTGGCAAAATATGCCTTGTCGCGGATATATCCCGTCTGCGTTCCGAGCTGCGCGTTTTCAAGCGGTTTGTCGAGGTAATATCCCGTGCAATATTCACGGTGCGAAACACTTTCAAGCTCACGCAGCCACAAGGGGTTATACTCGTAATTGTCGGGCGCGTTCATATAGGCATCGATTGCCATGCGGTAGGCATTCGTCACGACCGCAGTGTAGTACGCACTCTTCATTCTTCCCTCGATTTTGAAGGAATTTATCCCTGCCTCAATAAGCTCGGGAATATGCTCAATCGTGCACATGTCCTTTGAGGACATAATGAATGTGCCAAGCTCGGTCTGCTCGATAGGTATTGGCAGGTCGGGGCGTTTTTCTTCATAAATTATATAGTTCCAACGGCAGGGCTGAGTGCATTTTCCGCGGTTTGCGTCGCGCCCCGTCATAAGATTCGAGAGCATGCACCGACCGCTGTACGACACGCACATCGAGCCGTGAATAAAGGCTTCAAGCTCAACGTCCTGCGGTATGCGAAGGCGTATTGCCTTAATCTCTTCAAGGTCAAGCTCACGCGCCAGCACTAACCGTTTTGCGCCCATCGCAACGTACGCCATAGCCGCCTCGGGAGAGACGATGCTCGCCTGAGTCGAGACGTGTATTTCGGCATCGGGGATTATCTCACGCAGAGTCGCCATAACGCCGAGGTCTGCGACGATATAAGCGTCGATTCCGAAATCCTTTATTTCACGCAAAAACTCCCGCAACGCGGCATATTCGTCGCCGTGCGGCATGGTGTTGAGAGTCAAAAAGAGCCGTTTTCCGCGCTCATGCGTGTATTTGACCGCATCATATAGTTCTTCGACCGAGAAATTGTCCGCCGCCGAGCGCATACCGAAACTCTGCCCCGCGAGGTAGACCGCATCCGCGCCGTAGAGCAGGGCGGCTTTGAGCTTTTCAAAGTTTCCCGCAGGAGATAGCAGCTCGGGCGCCTTTATGTATTTGTTTTTCATGCTGTATCTGTTCTCCGACATATTCATTCGGTTTATTGTAACACAGAATAAGGCTTATGTCAACATTTTTCGGCAATCATTCTTCAGTTCATTCTTTGTTCTGAAGGGAACTGAACTTGGACGGTATAATCGCCGTTTCAAATAATTTCATTCATCTGTTATCATCCTTTCTGCAAATAAAAAAAGCCAAAACGCAAGGCTTGCAAGTATTCGGCAACGTAGCAGAATATTTGATTATTCACGATTGTTTACATCAATGAGGTTGAATTGGAGGGATGTTTGTGATATAATAAACTTATCGATAAATAAGAATTTATCAAATAGATACTTTGCTTTGGAGGTAACCTTTTTATGTTTCAAAAAGCAATAATAATTGGTTGTCCGGGTGCAGGAAAAAGCACATTTGCAAGAATATTGAGTGATAAAACTCACTTGCCTTTATATTATCTTGATATGTTATGGCACAAGCCTGACAGGACAACTGTTGGCAAAAATGTATTTGACGAGAAATTAAAAGAAATTGTTTTAAAGGACAAATGGATTATTGATGGAAATTACGGAAGAACACTTGAAATGCGTATTCAATCGTGTGAAACTATATTTTTACTGGATTTTCCGGTAGAGGAATGTTTGGCCGGAGTAGAATCACGCATAGGCAAACAACGTGTAGATATGCCATGGATAGAAACAGAATTTGATGAAGAATTTAGACAATGGATCATTGATTTTCCCAAAAATGAATTACCAATCGTATATGAACTGCTTGACAGATACAAAAGTGAAAAAAGCATTTATGTCTTTCACTCAAGAGCTGATATAGATGATTATTTACTAAAAATGTTTAGTTAAAAATTCCAATTTATCGGTGAGATGAATTTAAATAGAATTTGCCACGGTTTTGTTGCCGTGGCTATTTCTTTGTCTTCAGTAGGTCATTATTTGGTTTTCGGTAGTTCGGATCTGTCCGTTGAACGAAAAGAGTTATTTCGTATTTACTGTTTGAAGCGGTTTCAAACTGATGCGGCAGTTCGAATCTGTCCACGGTTTTGGTTTCGTGAGGAAGAAGAAATGAAATCGTGCTTTGCACGATGAAATCCGAGCAGGCTCGGGTGAAATCTTCGGCGTGCCGCCTCAGATGAAATTAAATCCGCCGCCTTATCCTGCCGCAAGGCAGATTTCATCGCGAAGCGATTTCATCCCACGCAAGTGGGATTTCTTCCGCCGGCGGCGGATTTAGTTGAAAAAAGCACGCCGAAGCGTGCTTTTTTCTGGCTGGGATGGCCAGATTTAGAACTCACACCTCCGCCAAAATTCGTTTAATACTCTCATTTATCTTGCGGAGGTTAATTCAATGCTCCGCATTGAAGCAGTTCTGCATCGATGCAATTCAAACGAAACCCAAGGGGTAGGCATCAAGCCTACCCCTTGGGTTTGGCTGGGATGGCCAGATTTGAACTGACGAGTGCTAGAGTCAAAGTCTAGTGCCTTACCGCTTGGCGACATCCCACTATTTTCAACCTCAGTATTATACCATACGTTGCGGTAAGATGTCAAGTATTTTTTCCAAAAATTAATTTCTTGTTATTTTACAAAGCATCGGCGAAAAATCGGAGCTTTCCCCTGCCCCTCTGTGTCAGTTTTGGAAGTGTATTTTTTCCCCCGTGATGAGCGGATAGCGTCTGAGCGTATCCGAGTCCAAATCCTCACGGTGCATATCGACCGCCGTTATCTGATGATTGTCGTAGGTCGTATAGTGATAGATTCCGCGGCTCGCGTTACAGCATGACGTATAGAGCGTTATCTCATATTTTCCTTCGTCCACCTCACAGCAGCCTCTCTGTTGCTCCACAGAGCCGAGAATGTGAAAGAACTGACTGACGCTCTCGCCCTCTCCCTCACCCGACCTCGAGTTCATTTTCGTAAAAGCAACTCTTACAAAGCGCGACATCGAGGAGAGGTCTCCCGGAAGCCCAAGCGCGCCCATTCCTCGGCTGTAGGTTTTCAAAGAGAGCTTGTCCGAAAAGGAATTCTTCGGCTGTTTTGGCGAAAGCCCCATATAATTGTTTAAGGCAAACATCTGTCTGTCAAAGGGCGGATTGTTAGTCAATACCCCGACGGGATTGTCATAAACCTTTATCACACCGTCCATGCACTCGACGGTTATCGCCTCATGCTCGTCGGCAATCAGCCAATGCAGCTGTGCCGTGGGCAAATGCTCACTAAACGGCGTTCCCACGAGATTCATTTTATCGAGAGCCTCTCTCGCCTCGGCGACCGACGCGCATCGGCAGAGTATCCACGGAATAAACTCAAACTGAGCCACGTTTTCCCTGTCCTCGGTCACCTCGGCATATCCCGCGTTCCCGACAAAATTAAGCCCTGCCATGCAAAGCCCTCTTTCGTTCATCGCGTCGTAATAAAGCGGAAACCCGTCCGCAACGTGCGCCATTCCGATAATGGCATAGTGACATTCAACCCGTCCCACGTGCCTAAATGAGAACGGATAGGCGCGCGGAGTAACCGTCACCTCGTCTCCGTATGAAAATTCATAGTCTAAGGTCCTGCCGAAATAAAAATCCTTTGTTTTATACGTAGCCGCAGTACACATTTTCTCATTCTCTCCTTTTGTTAATAACTATATTATTTCCCCGAAAAACTTAATTTACCGCCGTTTGCCGTTCTCGTCAAAATTCTTTTTGAGCGCGGCTTCGGTCGGGAAGATCGCCCCTATGAGCGGAATCATCTGAACAAAGACAACGACACTTCCGACAGCCGATACCGTATCCTCGTCACCGCCTATAAAAAACAGGAGCGGTATTACCGACAGCGGCAGAATAATAAGCCCACCGACAAACCAGATCCTGCCGCAATATTTATGCGCAAACTCCCACGTGTCGGCGTTTTTCATCGACATTGAGGTCCTGTAACCGAAAAAAGTGTTGATATCTTTGGGAATTTTCGTCAAAAACAGTCTGCCGAAGCCTATCATCGAAATCGGTATCATCAGGTCAACGACCAGCATAAAGATCCAAAATCCCATTTCGCACACTCCTTTGCAATCGATTCCTTAAATATTATATCACCGCGGCGAAAAAAAGTCAATACTCTGCCTTATGCCGTTTTCTCAACACAAAAAACGCATAAATATTACCGAAAACCGTTAATTCATACAAAAAATACCGCAAAATTCGCCTGCATTTTTCACTCAAAGGCTATTGTATTGCAAGAGAAAATATGATAGAATATAGTATGGTTTATTGTCACACAAAACACGTGAAATTGACCGTTGTTTGTGTCTTGATTTTATGCTATAATCGTATATGTTTTAATGAAAGGAGTGAGTAAGCCTTGAAAATAGATAAAACGGTGCGCCGTGAGACCTTATACGTCGCCATATATACGTTGATCCTCAGCGCGCTTATGGAGGCTGTTTTCCTTCTCATCGGGAAATGGGACTATACCGTACTTCTCGGAAACCTTCTCGGCGCGGGCGGAGCGGTTTTAAACTTTTTCCTCATGGGACTTACGGTTCAGTCAGCCGTCATGAAGGACGAAAAAGATGCAAAAACGCAAATGAAGGCATCTCAGGCTATGCGGCTGTTCATGATGTGCGTTATCGCCATTCTCGGTGCCGTTCTCCCATGCTTTCAGGTCTTTGCGGTAATAATTCCGCTTTTCTTTCCGCGTATCGCCGTCATGATTCGGGGCATATCCTTGAAAAAGTCAAAAAAGACGGGAGGTGAGAAGGATGAGTAAAAAAACGCGATTTTTGTTAGTTGACATCCTGCTCATCGCCATGATGATCCTGCCCCTGCTCTTCGGAATCGTATTGAAGGTGCTGACAAATCCCGCCTCTGACGGAATAGATATCTCGGGCGCGCTCGTCTACTTCACGATTCAGCTTCCGCTTGGCGGACTTCCGATAACCGAGGCTCAGATAAACTCGTTTTTAGTCCTCATATCGATATTCGCCCTCTGCCTGTATCTGACGCACGGCATAAAAGAAAAAGCCGAGACGAAAAGACAGCTTATCGCCGAATGGATAGTTGAGAAGGTCGAGGGACTCGTCAATGAGAACATGGGAGCGTATTTTTCGGGCTTTGCGCCCTTCATCGCCGCCATTCTCGGACTTTCGGCGTTTTCAAGCCTTCTCTCCCTGCTCGGACTCTATCCGCCGACCTCGGATCTCAATATCGTCGCGGGTTGGGCAATTCTCGTATTTGTTCTGATTACATATTACAAGTGCAAGTGCGGTCCGCTCGTCTATGCAAAGAGCTTCGCACAGCCCGTCGCCCTGCTTTTGCCGATAAACATAATCAGCGAGGTCGCAACGCCTATATCGATGGCTTTCCGTCATTACGGCAACGTCTTGTCGGGAACCGTCATATCCGTCTTAGTTGCGGCGGGACTGCAAGGTCTCTCATCGCTCCTGCTCGGCTGGCTTCCCGGTATCTTTGGCGAGATACCATTTCTGCAGGTCGGAATCCCCGCTATTCTGTCGCTCTATTTTGACCTCTTCAGCGGTTGCCTGCAGGCATTCATTTTCGCAATGCTCACCATGATGTACGTCGCGGGCGGATTCCCTGCCGACGAATACGAAAAAAGAAAACTCAAAAAACAAAACAAAATAAAAGTCAAATAATTTGGAGGTAAACAAAATGTTAGAACTCGCTATTGGTATTATTTTAGGATGCTGCGCTCTCGGCGCAGGTGCCGCTATGATCGCAGGTATAGGCCCCGGTATCGGTGAAGGTAACGCGGTTGCAAGCGCATGTGAAGCGATCGCTCGTCAGCCCGAAAGCAAAGGAAGCGTTACAAGCACGATGCTTATGGGTTGCGCGGTTGCCGAGACGACAGGTCTTTACGCGCTTGTCATCGCCATCCTGCTTATCTTCGTCGCGCCGAATATTTTTGTCAATATTCTCTTAAAGGCGATCGGCTGATATAGGAGAGTAACACTATGTTGCAATCATTGGATGTCATATCTGTCAATCTCTGGCAGATCTTGATTTCCCTTGCAAACCTCGTCATCCTCTTTCTCATTTTAAAGAAGTTTCTGTTCAAGCCCGTAAAAAAAGTGCTTGAGCAGAGAGCGGCGTCGATGGAATCCGAGTATTCCGAGGCTGAAAAAGCCAAAGCCGAGGCTCAAGCCGACAGAGACGCTTGGGATGAGAAGATGAAGGGGGCCGAGGAGCAGGCGGATGCCATTATGCACTCGGCAACCAAAAAGGCACAGCTCAGGGGAGATAAGATAGTCTCCGATGCAAGGGAAAAAGCCGACGTTATCATCCGTCAGGCTAAAACGAGCGCAGAGCTTGAAAGAAAAAAGGCAGAGGACTCGATCAAGAAAGAGATCGTCGACGTCTCCGCCGCGCTTACCGAGAAAATGCTCGACCGAGAGATCAATATGCAGGATCACCGAGCTATGATAGACTCCTTTATCGAAGGATTAGGTGACGACGATGACGGAAATGAGTAAGGAATACGGCGTGGCACTGTTTGCTTTAGCAAAGGAATGTGACGCCGCCGACGAATACAAAGAAGCCCTTGACACCGTCACAGCTGTTTTTCGCGAAAATCCCGAATACATAGATTTTCTGGATTCGCCGAGCATCGCGAAAAACGAAAGAACAAACGCCGTTGAGGCGGCTTTTGGGGGTAGAGTTCCCGAGCATATCGTCTCATTTTTGCAGCTGCTCTGCGAAAAGGGGCATATTCACAGCTACACTGGGTGCGTGAAGGAATACACCGCCCTTTACGACGCCTCAAAGAAGGTCTCGGTGGCGCGTGTGACGAGCGCTGTACCCTTGACCGATAAAGAAAAAGACGGTCTTCGGAAAAAACTCGAAAAAATTAGTGGAAATTCGGTTTTCCTCGAATGTACCACGGACAAATCGCTGATGGGCGGCTTGGCGGTCGAAATTGACGGAAAGGTCATAGACGGCACCCTGCGCCACCGATTGAACGAAGTAAAGGATGTGATTGGCAGATGAGCGGTAAACCCGAAGAAATCAGCAATATTATAAAAGAACAAATCAAAAATTACAGATCCCGAATTGAAATGCGGGAGAGCGGCACCGTTATCCTCGTCGGTGACGGCATCGCCAGAGTTTACGGACTGCGCGAGTGCATGGCAAGCGAGCTGCTTGAATTTGACGACGGCAGCTTCGGCATGGCTCAGAACCTTGAGGACGAGACCGTGTCAGTAGCACTCCTCTCAAATAACAACAATATCCGCGAGGGTACGACGGTTCGCCGCACGGGACGCGTCTTGTCCGTCCCCGTCGGTGAGGCACTGCTCGGCAGAGTCGTTGACGCGCTCGGCAACCCGATAGACGGAAAAGGTCCCGTTGAGACGAAAGAGATACGCCCTGTCGAAGCCGAAGCGCCCGGTATCATCGAGCGAAAGAGCGTATCCGTCCCCATGCAGACGGGAATCAAGGCTATCGACAGCATGATACCGATAGGCAGAGGTCAGCGTGAGCTTATCATAGGCGACAGACAGACTGGTAAGACCGAGATCGCCATTGATACCATAATAAATCAGAAAAACACGGGCGTTATCTGCATATACGTTGCGATAGGACAGAAAAGCACGTCCGTCGTGCAGATCGCAAACGAGCTTACCAAAAACAACGCTATGGAGAACACTATCATCGTCTCCGCTTCCGCCTCGGAATCCGCTCCGCTTCAGTACGTATCCCCTTATGCAGGCTGTGCCATGGCTGAGTATTTCCGCGAGCAGGGTAAGGACGTGCTTATCGTCTACGACGACCTGTCAAAGCACGCCGTCGCTTACCGCGCACTTTCCCTGCTTATCCGCCGTCCGCCCGGACGTGAGGCATATCCCGGTGACGTATTCTATCTCCACTCTCGTCTGCTTGAGCGCGCGGCTTGTGTTGCTCCCGAATTCGGCGGCGGCTCGATAACCGCTCTGCCTATCATAGAAACGCAGGCGGGAGACGTTTCCGCATATATTCCGACCAACGTAATTTCAATCACGGACGGTCAGATATTCCTTGAGACCGAACTCTTCCACGCAGGTGTCATGCCTGCAATAAACCCGGGTATCTCGGTAAGCCGTGTCGGCGGCTCGGCACAGCTTAAGGCAATGAAAAAGGTTTCGGGTGAGTTGAAGCTCCTTTATTCGCAGTACAGAGAGCTTCAGTCCTTCGCGCAGTTCGGAAGCGACCTCGATGCCGATACCAAGGCAAGACTTGCCCTCGGCGAGCGCATAGTCGAGGTACTCAAGCAAGGCAGAAACACGCCGATACGCGTAGGCTGTCAGGTTGCCATAGTTTACGCCGTCATCAACGGATATCTTGACGATGTACCCGTAAACAAGGTCAAGGAGTACGAGCAGGACCTCTATGATAAGCTGGAAAACAGCTACGGCGAGCTTCTCTGCCGTATTGAAGAGGGATATTGGGAGGACTCCGATATCGAACAACTCAAAAAAGCCCTCGGCGAGTTGCAGAGGTGACAGGATGGGTGCTGATACAAAATCGCTCAGAAACCGCATCAAAAGCGTGGATTCCACCCTGCACCTGACAAAAGCGATGGGGCTTGTCGCATCCTCTAAGATCCGACGCGCAAGCCTCGGTATGATACACGGGCGGGAGTATGCCGACGCAATCGTAAAGGTCGTCGACATGCTGACTCTCTGCCCCGAGTGCGCGAAAAGCCCTTACATGGCAAAGCGAGAGACAGATAGGACACGCCTGCTTGTAATAGCGGGCGACCGAGGACTTGCAGGCGGCTACAACGCAAACGTCTTTCGTCTTGTTAAAACCTATCCCGATGCGGAGATCATCCCGATAGGCAAAAGAGCATGCGACAGATTTCACGGGGAACAATTATCTGCCGAAGCCTTCGGCTATTCCGACGCGATCGGACTCTCCCGAGAACTTTGCGATGATTTTGCGAAGGGCGAATACGACAGACTCGGAATAGTCCGCACAAAATACATCTCCATGATGACACAGCAAACAGAGGTAAAATGGGTGCTTCCGCTTGAGAAAAGTCAGGCAAAGCCCACGGGGATTTTATTTGAGCCTGACGAGGAGACCATGTTAAACACGGTGATCCCGGAATACGTAGCCGGAATCCTCATCGCGTCGGTTCGCGAGAGCTTTGCAAGTGAAGTTGCCGCTCGCAGATGCGCCATGGACAGCGCGGGCAAAAACGCGCAGCAGATGATAGACGACCTTCAGCTTGCGTATAACCGCGCAAGACAGGGCGCAATAACACAGGAAATTACTGAAATTGTCGCGGGAAGCGGCGGTTAAAGGAGGTAAAATATCCATGTCAAATAATACGAAAGGCAGCGTTTCGCAGGTCATGGGGCCTGTCGTCGACGTTCGCTTTGAGGAAGGCTTTTTGCCTTCAATATATAACGCTCTCACAATGCAGAAAGGCGATAAAACGCTGACGGTCGAGGTCGCCCAGCATATCGGTGACAACACCGCGCGTTGCATCGCGATGTCCTCAACCGACGGACTCAAGAGAGGAACTCCCGTCACCGATACGGGAAAGGCAATAAGCGTGCCGGTCGGAAGAGAAACGCTCGGAAGAATATTCAACGTCCTCGGCGATACCGTCGACAACCGTCCGTCTCCCGAGACGGAAGAACGCTGGAACATTCACCGCCCCGCGCCCGAATACGACGAGCTTTCCACCTCAACGGAGATCCTTGAAACGGGTATCAAGGTCATCGACCTCATCTGCCCCTACTCCAAGGGCGGTAAGATAGGTCTTTTCGGGGGAGCGGGCGTCGGCAAGACCGTGCTTATTATGGAGCTTATCAATAATATCGCCAAGGAGCATGGCGGACTTTCGGTCTTTACGGGCGTCGGAGAGCGTACACGTGAGGGTAACGACCTCTACAACGAAATGAAGGAATCGGGAGTTATCAACAATACGACTCTGGTCTACGGTCAGATGAACGAGCCGCCCGGGGCGAGAATGAGAGTTGCGCTCTCGGGACTTACCATGGCGGAATACTTCCGTGACAAGGAAGGACAGGACGTTCTGCTCTTTATCGACAACATTTTCCGTTTCACGCAGGCAGGCTCGGAGGTCTCGGCTCTGCTTGGACGTATGCCCTCCGCCGTCGGCTATCAGCCTACGCTTGCAAACGAAATGGGAACACTGCAGGAGCGCATCACGTCAACGAAGAAGGGTTCTATCACGTCTATTCAGGCGGTTTACGTCCCTGCGGACGACCTGACAGACCCCGCTCCCGCGACGACCTTCGCTCACCTCGACGCAACCACGGTCCTATCGCGTACCATCGCGTCTCAGGGCATCTATCCCGCCGTCGATCCGCTTGAATCGACCAGCCGTATCCTCTCGCCCGACGTTTTGGGAGAAGAGCACTACGCCGTCGCGCGTGAGGTTCAGCGAATCCTGCAGCGTTATCAGGAGCTTATGGATATCATCGCCATCATGGGTATGGATGAGCTTTCCGACGAGGATAAGCTGCTTGTACAGAGAGCGAGAAAGATTCAGAGATTCCTTTCCCAGCCCTTCCACGTTTCCGAGAAATTCACGGGATTTTCGGGCGTTTACGTCCCCTTGACCGAGACGATAAGAGGATTTCGTGAGATCATCGAGGGCAAGCACGACGACCTGCCCGAATCGGCATTCCTGTTTGTCGGAACTATCGACGAGGCAGTGAAAAAGGCAGAGAGGATCTCCAAATGAACACCTTTTCATTGAACATATCCTCTCCCGACGGCAGTCTCTTCCATGGGGATATCGTCAAGATCTCGCTGAGAGGAGCGGACGGCGACCTTGCGGTCATGGCAGGCCATATTCCGTTTATCACGTCGGTAAAGCCCTGTGATTTCCATTTTGAGCTTGAGGACGGCACGGTCAAAACAGGACACACCGAGGGCGGTATACTCACCGTCTCGGATAAAGCGGTCATCTTCCTTACAGGCAGTGTTGAGTGGAAATAAAGGCGGAAAGACAGCGTAGAAGACAGAAATGCTTTTTTACGCTGTCTTTTTTATTAAATTTTAAAAAATGTATTGACATTTTTCTATGTGACATATATAATATATATAGACGATTATCTATGAGAGGTGATTTTAAGAGATGGACGAAAAAAGAACCGCGGCAATCTTCAAAGCATTTTGTGATGAGAACCGTATTAGAATTATTAAACTGTTGCGTTCGGGCGAAAAATGTGCCTGCAAGCTGTTGGAAGAAATCAATGTAACACAACCCACTCTGTCGCACCATATGAAAATCCTTTGTGATTCCGGTATAGTTGTCGGGCGTAAAGAAGGCAAATGGATGCATTATTCCATTTCGGAAAAAGGTGTACAGCAGGCAAAGGAATATCTGGAACAGCTGACAGAGCTTGATGCCCCTTGTGAAAACAAGCCGTGTTGTGAAAAGTAAGATGATAAAACACTTTTCCGCACGGCTTAAATAAAGAACCTCAAATAGACATATTTCAATATAACTATATTAAAGGAGCTTTCTATGGAAGCAATAAAAAGCGTTTGGGACTTTTTTCAAAACGAAGTCCTCGGTATGGGTTGGCTGAGTAGGCTCATATCAGCAATACTGAACACCTGCGGGTTAGACACTACGGGTAAAGTTGGCGGCAGCGTGCAGTTTTTTATTTACGATACCATAAAAATTATGATATTGCTCGGCGTATTGATTTTGATTATCTCGTATATTCAGTCGTTTTTTCCACCCGAAAGAACAAAAAAGATAATCGGCAGATTTCACGGAATATGGGCAAATATCATCGCCGCATTACTCGGTACGGTAACGCCGTTCTGCTCGTGTTCTTCTATTCCGTTGTTTATCGGTTTTACAAGTGCGGGATTGCCGCTCGGCGTTACATTTTCTTTTTTGATCTCTTCGCCAATGGTTGACCTCGGCAGTCTTGTTCTTCTTATGAGTATTTTCGGGTGGAAGGTCGCAGTCATCTATGTTGTGCTTGGACTTGTCATTGCCGTTGCGGGCGGTACTCTGATCGAAAAACTGCACCTTGAAAATCAAGTAGAAGAATATATCCGAAACGGACGCTCCATTGACCTTCCGCAGGAGAAACTGCATTTGAGTGACCGTTTGAAATATGCGTGGGAACAGGTTGTTGCCACCGCGAAAAAGGTTGCTCCTTATGTGCTTATCGGCGTTGGAATCGGTGCAATTATTCATAACTTGATACCTGAAGATTTCATTGTCAATGTGCTCGGAGTTAACAATCCGTTTGGCGTTGTGCTTGCGACTGTTGCAGGTGTTCCGATGTATGCGGATATTTTCGGTACGATCCCGATTGCGGAAGCCTTGCTTGCAAAGGGTGCACTGCTTGGCGTTGTCCTTTCCTTTATGATGGGCGTAACTACCCTTTCTCTCCCGTCAATGATTATGCTTCGCAAAGCGATAAAGCCAAAGCTGCTCGGCATTTTCATTGCAATATGCACGGTCGGTATTATCGTTGTAGGCTATTTCTTCAACGCAATACAATATTTAATTATTTAATCTTAGGAGGTTATCACTATGGCATTATTTAATTTCGGAAAGAAAAAAGAAGAAAAGAAGGCTCCGGCTTGCGCTTGCAATTGCGGTTCCCCTTCAAGTGAAGTCGGCAAAAATACAAATGATTGCTGCCCTGAAGCAAAAAACGGCATCTGCTGCATAAAAGTCTTAGGTGCAGGGTGTAAATCCTGTCACGAACAATATGAAAATGCCAAAGAAGCCGTCAGGGCAATGGGACTTGGTGTGGAAGTGGAATATATCACCGATATGCAAAAGGTTATGGAGTACGGCGTTATGCGTTTCCCCGCCATTGTTGTCAATGAAAAGGTTGTTGCTATGGGCAAAGTATTAAAAGCAAATGAAGTCGCGGCTTTATTGCAAAAATCAGAGCATTAAGAATTAAAGAAGTCGGCAAAAAAGTCGCATACCGTAACAAGCAGGGAAGTTGTCCGTACAGCTTACGGGATATAATAAAAAGGTGTAGCACTCTTTTAAGTGTTACACCCTTTTTAACTGATGAAAAGCATCCTTATCTTGCGTTGCCGAAGGCTTTTCTCTTTTCACGCTTCGGCACCGCCGTCAAAATTGTTAATTCACAGTCCACTCGCCGAATCTGACCTTTTTTACCTTTTCTTGTATATGATAAGCTCGGGATCTACGCAGTTTTCGCCGTATTCGCCGACGAGAAGAAAATCAGGTCCGCCGACAAGCCCGAAGCACCGAATAAGACTTCCGTCGTTAAATTCACATTCAACCTGAGTTGCAAGGTAGATCGCATTATCGTCAAGCAATTTAACGAGCCTTCCGTCAGGCATAGGATAAGCCGGATTGACAAACGCTCCGTTTATCGCAAATAATTCATTGATTTCAGGCATCCCGGGAATATCGAGCGAATTAAATTCCTCTATGAGCTTTTCCTTAAATAAATTGTAGCTTTCCTCGCCGCCGACTCTTATGTATTCGGCAATAAAGCATTTCTTTCCGAAGGGACAGCCCCCCGACTCGGCGCACCCGCGGCAACCGTTGTTTTTGCCGTAGCCGCAATTTTCGCAGTCGGCACCGCATATTGATTTTTTCATGTTTTGCCTTCTTTCTTCTTTTTTCGATGATATTATACCACAAGTAAAAATGCTTGCTTGCAAGGGCATTTTTACGCCGTGATTCAAGAGCGCAGGCACGCGAAGCGTGCGAGGGCGTAGCCCAAATACTTGCATCAGCAAGGATTTCTGCGTATATTATAGCATAGTCATGCGGAAAAATCAATACAAGCCGCATCAAAAAATAAGCCGCAATTTTATACAAATATAATTGCCTAAAATTCATTTTTCTATTGACAAAATCCCCTGCCCGAGCTATAATATCAAGGTACGCAAAAATCGGGCGGCAAACTCGCCCCGACATACAGAAAGGTTCATCATGGATCACGTTCAAATTCTTTTAAGTGTTTCGGTCTGCGCCCTCGCAGGACTTCTCATGTCCCGTATCTGCAAGCTCTTAAAGCTCCCTGCGGTAACGGGATACCTTATCGCCGGAATTTTAGTCGGCTCCTTCTGCCTCGGAAGCATCACGCTTCCCGGCGGTTATCACCTCGGATTCGGCGCCTCGGACTTCTCCGATATTACAACTCTCAGCCTCATAAGCGAGATAGCACTCGGATTTATCGCCTTCTCAATCGGAAGCGAGTTTCGGCTTTCCGAGCTGAAAAAGACGGGAAAGCAAGCGACGGTCATCGGTATTTTGCAGGCACTTGCAACGAGTGCCGTCTGCATTGTCGTCCTTTTTGGTCTCCACTACCTGCTCCTTGAGTTCACGGGCGTTGATTACCTGCCGATTCCCGCAGTGCTGATTCTCTCGGCTATCGCGGCAGCAACCGCACCTGCGGCAACCCTCATGGTCGTCCGTCAGTACAAGGCAAAGGGACCCTTGACCGACCTTCTCCTCCCCATCGTCGCGCTTGACGACGCAGTCGGACTTGTAGTCTTTGCTGTTCTTTTCGGAATTGCCAAAGCACTTCAGACAAACTCGGTTGACCTCATCTCGATTTTAGTCGAGCCTGTCGTTGAGATTATAGCATCTCTCCTGCTCGGTGCGATCATGGGCTTCATCCTCTCAAAGATTGAAAAGCTCTTCCATTCAAACAGTAACCGTCTGAGCCTCGTTATCGCGTTCGTCTTTGCAACGGTTGCACTGACACAGCTCAAAAATCTCAGCCTTTTCGGTATTCACATTGGATTTTCCTCGCTTCTCACCTGTATGATGTGCGGAACGATATTCTGCAACGTCTGTGAATGTTCGGACGAGATGATGTCGCGTGCCGACGGCTGGACAAAGCCGCTGCTTATCGTCTTCTTCGTTATCAGCGGCGCGGAGCTTGACCTCTCGGTCTTCACCCAGCCGATATTCGTGCTTGTCGGTGTCGTCTACATTATAGCACGCTGTATCGGAAAATATTTCGGCGCGATGGGTTCTGCCAAAATGACAAAATGCTCCGATACAACGGTGAAATACCTCGGAATAACGCTCTTTCCGCAGGCAGGCGTTGCGCTCGGAATGGTAAGCACGGTTGCCGCCGACAGTGTCATTTCGCCAAGCACCGCAAGCGTGGTTCGCTTCGTTATTCTCTTTGCGGTTCTCGTTTATGAGATCATCGGTCCCGTTATGACGAAATGGGCGCTCACAAAAGCGGGCGACATTACCGAAAAGCCTGCTGACTCAAGCAGAAGAAAGGTCAACTCTCCCGACCACGAGCGACACGTCAAGCATCATCTGAAGCAAGATTAATCAGAAAAACTGAATAAAACAGCCATTGTATGCAAATAATCATTCTGTTGACGGGTATTCCCGAAAAAAAGAAAGGATATTTCATACAATGGCTTTTTCAAAAAAATTACTTATCTGCACGATCTGCATTTTGGCAGTCGCGCTGTTTGCAGGCATCTTCCCCGTACACGGCGAGGCGGCAATCTACGACACGGTCGTAAGACTGCACGTCATCGCAAACTCCGACTCGGTCGAAGATCAGGCACTGAAATTACAGGTGCGTGACGCGGTCATAGAGGTCGTGACTCCGGCGGTCGAGGGTTGCAAGAGTCAGGACGAGGCGATAGCCGCCATAGAGTCGGTTATCCCCGATATTGAGTCCGCCGCGCAAAAGACCGTCACCGAAAGCGGATACTCCTACCCCGTCTCGGTCATGCTCGGAGAAGAATACTACCCGACAAAGACCTACGACTCCTGCGCCTTTCCCGAGGGCAAATATGTCTCGCTCCGTGTCCTCATCGGCGACTCGCAGGGGCAAAATTGGTGGTGCTGTCTCTTTCCGCCCCTCTGTCTCTCCGCCGCATCGCCCGACGACGAAAGATCCAACGAAGATGCCTTCATCTCGGTAGGGCTTTCAAGCGACCAATACAAGCTCGTCACCGAAACCGAAAACCCCAAATACAAAGTCCGCTTTAAAATTCTGGAGACTATCAGTTCGTGGTTTAAGTAGAGGAGTTAGATTGTGCTATGGATTTAGGGAAACCCCTTTTGAAAAAGGGGGTTTCCCTATAACCCTTCCCGAAAACTTTTAATAAATGGGGTTCTAACTGCCGTGAGGTGACGTTGAAATTTTGCAAGCAAAAATTTAGCCTACTGAGATATTCCGTGTTGGAACAGTGTTGAACCCAACCGAAATAGTGAGTTTATATTTGAAGTCTCTCTAAGTTAATGAAATATTTGCGCCACGGCTAAACCGTAGGGTGGGAGACCTTCTCCCACCGCAAACGGAGGATTTAAAATGACAACATTTCAGAAAAATCATTTGTCGAAAACGGCGGGAGACAAGCCCCCGCCCTACGGCTGGGGGTGGCGACAAACAAATCAAAACAATCATCATTTGATAGATTTGCGCCACGGTGAAACCGTAGGGCGGGGGCTTGTCTCCCGCCGAAAACAAACGATTTAAAATGACAACATTTCGGAAAAAGCATTTGCCGGAAACAGCAAGATACAGCCCCTCATCCGAGTATTCCCGCACAGCGGTACAGTGAACTATCATCCTACAGTTTGTCATGTGCCACCTTCCCCCGAGGGGGAAGGCTAAAAAACGCGAGAGCCTTCTCACATGGCTCTCGCGTTTCTTTTAAATAATACTGTTCTCTTCCGCCTTTACCTCGCAATAAATGCAGCGGTAGACGCGTTTTTCACGGTTGGTGAGCTTGAAAATATGAGGTAATTCCTGCTCTGTTGTTGTGATACAACGGGGATTTTTACAACGGACGACGTTGACAAGCCGCTCGGGCAATTCGATACTTTTTTTATTTGCAAGCATGCCGTCCTTGATAAAATTTACCGTGATACCCGGGTCCACGTACCCCAAAATGTCGAGGTCAAGCGCAATGTCGGCATCGACCTTGATTATATCCTTCTTTCCCATCTTTCGGCTTGCGACGTTCTTAATAATCGCAACAGGGCAGTCGAGCCTGTCAAGCCCCAGAAGGTTATAAACTCTCATTCCGAGGCCTGCTGTGATATGGTCGATAACGATACCGTTTTTTATCGAATCTACGTTCATACGTTCACCTCCAAAAGCTTCAGAATCAGTGCCATTCTCATGTATTTTCCGTTCAAGACCTGCTTGAAATAGCACGCGCGCGGGTCGTCGTCAATCGAGACCGCGATCTCGTTTACACGGGGCAGAGGGTGAAGGATAGACAAATCGCTCTTCGCCCCCTTCAGCTTGTCGGGGGTGAGAATGTAGCTGTCCTTGAGCCGCAGATAGTCCTCCTCGTTGAAGAATCGCTCTCTCTGCACGCGAGTCATATAGAGAATGTCAAGCTCGGGCATGACCTCAAGCAGATCGGTAGTCTGCTTGTACTCAATGCCGTTTGCCGCCAAAACGTCCTTTTTGATATAACTCGGCAATTTCAGCTCATCGGGCGAGATAAGCACGATTTTGATACCCGTGTATCTCGACAGCGCGCTTATCAGCGAATGGACTGTCCTGCCGAACTTCAAATCTCCGCAAAAACCAATCGTCAGGTTGTCAAACCTTCCCTTCTCACGCCAAATGGTCAATAGGTCTGCAAGCGTCTGAGTCGGGTGGTTGTGACCGCCGTCGCCCGCGTTTATCACGGGAATTGAGGAATTCATAGACGCGACAAGCGGTGCGCCCTCCTTGGGGTGGCGCATGGCGATTATATCGGCGTAGCAGGAGACGGTTTTCGCCGTGTCGGCAATGCTCTCGCCCTTCGCGGCACTCGATGACGCGGCGCTTGAAACGCTCAGCACGTTTCCGCCAAGCTCGTACATCGCCGCCTCAAAAGAGAGACGTGTACGAGTCGACGGCTCGAAAAAGAGCGTCGCCAGCTTTTTACCGCGGCAAGCCTCGGCGTATTTTTTCGGGTTTGCGATTATGTCCTCGGCAGTATCGATAAGCTCTGCAAGCTCCGATACCGACAGGTCCTTAATATCGATCAGATTTTTCATGATTTATGCCTTTGCGCCGTTTACGGCAAGATAATTCTTGATTCTCTCGACGTTCTCACGGTTGCACTCGTCTTCCTCAAGATACTCGATTATATCGTAAACGTCAACTATCGAATATACCGGGAAGCCGAACCGCTCCTCAATTTCCTGCATCGCGCCCTTGTCGGTCTGTCCCTTTTCCTTGCGGTCGACCATAATGAAGGTCGCCGAAACACGGCAGCCCTCAAGCTGCGACAGTATCTCCATGCTCTCTCTTATAGCCGTTCCCGCCGTGATAACGTCCTCAATTATGACTATTTCCTCGCCCGCGCTCGGTACGTAGCCGACGAAAACTCCGCCCTCGCCGTGGTCCTTGACCTCTTTGCGGTTGAAGAAAAACGGTACGTTCAAGCCGCGCTTCGACAGCGCAACCGCCGCCGAGACCGCAAGCGAAATTCCCTTGTACGCAGGTCCGTAAAGAACCGTCTTCTTCTCTCCGAGCTTTTCGGTGTATGCCCTCGCGTAAAACTCGCCGAGCTTCGCAATATCATCTCCGGTCTTTATCATCCCGGCATTGATAAAATACGGTATCTTCCTTCCGCTCTTTGCGGTAAAGTCCCCGAATTTCAGCACTCCCGCGCCCTCTAAAAACTGTATAAATTCTCTTTTGTACTGTTCCATTTTTATATCCTTTCTTTGCCTCCGGCGGCCAAAACCTTTCCCCAAAAAAAAGGTTTTGGAATCCAAAAAACTTCCTGTAGCTTCGCACTTAATTGTTAGATAAACTTCTCATTCAATACCTTTTAAACATTTACGCACAATCTAACTTTAACTTAATAGAATTATAAAATAAGATGCTCTTTATCGGCTGGGTTCAATCCTATTGGACGTATGACATCTCAGTAGGTTGAAATTTGCTCCGCAAATTTCAACGTCACTTCACCTTAGTTAGAACCCCATGCGAGAAAGCTTTTGCGGAGCTTTTCTCGAAAAGCGACCGCGTCTCCCTCGCGTCCCTCGCGTCCCTCGCGTCCCTCGCGTCCTGTCAGTCGCAGAATTCTCTGACGCAGCGTTCGTATGCCGCGACGGGGTCTTCGGCGGCGGTGATGGGACGTCCGACGACGATGTAATCCGAGCCGATCTTCTTTGCCTCGGCAGGGGTCATAACTCGCTTTTGGTCGCCGACGTCGCCGTCAGCGAAACGGACACCCGGTGTGACGGTTACGAAATCCTTGCCGCAGCACGTGTGGACTTTTTCGGCTTCAAGGGGCGAGCAGACAACGCCGTCAAGTCCCGAGTCCTTTGCGCAGGACGCGTAGTGCATAACGACATCGGCGATAGGCTCTTTTATCAAAAGGTCGTTTTCCATGCTCCTTTGGTCGGTTGAGGTAAGCTGGGTGACCGCAATAAGCATGGGGCGTGTTCCGTCGGGGCGTGTGAGTCCCTCGATTGCCGCTTCCATCATTCGCTTTGTACCTGCGGCGTGGAGATTGGTCATGTCAACGTCAAGGCGAGACAAAACCGCCATCGACTTTTTGACCGTGTTCGGAATGTCGTGCAATTTGAGGTCAAGGAAAATCTTGTGACCTCTCTTCTTGATTTCCCTGACAATGGAAGGACCTTCCGCATAGTAAAGCTCCATTCCTATCTTGACGAAGGGCTTTTTGTCCGTAAACTTGTCAAGAAACGCAAAAACCTTTTCCGCGCTGTCAAAATCGCACGCGATGATAACGTCTTTTCCCATTACAATACTCCTTTTATAATATCCTTTAGATTTTCAATTCGGTATTTTTCCATTACACGTGGTAAGTCCTCGATGATGTTTTTGCAGGCGAAGGGGTCGACAAGATTTGCCGCTCCGACCTCGACCGCAGAGGCACCCGCGAGCATCATCTCTATTACGTCCTCAGCCGTCGATACTCCGCCCATTCCAACGACGGGAATCGAGACCGCGTGCGACACCTGATAGACCATTCTCACCGCTACGGGGAAGATGGCAGGTCCCGAAAATCCGCCCATTTTGTTGGCAATTACAGGCCTTTTAGTGCGCAGATCTATCCTCATTCCGAGAAGAGTGTTTATAAGGCTTATGCCGTCCGCACCTGCCTCCTCGCACGCCTTTGCAATAGAGACAATGTCGGTGACGTTCGGCGAAAGCTTTATTATGATTGGCTTTTTGGTCACCGCCTTTACAGCCCTCGTGACCTCCGCCGCCGCAGATGGACTTGTACCGAAGGACATTCCGCCGCCGTGAACGTTAGGACAGCTGACGTTAACTTCGATCCAGCCGACCTGCTCACACCTGTCAATCCTCTCGCAGGTGTAGACGTATTCATCTACCGAAAATCCCGATACGTTTGCCATGACCGGCTTGTTAAACACCTTTTTGAGCTTTGGAAGCTCCTCGCCTATTACTTTCTCAACTCCGGGGTTTTGCAGTCCGACCGCGTTTATCATTCCGTTCGGACATTCCGCAATTCTGGGAGTCGGATTTCCGAAGCGCGCGTCCTTCGTCGTACCCTTAAAGGAGAAGGTTCCGAGCATGTTAATGTCGTAAAGCTCGGCAAATTCGTAGCCGAAGCCGAAGGTTCCCGACGCGGGGATGACAGGGTTGTCGAGTTCTATTCCGCACAGGTCAACACTCATTTTTCCCATAGTATCTCCTCCTTCTTCATGACGGGTCCTTCCTTGCAGATGCGCTTGTATCCCGTTATCGTCTTGCACGAGCAACCCATGCAGGCACCGAAGCCGCATCCCATTCGCTCTTCAAAGCTGAACTGCCCCTCGGTTTTTGAGGTGTTGTATACCGCTTTGAGCATCGGCTCGGGTCCGCAGGTGTAGAAATAACTGTAATTCTCATTTTTCATTACGTCGGTGACGAAGCCCTTGACTCCGTACGAGCCGTCAACCGTCGTGACGGTGACATTCGCTCCGAGGGCTTTGAATTCTTCTTCATAAAACACCTCGTCAGCCTTGTTAAATCCGAGAATTACCGAGACCTTTTTACCCTCTGCAATAAGTTTTTTGCAAAGCATATACATAGGCGGCACTCCGACTCCGCCGCCGAGCAGTATCGGAGCTTGTCCTGACAATGACGTGTCGTAGCCGTTTCCGAGTCCCGTGAGAAGGTCGAGTGTCTCGCCCTCGGACATTTTGCTCATCTGCTCCGTGCCGCGACCGACGACTTTGTAAATGAGGGTGAGTATGTCGCCCTCGCAGTCGCAGACCGAGATCGGGCGGCGGAGAAATAGCCCGTCAAGCTTTACGTTGACGAATTGTCCGCAGTTGGTTATCTCCTGCGTGTCGCCCTTCAGAAGCATTTTATAAACATTGCCCGTCAGCGGCGTGTTTTCTATTACCGTAAAAACAGATTGTCTCATTTTTATCCTTTTTGTTTGTATTTTGTAACTTTCTCCAACTTTGATGTTTCTCTCTCTAACATAGAGAAATTTTCAAATTAAGATGCTCTTTCATGGCTGGGTTTAACACGTCCTCAATACGAAAGCGACAGAGGGGGATTTTTCCGAAGGGAAAATCCTACGCCACCGCGATAAGGACCCAATTTTTTAAAAGTTTTTGGGAAGGGTTATAGGGAAAGCCCTTTTTTCCAAAAAGGGTTTCCCTAAATCCCCGGCACCAACTAACTACTCAAGCATCAATCGTCGAAATCGTCAGCGTTGTTTCTTCGAGAACGTCAAGTAATACCTTTACCGTGTCGAGGGAAGTGAACATAGTGACGTTGTTTTCGGTCGCGTATTTTCTTATCTCGTATCCGTCGCGAGTCACGCCTGCGGAGGACGGGTCGCTCGTGTTGATGACGTATGCGATGTGTCCCTGCCGTATTGACTCGGCAATCTCCTCACTTCCGTCGGAAATCTTGCTTAGGACGTGCGTGCGGATTCCGTTGCTCTTGAGGAATTTAGCAGTTCCGCTGGTAGCCTCGATATTAAATCCGAGATTGTAGAATCGGCGAATGAGGGGCAGTGCCTCCTCCTTGTCGCAGTCGGCAATCGTCGCAAATACCGTTCCGTAATTTTGCAGGTGCATACCCGACGCCTGAAGCGCCTTGTAGAGCGCGCGGTAAAATTTGTCGTCGTATCCGATAGCCTCACCCGTCGACTTCATTTCGGGCGAGAGGTAAGCGTCAAGTCCGCGCAGCTTGTTGAACGAGAATACAGGCACCTTGACGTACCATCTCTTCTTTTCGTCGGGGTAAAGCGCGAATATTCCCTGTTCTCGGAGCGTCCTGCCGAGTATGCACTCGGTCGCAATGTCCGCAAGGCTGTAACCCGTCGCTTTTGAGAGGAACGGAACCGTTCTCGACGAACGCGGGTTGACCTCGATGATGAATACCTCGTCGTTTTTGTCAACGATGAACTGTATGTTGTACAGACCGACGATTCCTATTCCGAGTCCGAGCTTCTTCGCGTAGCGCAAGATAGTTCCCTTGACCTTGTCGGAGATCGAGAAGGTCGGATAAACGCTTATAGAGTCGCCCGAGTGAATACCCGTGCGCTCGACAAGCTCCATGATACCGGGAACGAAAACGTCATGTCCGTCGCATATCGCATCGACCTCCACCTCCTTACCGCTGATGTACTTGTCGACAAGCACGGGCTTGTCCTCGTCAATTTCAACTGCGGTCTTGAGGTAATGGCGGAGCTGCTCCTCGTTTGCGACTATCTGCATGGCGCGGCCGCCAAGCACGAACGAGGGACGAACCAGCACGGGGTATCCAATCTTATTCGCCGCCGCAACGCCGTCCTCGATCTTAGTCACCGCTCTGCCCTCGGGCTGAGGAATACCCAGCTCTTTTAACAGCTTTTCAAACGCATCTCTGTTCTCCGCGCGGTCGATAGCGTCGCAATCGGTTCCGATTATCTTAACGCCGAGGTCGTGGAGAGGCTGTGCAAGGTTGATAGCAGTCTGTCCGCCGAGAGAGGCGACAACACCCTCGGGCTTTTCAAATTCGATGATGTTCATTACGTCCTCGGGTGTCAGCGGCTCGAAATAGAGCTTGTCGGCTGTCGTGTAGTCGGTTGAGACGGTTTCGGGATTGTTGTTTATGATTATCGCCTCATAGCCTGCTTTCTTGATAGTCTGAACGGCATGTACGGTCGAATAGTCGAACTCAACACCCTGACCTATGCGTATCGGACCTGCTCCGAGGACGACGATCTTCTTTTTGTCGGTCAAAACAGAGCCGTTTTCGCCCGTGTAGGACGAATAGAAGTACGGAATATATGCGCCTGTGTGGCAGGTGTCAACCATTCTGAAGACGGGGAACAACCTGTTTTCACGTCTGAAATTGAAGACGTCAAGCTCGCTCACCTTCCACAGCTTTGCGACGTACTTGTCGGAGAATCCCATCTTCTTTGCCGCTCTGAGGGTTTCAAGGTCAAATTTATGCGCTTTGAGAGTTTCCTCCATGTCGATGATGTTCTTTATCGCCTGAAGGAAAAAGGGCGTTATTTTCGTTATTTCGTGTATTTCCTCAACGCCGGCACCGTGGTAAAGCAGTTCTGCTATGGCAAAAATGTTGTCGTCACGGAATTCGGAAATATACTCACGAAGCTCGTCGGGAGTCATATTGTCAAACTTGTGATGGTAGAGGTGCGTCGCGCCTATCTCAAGCGAGCGAATACCCTTTAAGAGACATTCTTCAAGGTTTGAGCCTATTCCCATGACCTCACCCGTCGCCTTCATCTGCGTGCCGAGCGTATTCGATGCGGCAGTGAATTTGTCGAAGGGGAAACGCGGCAGCTTCGCAATGCAGTAGTCGAGCGACGGCTCAAACGCCGCATTGGTGTTGGCAATCTTTATGTCTTCAAGGCTCATTCCGACCGCAATCTTTGCGGTAACGCGCGCTATCGGATAGCCAGATGCCTTTGACGCAAGCGCGGACGAGCGTGAAACGCGGGGGTTGACCTCAATGAGGTAATATTTCGACGAATTCGGGTCAAGCGCAAACTGAACATTACAGCCGCCCTCAATCTTTAACGCCTTTATGAGCTTTATCGCCGAGTCGTTGAGCATCTTTTCATCTTCTTTGGAAAGTGTCATTATAGGCGCGACGACGATCGAGTCTCCCGTGTGAACTCCGACAGGGTCGATGTTCTCCATGCCGCATATCGTGATTGCATGGTCGTTTGAGTCACGCATGACCTCAAATTCTATCTCCTTGTAGCCCTTAACGCTCTTTTCAACAAGCACCTGATGAACCGGCGAGAGCTTGAAGGCGTTGACTCCGATCTCATAAAGTTCTTCTTCGTTGTTGGCAAAGCCGCCGCCCGTACCGCCGAGCGTGAACGCGGGACGAAGCACGACAGGGTAGCCTATGCGCTCAGCCGCCGCCTTTGCCTCTTCAAGATTGTAGGTTATCTCGGACGGAATAACAGGCTCGCCTATCGACTGACAAAGCTCCTTAAAGAGTTCCCTGTCCTCTGCCTTCTCAATGCTCTCACTGCTCGTTCCGAGCAATTCAACGCGACATTCCTTGAGAATTCCCTTCTTTTCAAGCTGCATGGCGAGGTTGAGTCCGGTCTGACCGCCAATGCCGGGGACAATGGCGTCAGGACGCTCGTAGCGAAGTATCTTTGCGATATATTCAAGAGTGAGCGGCTCCATATATACCTTGTCGGCAATCGTCGTGTCGGTCATGATCGTCGCAGGGTTTGAGTTGACGAGCACGACCTCGTAGCCCTCTTCCTTAAGCGCGAGACATGCCTGCGTGCCTGCGTAGTCAAACTCGGCTGCCTGACCGATAACGATAGGTCCCGAGCCAATAATCAAAATTTTCTTTAAATCGGTTCTTTTTGCCATTGATTTTCCTCCAAATTCATTCATCTGCAATAAATTGTGTGGGTTTATTTAATTTTTAATTGTTTTTCCGTTGTAAACAGTCGCCTTATGAACTCCGAAAAGCCTCTCTCCCTCAAAAGGTGTCGCTCTTCCCTGCGACTTGAATCTTTCCGGGTCAACCATGTAGTCCTCGTCAAGCGACCATACCGAAAAGCTCTCGCCGACGGGCAGTCCGAACCGCTCGCGCGCATTGTAGCACATGAGGTCCAAAAGCCTGTCCGTATTGAGTATTCCCGTTTTTACAAAATGCGTATACATAAGCGGAAACGCCGTTTCAAGTCCGACGATGCCGAATGCGCTCTTCTCAAGTCCGCGGCTCTTTTCCTCGGCGGAGTGGGGCGCGTGGTCGGTCGCTATCATGCCGATAGTCCCGTCGAGTATTCCGCCGATCAGCGCGTCTCGGTCGGATTCACTTCTCAAGGGCGGATTCATCTTAAATCTGCCGTGCTCTTTTAAATCCTTGTCGCAAAGAATGAGATAATGAGGTGCTGTTTCGCAGGTCACCCTGACCCCATCGGCACGTGCGGCGCGAATCAGCTCAACGCTCTCCTTTGTCGATATGTGGCAGACGTGATAGTCGCAACCTGTCTCGTCCGCAAGCTTCAGATCTCTTTCGATCTGTCTCCATTCGCTCTCCGAGCAGATACCCCTGTGTCCGTGCGCCCTTGCATACTCGCCGTCGTGAATATATCCGCCGCGCAACAGCTCGTTTACCTCGCAGTGCGCAACTATCATTTTGCCGAGAGCCTTCGCCCTCGTCATCGCCTCGCGCATAAGTCCCTCGTCCTGAACTCCCCTGCCGTCGTCCGAAAACGCGATAACATCCTTCGCCATTCCCTCAAGGTCGGCTATCTCTCGACCACCCTCGCCGACGGTTATCGCGCCGTACGGATGAACACCGACGAGCGCATCACGCTCAATTATCTCGGTCTGCGCACGCAAATGCTCGCGTGAATCGGGTACGGGATTTAAATTCGGCATCGTGCAGACATCGGTGTACCCTCCTGCCGCCGCCGCTCGCGAACCCGACAGTATCGTTTCCTTATAAGAAAAACCCGGCTCTCGAAAATGCACATGCACATCGCAAAAGCCGGGAAAAATACTATATTCGGGAGCGTTGAGGGAAGACAGCGATTCCTGCGACAAGAAACACTTACACAAAGACTCTTTATCCTTGAGCTTCGCGTGTATCTTTGCCTTGAAATCAGTCATTTTTTCTCTCCGTTTCATCTTAGAATGAATCGGCAATGCTTTTTGCCTAAACTCAGTTTATTATACAATAAATCACCTTAATTGTCAAGTAAAAAAACCAAATTTATCAAAAATCATTTTTCTTCAGATATTGTTTGTAAGTTGCCAAAGTAAATTCCCCTTTCAGGGAGGCAAGGGAGAAAAGGGGAA
>JBJDZM010000076.1:0-1936 GCA_051867975.1 Eubacteriales bacterium | reverse complement strand
TTTTGTAAATAATTGACTTTAAATTTGGTAGAGTCAATTTTTATTCGTACCTTTGTAGCACTACACGGCACTAGCGCCGTTTTGATGTTATGAGAATATGTTTTTCAAGGCCTCAGCGCCCACATACGCTTTATGTACAGAAGTCGTTTCGCGACAAGAATGGTAAAAGTACGTCTAAGAAGATAGAGGTTCTCGGTTCGGAGGAGGAAATCGAGGCAAAGTATGGCTGTCCGGATGGTTTGGAATGGGCGAAAGCTTATGTTGCCAAGCTGAATGAGCAGGAGAAGCTCGGTAGGCAGAAGCTAAAGATAGAGTTGTCGCCGGCGCAGAGAATAGCAGCCGGAGAGCAGGTTGTGTGCAGTGGCGGCGACTTGCTGATGTTGCCGTTGTATAATAGGCTTGGGTTGAATGAAGCTTGTGATTCTATTGTGTCTGAGACACAGGCGAAGTATAATCTTGCTGAGATACTTGAGGCGTTGGTGATGCTAAGGATTATTGATCCGTGCTCAAAGAGAGGTTCTTACGAGTTAAACAAGAAGCGCATACGTCGGATGAGTTTTGCCATCGAGGATATGTATCGAGCGCTTTCGCTGCTCTGCGGGCATATCAATGAGCTGCAGAAAGTTATGTGGGAGAACTCGGTCAAAATCACCGAACGTCGAACACGAGTGATTTACTACGACTGCACTAACTACTTCTTTGAAATTGAGGATAACGACAAGGATTATGTAGACAAGGAGACAGGCGAGATAGTTATCGGACTGCGCAAGCGCGGCAAGTCGAAGGAGAATCGTCCGAACCCGATAGTGCAGATGGGCATGTTCATGGATATGGACGGCATACCATTGGCATTCGTCATTTTCCCGGGCAATGAATCGGAGCAGACATCACTGCAGCCGCTGGAAGAGATATTGAACAACCAGTTTGGCATGAACGAATACATCGTATCGACCGATGCCGGACTCGCATCAGAGTCCAACCGTCGCTACAATATGGCAGAAGGAAGGGACTACATCGCCGTACAGTCGCTTCCATCCTTGCCCGCTAAAGACCAAGACATGGCGCTTGACCCGCGAGGCTGGCGAGTGGCATTCCGCGACAACAAACTTCCACCCATTGACCCACAAAACCCCGAACGCGAGATATTCAATCTCAAAGAAATAGACCTCAATAACGAGCGGCACACCAAATTCTATAAAGAAATCATCGTCAACAAACGCATCGACGGCAAGGCAGACACCCAACGTGCTGAACGAGTGATCGTTACCTACAGCCACGACTACGCACTATATCTGCGTCACAAAAGAGAAGAACGACTGCGTCAAGCCGAAAAAATCGTCAGAAAAAAACAAGCAAAATCACGACAGTCACAGCAAGACCCACGACGATACGTCGAGACAACATACTTAACCGAAGACGGCCGCAAAGCCAATCGCATCGCCATGGCAATCGATGACAAAGCCATTGAAAACGAAACACGCTTCGACGGCTTCTACGCCTACGGCACATCACTCGACGACACCGCTATCGACATACTGCGCGCACGCTCATTCCACCACGAAATCGAGCACCTATTCCGCACCACCAAAACATTCCTCAACGCACGCCCCGTATATCTCCAACGACAAGACCGCATAAAATCACACTTCCTCATATGCTTCATCGCCATGACAGTACTCAAGCTATTACAAAAGCAACTCGCAATGCCCGAGCTATCAATCGACCGGCTAATCGACACAATCCGCAACTTCAACTTCGACCACTTCAAAGGTATCGGATATCGTCCACTATTCGAACGTAATGAGCTGACAGACAATCTCCAAGCACTAGCAGGAATACAACTCGACACCGAAATAGTACCCGAAAAAACCATGAACAAAACACTCAGAAACCTTAAAAACAGTTAAAACTCAACACCACCCCAATAGTACTACAA
>JBJDZM010000075.1:0-8213 GCA_051867975.1 Eubacteriales bacterium | reverse complement strand
GAATTGTAAGTGTCTTGATTTCTTCAAGAATATTTGTGATCTTTTCGGATGCCATGTTAAATTACCTCCTGAATGTGGAAATATAAATTATTTTTGTGTTTTAAGCGACCGTGCCGCCGATCATTCTGCAGCGGGTGCTTCTGCTTGTGCAGGAGCCTCTTCTGCGGGTGCTGCTTCTTCTGCAGCGGGTGCTTCTCCGTCCTTGTCGATGACTGCCTGGAGAGCGTAAGCGAGATTGTAGATAGGAGACTTGATAGAGCCGAGGAACTTCGCGATGAGGACTTCCTTGGACGGAATGTCCGCAAGGTTGTTTACGCCTGCCGCGTCAATTACCTCTCCGTCGCAATAGCCTGCGAGGATCTGGAAGGATTCGATCTTTTCAGCGTATTCCTTGAGAATCTTTGCAGGAGCGACCGGGTCTTCGGGCGTGCTGATGGCGATAGCGGTCATACCATTGAGATATTGCTTGATTTCGCCGTATCCGCACTCGTCGCAAGCTCTGCCTGTGAGGGTGTTCTTCATAACAACGTACTTTACACCTGCTTCACGAAGAGCCTTACGGAGAGCTGTGTCCTTCTCAACGGTGATACCCTGATAATTAACAACTACACCTGCGGCGCTTGCCTTGATCTGCTCTGCGAGGTCTGCAACTACCTGTTTCTTTTGTTCGAGTATTGCGTTACTAGGCATTTGGTTTAACCTCCCGTGTTAATTGAATAAAAAAACTTTCTTCCCGGAGCGACAGACGCACAGCCGAGAAGAAAGACGTAATGGCACGAAGGCACGATTATATCGTTTTTAATTCTTCCTCGGCAGGGTGGCTTGCGCTTTTACGGGAACCTGCTGTCTTTGGATAAAGCCGAATTATCGGCTGACTTGTATATTATAGCACAAAAAAACGGTTTGTCAATACCTTTTCTCAAAAAAATTAAAATTTATTGTTTTTTATTATCTTTTCGGCGAGCTTTACCAGCCGCTCGCGTATCCACATAGGCTCGATTATCTTGAAATCCGAGCGCAGAGTGATAAGCACGCTTAAAAACTGCTCAACGTTGTGAAACTCGCATATGTACCTGTTTCGCGGCTCTCTGGAAATTATGAAGTTTTTGAGCGTTAAGACCGAGAGCTTGTCCGAAATTTCAACGGTCGCGGTGTAGGGTATCTGCATCTGGACAAGGGTGTTTTCCGCGCGGAGCGATGCGCCCGACATGCTGTCGGCAAGCTCGTTGAGAGAATCGTCGTTGTCGCTTGACATGACGAGAGGAAGGGAATATTGCTCGGTGTAGTAATATCCCTTGTGTTCAAGACTGTATTCAAGCGGCGCGCCAAGCTTCTTTTTGAGGTAATCGACGTCACGCTGAGCCTGGCGGTGCGAAATATTGAAGCGTTCCGAGAGGCGCATCGCGTTCGGATAGTACATGTTGGCAATCTTTTTGTGGAGCCATTGTATTCTTGTGTTTGCGGAATCAGAGGCAGAAGATTTCATTTTTCTTGAAAAATCCTTTCCTTTTTATTATATATACGTGTATGGCGCGCGCCGTGAATTATCTGAGCGCCCGGATGCTCACCGAAATAAGCTCTGCAATGGTTGATACCGAGTAGCAGAAATAGAGGACTGTGAAAACGAGGTAGGAATGGGGGAAGACCTCAAATCCGCATCCGAACGCGGTAAAGACAAGCCCCGTGCAAAGAAGGCAGAGCATAAGCGAGACGCTTTTGAGAAAAACAAACCACCCCTGCGATATTCTTGAAAGCGCGGCCCGTGAATCCGCGATAACGCCGAGAATAAGCCCGACTCCGCCGAACTGCACTGCCCATTTAAAGCTGCTGTTCAGCTCGATCGTGTGGTCGAGATAAAGCAGAGCGATAACCAGCGCCGAGAGCGCAAATACTCCGAGGGAGGAAAGCACCTTGAGATTGCGGTATCCGTCGGACAGCTTTGACACAAAAAATGGGATGCACACGAGAGCTGAGAGAATAAATGCTACGTCCCAATCTCCGACTCCGTGAGCGATCGAACAATAAAGAAGGTAGATAGCCGCGCCTGTCGGGAAGAGCGAAAAAAGTCTTACCGCGAGGGGAGAGGAGGTCGGCTTATTACTGCCCTTGAAAATAAACGGCGCGACAAGCGAGATAAGGCATACCGCGGCGATGAGGGGCAGGATGAGTGCCGATGCCCACGACTCCGAAAGATATTTTTCATCAATTTCGGTGAGTTTTACCGCGAAAAAGGCGATAAAACCCACTGTCAGTGACAAGGCTATGGAAATGAGCGGCAGTGCGAAGCGGAGCGGTCGCATAACCGTTCTCTGTTTGTTTTGAGGTTCAAGCCCGTTCATTGAGCGTCCTCCTTTTGCGGATTTGTACATTTAATACATATATTATACTACCAAATTGTTAACGGCAAATAGACAAATGAAACAAATTTTAATAAAAAAAGCATATTTTGCGTATTAAAGCCATGAAAAATGCGTCGAATAATGTTTTTTGAAAATTATATTAGTGAACATGCACAATTATGCACGTACAATTTTGTTAAAATTCGTAAAAAAATATTTTTATCATTTTATTGACAAAAAATCGAAAATAATGTATAATAGTCTCTGCTTGATATGCGATGAAGCGAGAGGTTGCTCTTAAGGGGACGCTCTTAAGAGGTAATTTTCGTGGAGTATGTCCGTATGAACGGGCGACGTAGTCTTTCATACACACACTAAGCAACATGCGGCATAGTGGTGCTTATGTGTTCAAATCTCTTTGTGTTTATTCGGAATTTGTCTGTCAGATGCTGATGCGGGCAAAGTCCGTATTTTAATGTAAAGAGGTAGGAACGCACGGCACGGTGTACGAAGGAACGCCCCACTTTTAAAGGCTTTTGTTAAGTTGTGCAGAAGCCCAAATCTTGAAAGGAGGCACATTACCATGGCAGTAAATGAAAAGATCAGAGTTCGTCTCAAGAGCTACGACCACACTCTTATCGACGCGGCTGCAGAGAAGATCGTTACCGTTGCAAAGGCAAACGGTTCCGAGGTTTCGGGTCCCATCCCGCTTCCCACGGAAAGAGAAATAGTAACGATCCTCCGCGCGGTCCACAAGTATAAGGATGCTCGTGAGCAGTTCGAGATGAGAACTCACAAGAGACTTATCGACATCGTAAAGCCCAATCAGAAAACGATTGACGCTCTTATGAATGTTGAGCTCCCTGCAGGCGTTGAGATCGAGGTCAAGATCTGATCCGGTCTGAACACTACATTACTAATCTTATCAAGCAATGCGAGCCCCACTCGCAAAACAAAGACAACAGCCGGCGCTCGGGCTTAACAACTTTGGCGTGTCGGTAACTTTGTAAGTCATGTTGGGCGGAGAATTCCGACTCAACCAATAATTTACAGGAGGAAAACAAAATGAAAAAGGGAATTATCGGTAAGAAAATCGGTATGACTCAGATCTTCGATGAAAAGGGAAACGTCATTCCCGTAACAGTCATCGAAGCAGGTCCCTGTGTTGTTGCACAGAAAAAGACCGCAGAAAAAGACGGTTATGACGCCGTTCAGCTCGGTTTTGCGGATGTCAAAGAAAAGCATCTCAATAAGGCTGAAAAAGGTCACTTTGAAAAAGCAGGTGTCGCTATGAAGAAACACCTCAAGGAATTCCGTCTTGACGATTGCAGCACGTTAAGCGTTGGCGACGTCATTACCGCCGATACCTTCGCCGCAGGCGACAAGGTCGACGTAACAGGTATGACAAAGGGCCGCGGTTACACCGGATGCGTCAAGAGATGGAATCAGCACATTCTTCGTATGACACACGGTACAGGTCCCATTCACCGTCAGCCCGGTTCCATGGGTGCAAACAGCACACCTTCGAGAATCTTCAAGAATAAGCACATGCCCGGTCAGTACGGTAACGAAAAGGTCACGGTACAGAACCTTAAAGTAGTCAAGATCGACAGCGAGAAGAACCTCATTGCGGTCAAGGGTGCTATCCCCGGCGCGAAGGACGGTATCGTCTTCATTCGCGACTCGGTCAAAGCATAATCGAAAGGAGGAAATGAATAATGCCTACAATTAAAGTTGTTAACATGTCCGGCGCGGAAGTCGGCACAATGGAACTCTCCGATGTTCTTTTCGGAGCTGAAGTAAACGGCACAGTCCTCCACGCTGCAGTAAGAGCTTACCTTCTCAATCAGAGACAGGGAACACAGTCCACGCTCACTCGTTCCGAGGTTTCCGGCGGCGGTAAAAAGCCCTGGAGACAGAAGGGTACAGGCCGCGCCCGTCAGGGTTCGACTCGTTCTCCTCAATGGACACACGGCGGTATAGCTCTCGGTCCGAAGCCCAGAACCTACCGCACCGCTCTTAACAAAAAGACTAAGAGACTTGCTCTTCTTAGTGCGCTCACAGATAAGTACAACAACGGTAAGCTCATCGTTGTTGACGACATCAAGCTCGATTCCTACAAGACAAAGACCATGGTCGAGATGTTCAAGGCACTCTCCGCAGAGAGAAAGCCCCTCGTCGTTCTCCCCGAGGTCGATGCGTTCGTAGTAAAGAGCTGCGCTAACATCCCCGGCGCAAAGACTTGCCTCTACAACACGATAAATGTTTACGATATTTTGAATGCAGATACATTCATCACTACCGTTGCAGCTGTTAAAATGCTCGAGGAGGTATATGCGTAATGAGAATGCTTGAAGATGTTATTATAAAGCCCGTAATCTCTGAGGCTTCCATGGACATGGTTGCGCAGAAGAAGTACGTTTTCAAGGTAGCAAAGACTGCTGACAAGACTGAGATAGCTCGCGCAGTCGAGGCTATGTTCCCCGGCACAAAGGTCGAGGCCGTTAACACGATCAATATGAAGAGAAAGCCCAAGAGATACGGTGTGCACTTCGGTTACACAACCGCTTGGAAGAAGGCGATAGTCACCCTGACTGCCGACTCCAAGACCATCGAGTTCTTCGAAGGCATGAACTGATAAGGGAGGTCGAACAGAATGGCTACATTAAAGTATAAACCTACGACACCCGCGAGAAGACACATGTCGGTTCCGGTATACAAGGACATCATCACAAAGGACACTCCCGAGAAGAGCCTTGTAGTTATCAAGAAGAAGAACGCGGGCCGTAACAGCTACGGACGTATCACAGTTCGCCACAGAGGCGGCGGAAACAAGGTCAAGTACAGAATCATCGACTTCAAGAGACTCAGCAGCTCTCCCGCAGAAGTCGTTGCAATCGAGTACGACCCCAACAGAACCGCTTACATCGCTCTGCTTCAGAACGATGAGGGCGTAAAGAGCTACATCGTAGCTCCCGAAGGTCTTAAGGTAGGCGACAAGGTCTACTCAGGCGCAGACGCCGATATTAAGCCCGGTAACGCTCTCCCCTTGGCTAACATTCCTGTTGGTACATTTATCAACAACATCGAAATTCACCCCGGCAAGGGCGGACAGCTCGTCCGTTCCGCAGGTACCATGGCTCAGCTCCTTTCCAAGGAAGCAAACGGCATGGCACAGGTAAGACTTCCCTCGGGTGAGGTTCGCTACGTTCCGCTTAACTGCAAGGCAGTTATCGGACAGATCGGCAATATCGACCACGACACCGTTAAGGTCGGTAAGGCAGGTAAAACAAGACACAAGGGCATTCGTCCCACAGTTCGCGGTTCCGTCATGAACCCCTGCGATCACCCCCACGGTGGTGGTGAAGGTAAGTCCCCCGTCGGTCATGCAAGTCCTATGACTCCTTGGGGTAAGCCTGCTCTCGGTCTCAAGACCAGAAACAAGAAGGCTCGCACAAATAAGTTCATCGTAAAACGCAGAAACGCTAAATAAGGAGGGAATATAAAATGAGCAGAAGCTTGAAGAAAGCGCCTTTCGTTGAAGAAAAGCTCTATACTCGTATATGTGCTATGAACGAAAAGGGCGAGAAGAAAGTTATAAAGACTTGGTCCCGTGCATCAACTATATTCCCGGAATTTGTCGGTCATACAGTTGCTGTTTACGACGGAAGAAAGCACGTTCCGGTTTATGTCGTTGAAGATATGGTAGGTCACAAGCTCGGTGAGTTTGCTCCTACGAGAACCTTCAAGGGTCACGCAGGCTCCAAGACATCAAACAACGGTAAGTAATAGAGGAGGAAAGTAGAAAATGGAAGCAAAAGCATATCTTAAGTATGCGAGAATTTCCCCTCGTAAGGTTAAGATCGTTCTCGACCTCATCAGAGGCAAGGACGTTGGAATGGCAATGGCTATTCTCAAGAACACCAACAAGGGTGCTTGCGAATACCTTATCAAGCTGTTGGGAAGTGCAATCGCAAATGCGGAAAACAATTTCCACATGGATTCATCTAAGCTCTACGTTTCCGAGTGCTTCGTAACACCCGGACCCACGCTCAAGCGCATCATGCCCAGAGCAAAGGGAAGCGCAGACAGAATCCTTAAGAGAACCAGCCACGTAACTATCGTGGTCAAAGAAAGAGACTGAGAGAGGAGACAAGAGTTATGGGTCAGAAAGTTAATCCCCACGGCCTCAGAGTAGGCGTTATAAAGAACTGGGATTCAAGATGGTTCGCAAAAGACGAAGTTTTCGGCGACACTCTTGTATCCGACTACAACATCAGAAAGTATCTGAAGAAGGAACTGCAGGATGCGGGAGTTCCGAAGATCGAGATCGAGCGTGACAGCCGTCGCGTAAGAGTTTTCATCCACTGCGCAAAGCCCGGTATGGTTATCGGTAAGGGCGGAGTTGAGATCGAAAAGTACAAGGCAGAGCTTGAAAAGATGGTAGGTATGCCCGTTTCCCTCAACGTCGTTGAGGTAAGACAGCCCGACCTCGACGCACAGCTCGTTGCCGAGAACGTATGCTCACAACTTGAGAAGCGTGTATCCTTCCGCCGTGCTATGAAGATGGCGATCAGAAACACAATGAGACTTGGCGCAAAGGGAATCAAGATCTCCTGCTCCGGACGTCTCGGCGGTGCCGAGATCGCTCGCTCCGAGCACTACCACGAGGGAACGATTCCGCTTCAGACACTCAGAGCCGACATCGAGTACGGCTTCTGGGAGGCAAACACCACCTACGGTAAGATCGGTGTTAAGGTTTGGATCTACAAAGGTGAGGTCCTCAACGAGGTAAACCGTCCTGCACAGAACGGTGAACGCAGAGATCGCAGAGGCGACCGCAAGCCCGCAGGCGACAGACGCGATAACAGAAGAGGCGGCAACCGCCCCCAGGGTCGCGGCGACAGAGCGCCGAGAGCTGACAGAACACCCAGAGACGGAGGTGCTAAATAATGTTAATGCCTAAAAGAGTAAAATTCCGTCGCGTACAGCGCGGAAGACTCAAGGGTAAGGCAAGCCGCGGTAACACTGTTACAAACGGTAATTACGGCCTTATGGCACTTGAGCCTGCTTGGATCACAAGCAACCAGATAGAAGCAGCCCGTATCGCAATGACACGTTACATCAAGCGTGGCGGTAAGGTCTGGATAAAAATATTCCCCGACAAGCCGATAACAGAGAAGCCTGCCGAGACTCGAATGGGATCAGGTAAGGGTTCGCCCGAATACTGGGTAGCTGTTGTTAAGCCCGGTCGCGTAATGTTTGAAATGGACGGTGTCACGGAGGAGGTAGCTCGCGAGGCTATGCGTCTTGCAGGTCACAAGCTCCCCATCAAGACAAAGTTCGTTAAAAAAGAAGAAGTAGAGGAGGCATAAGCTCATGAAGATGACTGAAATCAATAAAATGACAGTTGAAGAGCTCAACGCAAAGCTTGTTGAACTCAAGAAAGAGCTTTTCAACCTCCGTTTCCAGCACGCGGTAAATCAGCTTGAAAATCCTCACAAGATCACCGAGGTCAAGCATGATATCGCTCGCGTAATGACAGTTCTCAATGAGAAGAACGCATAAGGAGGCAGTCATGACAGAAGAAAGAACACTCAGAAAAGTAAGAGTCGGCATGGTTGTCAGCGACAAGATGGACAAGACAGTAGTCGTAGCTATCGAGGACAACGTAAAGCACCCCGTATACGGCAAGATCATCAAGCGCACACTTAAGGTTCACGCTCACGATGAGAACAACGAGTGCGGTGTTGGCGACAAAGTCAGAATTATGGAAACAAGACCTCTCTCCAAGACAAAGAGATGGAGACTTGTTGAAGTAGTAGAAAAAGCAAAATAATTGAATTCGAACAGTAGGTACGTTGAAGCGTACGC
>JBJDZM010000074.1:11765-39566 GCA_051867975.1 Eubacteriales bacterium | reverse complement strand
AGCGTCGGGTCGCCGTCAATAAATTTCTGCGCCGAGTCGAACGCCTCGCTCATAAGCTCGGAATCAGAACACATGTCGGCGAGGCTGAAGCTAAGGCTTCCGCTCTGTCTTATCGACGAGTTGCCCGAGAATGACAAAAAGTCACCGGGACCTCGGAGCTTGAGGTCGACCTCGGCTATCTCAAAGCCGTTATAGGACGTACACATGGTCTTAAGGCGTTCCTTTGCGGTCTCGCCAAGTCCCCCTTCGGCACCCGAGACAAGCACGCAAAAGGATTTTTTGTTTCCCCGTCCTACCCGTCCGCGCAGCTGGTGCAGCTGGGAGAGTCCGAAGCGTTCGGCGTTCTCGACTATCATAAGGCTTGCCGAAGGGACGTTCACGCCGACCTCGATGACGGTCGTTGAGACTAAAATCTTGACCTCGCCCGACGAAAAACGGCGCATGACCTCGTCCTTTTCCGCCGCCTTCATTCTGCCGTGAACGAATGCGACCGAGTAACCGCATAGGCGTTCAGCAAGCTCCTCGGCGTATTTTACCGCCGCTTTGAGGGGCGGTTTTTGTTTTCTCTCAAACTCTTCTATTGCAAAGGCTCGCATCTCCTCGCCGAATATCGAGATCGCCGCCATGTCAAGCTCGCCCGGCTCTTGCTCGCTTTCCTCAACGGCAGGGCAGACGATGTAGACCTGACCGCCCTCGTCGACCTGCTTTTTTATGAAGTTGTCGAGCCGCGCGCGATAGCCCTCGTCGACAAGGAAGGTGTCGACCTTCTGCCGTCCGGGCGGCATCTCGTCGATCTTGGACATTTTAAGGTCGCCGTACATAACGAGTGCCAGCGAACGGGGAATAGGCGTTGCGCTCATGACCAGCACGTGGGTGTGTTTGTTCTTCTCGGAGAGAGCGGCGCGCTGATTTACGCCGAAGCGGTGTTGCTCGTCGGTGATGACGAGTCCGGGATCTATGAATTCAACCCCGTCGGAGAGCAGTGCCTGCGTTCCGATAACGACGTCAAGCCGCGCGTCTTTATCGACCGCGTGCATCGCCTCGCGTATCTTGCGCTTGTTAGCGGCAGTCGTCGAGCCGGTTAAGAGCGCAGATTTGATGCCGAGACGGGAGAGAAGAGGCGAGAGGTCGTTGTAATGCTGATTTGCGAGTATTTCGGTGGGTGCCATGAGTGCCGCCTGGTATCCGTTCTTGACCGCGATGTAAATTGCCGCCGTCGCGCAGGCGGTCTTGCCGCATCCGACGTCGCCTATGACTATTCGGCTCATCGGCTCGGTCTTTTTCATGTCGGCTGAAATTTCGTCGATAGTTCGCTTTTGCGCACCCGTAAGCTCATAGGGAAGGAGCGACAGTAGCGGAGATATGTCCGAGTCGGGGCAGGGGGGAGCGGCGTATCTTTGAATGTGCTTGCTTTGCGCCCGAAGCCCTGTTGCGAAAAGGAAAAATTCATCGAAAATGAGTCTTTTTTTGGCGATTGCAAGGCTCTGATAGTCATCGGGCTTGTGGATCTGCCTGAGCGCAAAATGAATTGAGCAAAGACCTTGTTCCTCTCGCACGGCCTCGGGCAGGGGATCTTCGTAGACCGACGCGACGAGCGGCAAAATATCCTCAATGTTCTGCGCTATCTGCTTCTGCGACAGCCCCTCGCATAGGCGGTAGACCGAGACGAAGGGTGGGGGCGGTGCGCTCTCAACCCAAGGCTCGGCGGCAGGGGCGGTCATCTCGTATCTCGCCTTTTTTTTCTCGACTCTGCCGTAAAAACGGAAGGTTGAGCCTATCGGGAATTTTTCTTTTAAGTAATTCTGATTGAAATATGTGATATCGCAGATCCCGCTCTCGTCGAAGGCTCTGAATTTAAGGAGCGACATGCCCCTCTTTATGTTTGCGATCTTCGGCTCGGTTGCGACAGTAAGCACGGTTGCGCATTTGCCCTCCGGTCCTGTCGCACTGAGAGGGACGATATTCGCGCGATTCTCATACGCGCGCGGAAAATAATAAATGAGGTCGAGCAGAGAGTGAACTCCGGCTTTTGCGTACGCTTGCGCCCTGACACGCCCGACACCCTTGAGCGTAGAGACGGGTATTTGGTCTAAAGTCTTCATTCGTCGTCCTCCTCGTCGCGCAAATCTCTGTCCGAAACCGTTTTCGTGATGTTCGCCAGCGGATTTTCGCCCATGGCGTTCATCATGTTTATGTCGCTGACATGCGTGTATATCTGTGTCGTGTTGAGCTGCTCATGCCCGAGAATGTCCTTCAGCACGCGAATGTCAACGTGTCCAGACTGATACATGAGCGTCGCGGCGGTATGGCGCAGTTTATGCACCGAATAGTGCTTTGAGCCAAGCCCCGACATGTCAAGGTACTTGTAGACGATTTTCTGAACCATTTTGTCGGTAATTCGGCTGTTTCGGTTGCTCAAAAAGAGCGCCTTGTCGGGGAGATATTTGCATTTTTCGCTGAGCCGTTCGGTCAAGAGATATTCCGCAAGCACGCTTTTGCAGGCATCGTTGAGGTAGATTATGCGCTCCTTACTGCCCTTACCGACGACTCTCAGGTACATAAGCTCGCGGTCGAGGTCGTTGAGCGATATTCCGACAAGCTCGTTAAGTCTCATTCCGCAATTGAGAAAAAGCGTGATGATACAAAGGTCGCGAAGGCGGGATCTTGACCTTGTGTCGTTGCGCACGGTATCAAGCAAGAGCTTTGATTCCTCAAGGGAGAGAAATTTCGGGAGCGTTTTTTTGCGTTTGGGAGACTCGATATCGGCGGCGGGATTTTCCTCAAGATATCCGCGCTTGACGGTCATGAATTTGAAAAGTCCCTTTATGGCAGAGAGCTTTCTCGCCTTTGCGGACCACATGTTTTTGCGGACGCTTCCCGTGTAGAGCAAAAAGTCGTATATCTTCTCGGCGGTGATGCCTTTTATGTAGTCTATGTCAACGTGACTTATGTCTATCTCGCAAAATTCGTCCGAATCGGGGTTGATCCCGCGGTCCTTCGCCAAGAGATAGCGGAAAAAAGTGCGCAGGTCGAGGAGATATTCGTCGCTTGTTTTTTGCGAGCAACCCTGAATGGCAGTCTTATATGACGCAAATTCGCGCAAGATGGGCGGAAACTCGTCCATGTTGAGCTGATACGACATTATTTCACCTCCCGAAAAAGATTTTGTATAATTATATTATACACGGAATATAAATAATTTAGTGGATATTCTGTAAACTTTCACACAGATATATTGAAAAAAACACACAGGCATACTATAATATAATATGAAGTGCATTACACCTTAACCGATTATTGAAAGGGTATATAATATAATGAAAGAATTTATGAGCCGATATTCATACGAGAGCGTGCATCTCTTTTTGAATCAGGTGGCTATCGGACTTTTCGGTATGACGCTTGCGCTTGCCGCGGGAATGGCAGATAATGACGTTTTACGCACTGTTACAAGTGTCTTTTCGATCATCTTCTTCCTGTTTTTGCAATATATAGTAATGTGGAAGATCGGCGCGCAGGACAGACTTTCTTATGACCTCGGAAAACTCAAAAAGAACTACATGATTCCTGTTTGGATGTGGCTGCTGGCAAATTCCTTAAACCTGTTGCTGGCGCTCTTCATCTCGCTCTCAATGTGGTTTGACGTTCCCGTGCTTTCGTCGATAGGCGGATTTGCTTCGGTGATAAAGCTGATAATCGAGGGAATGTATACGGGATTGCTTGCCATAAGGGTAGGCGGAGTGCCGCTCAACAGCATGTGGTTTATGTATTTTCTGACAACACTGCCCGCGCTTGCCGTTATTTTTGCGGCGTACGTGCTTGGATTTAACAACGTAAAGCTTTCGAGAAACAAGAAAAAGTGAAGATACGGTAAGGGGCTTTTGCAGGCAGATGCAACAAGCCCCTTTATGAAAATTTCTTAAAATGTATGATTTTACTTGTGTTTTTTTCTCCAATATGTTATAATTATTCTGAAAAGAAGTCGGGACGGAGAGAAATATGGCGGAAAAATCAAGAATTCTGATAGCGGACGACGAGGCGGATATCCGCAAGATACTTCGTCTGCTGCTTGAAAAAAAAGGATACACGGTCAGTGAGGCGTCAAACGGACAGAGTGCGATTGAAAAAGCACGCGAGGGCGATATCGACCTTATCATAATGGATATCATGATGCCGCATCTGTCGGGAATCGAGGCGACGGCGGCAATACGGGAGTTTTCAACCGTGCCGATACTCTTTCTCACTGCGAAATCCTTGGATTCCGACAAAGAAAGCGCGTACATAAGCGGCGGCGACGACTATATCGTGAAGCCTTTTTCGTCGACCGAGCTTATTTTGAAGGTCGAGTCGCTTATAAGGCGATATACGGTCTATCGCGGAAAAGAAAGAGACCGCGATATCATAGAGCTTGCCTGCTCGGTTGAGGTAGAGCTTTCGACTAAGACCGTTCGGCGCAGAGGGCATGAGGTGAGTCTGCGCGACAAGGAGAGTGACATATTCTTCTATCTGCTCTCGCACCGAGGGGAAACGGTCGACACCGATAAAATCTTTGAGGACGTATGGGGCGAGAAGGCGATGCCTTCAAGCGCGAACAACGTCATGGTAAACATGCTCAATATCCGCAAAAAACTTGAAGATAATCCTCAAGCCCCGAAGATAATCAGGACGGTTTGGGGAAAGGGGTACAGATTTGAATAAAAAACGAAAAATATCCATTCGTTCAAAGCTCCTGATAGTGCTTGCCGTATCGCTTGTCTTGGCGGCGCTTGTCTTCTATCTCGTATATCAGTTCGGAAACTTCCTTGTGTGGAGGTACTATCTCGGCGAGGCGAACAAGCAGGAGCGCGCGGAAAGCTACGTCGAGGAATTTCAGGACTACGTCACCAAAAACATGCTGTCTGTAGATGATACGGACGCCATATCAGGCTGGAGCGGCGGACGGTACGTTGACCTTATCGTTTACAAGGACTCCAATTTGATATACGCCCCCGATTGGTTTGAGGATTTCAGAGAAACCGACTCTGAGAGTGCCGAGGTAAGTGAGACGGCGGAGAGCCTTGAGACGGCTCCGGAAAGCGGCTCGGAATCCGCTGCCGAGCTTGGCGTTGAGACTGCATTTGAGGAAGTGTCGGCGAGTGAGGCCGAGAGCGGAATTGAAAGTGCCTCCGAATCAGACTCGGAGAGCGAGAGCGAGACCGATAAATCCTTTTTTGAGAATTGGTTTTCGGGAGACCGAGGCTTTGAGCAGTATCTCACCGAGGAGGCGCGCAAGAATTACAGAGCCGCTCTTGAGGATGCCATAGGCGAAAACGGTTCGCTTCACCCTGTGTATTTCGTCGACGGAACGCTTATCGTTGCTGTCGTCGACTTCACCGAAGAAATGCTCGGAAACGTCGTTATTGCGGCGAGCATTGTTTGCGGTCTTGCCGTAATTGCCGTAATAATGGTAGTTTTTTACGGCAATATAATGAAGAGAATACGCCTGCTCCAGAAAAACGTCCGAATCATTGAGGAGGGCGACCTTGACCGCGACATATCTCAGAGCGGAAACGACGAGATATCGCTTTTGGCGCGCGACGTGGGAAGCATGAGAGACTCCATTGTCGACAATATGACGCGCGAGAGACGCGCATGGGAGGCAAATGCCGGTCTGATTACTGCCATGTCCCACGATATCCGCACACCGCTCACGGTTCTTCTCGGCTACCTTGACCTCATTGAGATGCAGAACAGCGGAGAGATAAGCGCGGAATATATAGAGGCGTGCCGTGAGAATGCGTTGAGGCTTAAGAATCTTTCGGACGATATGTTCTCGTATTTTCTGGTTTTCGGGCGCAGTGAGTCCGAGCTGAATCTTGTCGGCGTGAACGTGCGTATGCTGACCGAACATATCGTTTCGGAGTATAGCATCCTCCTCTCCGAGAGAGGATATAAATTCAAGGCTTCGGGAAGGTTACCCGACCTGACCGTAAAGATTGACGAAAGATATTTCAGGCGAGTGATAGATAATATTTTTTCGAATATAATTAAATATGCGGATGTTGAGACTGCTGTGGAGCTTTGTTCCGGATGCGGTGACGGGACTGTTACGCTCTCATGCAAAAACAAGATCCGTACGGACCGCGACATTCCCGAGAGCAACGGTATAGGTCTTAAGACATGCATGAAAATGATGGAGGAGATGGGCGGAGAACTTAAAACAGAGGACTCCGAAGGTTTCTTCACCGTAACGATCTCACTTCCTGTGGAGAATGAAAATGATAAGTCAGATTCTTAATATTTTAAACATTATCTTCGGGGCGCTTTTCATGATATGCTATGCGTATCAAATCGTCTTTTTGGTAATTTCCCTTGTCAAGAAGACGAAAAAATACCCCGAAACAGAAAATTATTATAAATACGCCTTCGTGATATCGGCGAGGAATGAGGAGAGCGTCATCTCCCAGCTCTGCGACAGTATTAGGGCGCAGGAGTACCCCGAGGGGCTTATTGACACCTACATCGTTGCGGATAACTGCACCGACAATACCGCTTCTGTTGCAAAACAGCACGGCGCGCAGGTCTATGAGCGGCATAACACAGAGCTTGTTGGCAAGGGATATGCCTTAAGCGAGCTTTTTGAGCATATAAAAAATACCGTCGGCTTTGACGCGTATGACGGCTACATCGTCGTTGACGCAGATAATATTCTCGACAAAAATTATGTTTGCGAGATGAACAAATGCTTTGACACGGGCGCAAGGCTTATTACCAGCTACAGAAACTCAAAGAACTACGGAGACAATTGGATAAGCGCGGGTTATTCGCTCTGGTTTTTGAGAGAATCGAGACAACTTAACGCCGTGAGGACCGAGCTTGGTACGACCTGCGAGATACACGGCACGGGATTCCTTATTTCAAAGGAGATAATCAAAAGACAGGGCGGCTGGATACATCACCTGATGATTGAGGACGTTCAGTTCACGGTTGAAAACGTGCTTGCGGGCGAGAAGGCGGTCTACTGCCACGACGCGATACTTTACGACGAGCAGCCGACCTCGCCTGTCACCTCGTGGTGGCAGAGGATAAGATGGTGCAGAGGATATTTGCAGATACTCAGGCGCTACGGAATAAAACTTACGCGGGCATTCTTTGGGGGACGCGGATTTTCAAATTTTGACATGATAATGTCGATGTGTCCGGCGTTCTTCATCACGGTAATTGCGGTAGCGGTGAACATTCTGGCAATCATTCTGACGCTGATATTTGATATTCACGCCTTTTTGCCGACCTTGACGGCAAGTCTCATTTTGGTGGCGCAGGCTTACCTTCTCTTTGCCTTGATTGGCTTTATCACGATTGCGACCGAATGGAAAAGAATACATACCTCGACCGCAAAAAAGATACTTTCCGGAATAACCTTCCCTGTATTCATGGCAACCTATATTCCGATTGCGGCGGCGTCCTTCTTCGCAAAATCGGGTAAATGGAAGCCGATAAAGCACAATCCCGTCAGCGAAAACGTCGAATTGGAGTTTGAGGACAAAATTGAGGACGGTAAGGCGGAGAAAGACGAATCTTGTGTTGCGGATAAGACGGAAAAAGAAGAGTCGGAGGATAATTGCTCCGTAAAGAAATAACCAAAAAACACATAAATATAAGACCGACGTTCCCTTGAAACGTGTCTTTGAAAAGAAGATTTCCAAAGACAACGTGACGCAGAGAACGTCGGTCTTTTTATAGCCTATAACAGCGCAGATAATTTTTCAATCGATAAATCGACTCATGCGCCGAGCTTTTGCTCAAGTCTCTCTCTTATCGCCTTGATGAAATCGATCGTGTTAACGGCGCATGCCTTAAAGCCCTTATCGACAAGACCTACGAGGTCTTTTGTCATGATACCGTCGTTTAAGGTGTCAATGCAAGCCTCTTCAAGTTTGTTTGCAAAATCTACAAGCTCGGGGAGAGAATCAAGCTCGCCGCGCTTGCGGAGCGCGCCCGACCATGCGTAGATAGTTGCCATGGGGTTTGTAGAGGTCTCCTCGCCCTTGAGGTATCTGTAATAGTGGCGTGTTACCGTGCCGTGAGCCGCCTCGTATTCGTATTTTCCGTCGGGGGAGACAAGAACGCTTGTCATCATGGCGAGTGAGCCGAAGGCGGTCGATACCATGTCGGACATTACGTCACCGTCGTAGTTCTTGCACGCCCATATATAGCCCCCCTCGCTTCTGATAACACGTGCGACCGCGTCGTCGATCAGCGTGTAGAAGTATTCGATACCGAGTTCTTCAAATTTTTCCTTGTATTCCTTATCATAGATGTCTTGGAATAAGAGCTTGAAGGTCTGGTCATACTGCTTTGAAATGGTATCTTTTGTCGAGAACCAGAGGTCCTGCTTTGTGTCTATTGCGTATTTGAAGCAGGAATGAGCGAAGGAGATTATCGATGAATCCTTGTTGTACTGCCCCTGGATGACACCGGGACACTCAAAATCATAGATCGTCTGCGAAAATTCACTGCCGTCCTCGCCCCTGAATGAGAGAGTTGCCACGCCCTTTGAGGGAACGCGGTACTCGGTCGCCTTGTAGACGTCGCCGTATGCATGACGCGCGATGGTGATGGGCTTTTTCCAATTGCGGACGACGGGCTTTATAGAGTCTATCGTGATAGGCGCGCGGAAGACGGTTCCGTCAAGAATTGCGCGGATCGTTCCGTTCGGCGATTTCCACATCTCGGTGAGGTTGTATTCCTCAACTCTCTGCTTGTTGGGTGTTATCGTCGCGCACTTGACCGCAACGCCGTATTTCTGGGTTGCATAAGCGGAGTCAAAAGTGACCTTGTCGCGCGTCCGCTCTCTTTCGGGAAGCCCCAAGTCGTAGTATTCGGTTTTGAGGTCGACGAAGGGGGTGAGAAGCTCGTCCTTTATCATCTTCCAGATTATTCTTGTCATCTCGTCGCCGTCCATCTCGACGAGGGGAGTAGTCATTTTTATTTTTTCCATTTTTATGCCCTTGAATTTTTGATTTTGTAGTGGTTCATGAGACAGCCCGCGAGGATTATCTCTTTTTCTTCCTCGGTAAGGCCCTTGACGTAGAGAGTAATGCCCTCGACCTCGCCGTCTTTCCTTATGACCTTTGCGGCAAATTCTTCTTTGCCCGAAGCGATGCCGTCCCTTATGCCTTCAACGAAAATGCAGTCGCCGGTCTCGTATTCGAATTTCGTATCGGCACTTAGCGTAAAGGGAAGAATACCCCAATTTATGCAGTTTGAGCGATAGCGTTTGGTCGCAAATTCATAGCAGATGTTAGCAAATCCGCCAAGCACCTTCTGGCAGGATGCCGCCTGCTCGCGCGCGGAGCCGTCACCGGGCTTGTTTGCGAAGACGCAGGAGCCGAATTGAGTGTTCTTCGCAAGCGTGTCTGCATCTCCGACCGCTGAGAGTATATTTGCGAGTTTTTCGGTCACTTTGCCTTCTCTGCGTGACTTTTCATCAGCCGCGACCGCCTTTGATAGTCCGACGTAGTCGGGGCAACGGCGCGAGAGGGTAAACTCGGAAAGTCTTATCGGGTTTGAGCGGAGCGAGCTTGTCTCGCCCGAGGGAATAAGCTCGTCGGTCGTGGTCACGGGGTCGTGAATGACGGCGGTCAGCTCTAAGAGCAGATTGTCCGCAAGCTCATATTGGTCGGGCCAGCTCGTGATATTGGGACCTAAAATAAGCTCTGTTTCGGGAATGGGCTTTTTATAGCCGTAGTATACTCGCTTTTCGTAAACCGATTTGTCAAATTCGTATTCAATGGGAGTGAAATCGTAATCAATATCGGTAGCGGGTGTGATCTTGCCTCCGTTTGCCGCGGTTGCCGCGATCGAGCGAGCATCCATGAGCGCAACGCCCGAGACCTGACCCTCTCCCGGCTTTGAACCTTCGCGGTTGGGGAAGTTTCTCGTCGTGTGACGGAGCGAAAGACCGTTGTTTGCGGGTACGTCGCCTGCACCGAAGCAGGGACCGCAGAAGGAGGGCTTTATGAGCGCGCCGTTTGCGAGCAATTCCGCCGAGATTCCACGTCTGGTGAGAGCCAAAGAGACGGGAATACTCGTCGGGTAGACCGAGAGCGAGAAGTAGCTGTTTCCGACGTTTCCATGCTTCAAAATAGCGTTCGCCTCGGCGATGCTGTCAAACATACCGCCGGCACAACCTGCTATGATTCCCTGGTCGGCAAGCACGCTTCCGTCCTTTTGCACCTTTGTGACAAGGTCGAGCTTGCATTTCGGGAATTTGACACGAGCCTCAGCCTCAACGCCTTCGAGTATCTCTTTGGCGTTCGCGAGAAATTCCTTTATGGTATAAGCGTTTGAGGGGTGGAAGGGAAGCGCTATCATCGATTCGACCTTGGAAAGGTCAATCTCTATCATCGAGTCATAATACGCGACACCCTGCGGTTTAAGCTCCTTATATTCTTCGGGCCTTGAGTGAGTGACGTAGTGCTGTTTAACTACCTCGTCTGTCTCCCAGATCGAGGAGAGACAGGTCGTTTCGGTGGTCATGACGTCGATGCCGTTCCTGAAGTCGATGGGGAGATTTTTTACACCCTCGCCGACAAATTCAAGCACCTTGTTCTTGACAAAACCGTTCTTAAATGTCGCACCGACGAGCGCGATCGCAACGTCGTGAGGACCTATGCCGCGGCGAGGCTTGCCTGTCAGATGAACGAGTACGACCTCGGGGGCGTTAATATCGTACGTATCGCGGAGCAGCTGCTTTACAAGTTCGGGACCGCCCTCGCCGACACCCATCGTGCCGAGCGCGCCGTAGCGTGTGTGAGAGTCCGAGCCGAGTATCATTTTACCGCAGCCTGCCATTTCCTCACGCGCATAGGAGTGAATGACCGACTGATTCGCGGGAACGTATATTCCGCCGTATTTCTTTGCGGCGGAGAGACCGAAAACGTGGTCATCCTCGTTTATCGTTCCGCCTACCGCGCAGAGCGAGTTGTGGCAGTTGGTCAGTGCGTAGGGAATCGGGAATTCTTCAAGTCCGCCGACTCGCGCGGTCTGGATTATTCCGACGTAGGTGATGTCGTGCGATACCATGGCGTCAAATTTTATCTTAAGTGCCGTATCGCTTCCCGAGGTGTTGTGTGCGTGCAGGATCTGCGCCGCTATTGTGTTTTTTCTTGCAGTCTCTTTTGAAACAGACGAGTTTTCACTCACTTTTCCGTTTTCGTAAAAGACACCGCCACTGTGAAGCTTTATCATTTTCTCTCTCCGTTTCCGTTTCGGAATATGCTCATTGCTGAAAAATAACTGACAAATACAATTATAGCACGAAAAAAACTATTAGTCAAGTAAAGCGTTGACTGTAAATATACATATTTTAAAAAAAATAAGACAAAAAATTTGTTATATCAGACAAAAATATTGTAAAACACTTGCAAAAAAGAAAAAACTATGATATAATTAAAGTTGAAAATATGCTCGGTTTGTCGGGCGGATAAATAATGCAAAATTACATTTTTGAGGTGTTTTATGAACGGTGTAAAAGATTTCGTACGCCGGAACCTGCAGGTAATTCTGTTCGTTCTTTGCGGATTGCTCATCGTTGCGGGGATCTTGACATTCATTTTCGGTGCGGGAAACAGTGACGGTGCGCTCAAGGCGTTGTTTATTGTTTTTGGGATTGTTCTTATTCTGCTGGGTATTGCTCTTGTGCTTTTCGCGTTTGTTACCGGATCTGCCGAAAGAGCAAATTTCTTCCTCTACGATGCTAAGCTCAAGTCGAATCTTCCTGTTGATGAGCTGAATTTTGATATTATAAACAAGAAAATGACCTACGTTATGACAAGGCTCACTCCCACTGCATCTAAGGTCTGGACGGAAAACGTTTTTGAAGAGGATAACGAGATTTTTGAAAACGGAGATGACAGTTTTGTTCCGCTTGTTGCATACAAGATAATCTACGACCTCTCCGAGAGGGCAAATGAGGGTATCTGGAATCTTTATCTTATGGCTGACCCCTCGATAATTGATGCGATAGCGGCGGCACTTGAACTCAACCGTGACGAGGAGCTTGCAAATGCGTTCAGATATCTGCACGAGAATGCAGGCGGCGACTACGAGAGAACTGAAAAGTTCCTGCTTGATAACAGAAAGTACATCCAGGCAAAGATGGTCAAGTACGTTAAGGCAAACATAGAAAGATTTTAATTTATAATGATAAAAAACACTCCGTGACCGTGTTGCGGAGTGATTTTTTTGGATGCAGATAAAAACAAATAGTTTATAAATAAACAATATGTTGTAAAAACGGCATAAAATTAATGTCATATGACCAAAATCGACAAAACCCATGTGGAACCCCATGCGGAAACTCAGTGGAACGTTTTTCGGGTGAAATTCGGGATTTGTCGACAAGCAGCTTCAACGATTTGATGATTGACTTCGCCGTGCGGCCGAAAAACGCGCGGGAGCATTAAGCGTATCTGAAAACAATATAGATTGACTTTGCGGCAACGATGTAAAATCGTGCGTCGAGTATCAAATGTATCTAAAAGCAGCAAACGCTGATCTTGCGACAACGATGTAAAACCGCGCGGCGGGCATCAAATGTATCTGAAAGTAACAAAGGTTGACTTTGCGACAACGATGTAAAATCGAACGGCGAGGATCAAATGTTTTTAAAAGTAATAAATGTCAATTAATGGAAATAAATGATTTTGAAGTAGAAATTTATGCTTTTTGAAGCAAAAATTTCGCTGCTGAGCAAAAAAGAAACATAAAAAATTTAAAAGGAAAAAATTAATATTTTGTTCATCATTCCCCCTTTTTTCGCCCTGAAAACTGCTTTTTCTCACAAAATACGGTGTCTTTCGGTGTCACGGGAAGCTCCGGCTCTGCAAAAAAAGCTTTAAAACGAGGGTAAATTAAATTTACTGTGTGATTTTAGAACAAGTATTTCAAAAAAATCAAGTGGCAAATTTTACAAAATTAACTGAATTTGACTAAAATCATGCTAAGTTTTTGAAGTTGCAAGGTAAATGTAATTTACCGTAAAATGTGTTCTCTTTGACAAGGTCAATAAAGGAGAAAAAATGGTAAAAATCACATTGACGCACAAAGTTTTCACATAGATTTTACCTTTTGTTCACAAGGTCTTTCCGTTAAGGAATGTAAACTTTTTTTCGCTTGACAAACTTTGGCGGATATGATAATATAGTAAAGTAAAAAAAGGGTAAACGCGACTCATGAGTGCTTTTTGTTCGGCAGGACACGTTCCGAAGAGGGCTTATCCCCACCGTCTGTGACTGCCGACGTTTGCATTTGTGATGATGCTGATGCAGTGTGATCAAGGTTCGGGACATTCGGTTTCGTTTTGAGTCATATCGCACCGTTGGTAATACCTCCGAGTGACACCGTCCCTCGAGAGCGTTATCAGGGGCTGCGGGTGGGCTCCCGAGATACTTCAGCCCACTCGCACGGTGTTATTAACGGTGGTATTTACCCCAAACGGGGCAAGGTTTCCTTTACTTGCCTAAAACAGCAGGAGGTTTTTATGAAAAGGACAAGATTTCAAAGACTGTTGGCTTTGATACTTTGCTTGACCTTTATCGCAGGTGGTTCCTCGCTGACAGCGTATGCTGCCGACGGCGAGAGCGGCTCTGCAGGCGGGTCGTCTGATTCGATCTATGACTCAAGCGAAGTTCTCGAAGCACTCAACACGGTTTCTTACGGCGATTATTTGAAGGACGCCAATGCCAAACCGGCAAAGGATGTCATCGTGATAGACGCTGTAAAGGATATCGATGATGAGGCGACCAACGCAAAGTACACCGTTGGAAATTTCGACGGGATAGACGCGGTGCTTACGCCGGCTACCGGTACCGTTGCGTGGAAGGTACCTGTCGACATCGAGGAAAGGTCTCTTTACACTGTGACACTCGTCTACTACGCATTTGTAGAAGAGGGCGCAGAGTCGAGAGCCGATTCGATAGAGCGTATCTTCAAGATCAACGGCAAAATTCCCTTCTCGGAGGCGCGCAGTCTCACGATAAAGAAGAATTGGCTCAATGACTATCCCGATGCGAAGTATCTCGGCAAGGAGAACAAGGATACGATCCTTGCGGAGGGAAAAAAGGTCGGACTTCAGGGAAAAATAAGCGACGGAACGCTTACCTTTGAGTATCCCGACGTCTGGACAACTGCAATCTCGGACTTCTGTGATAAGTATGAGCTTAGATTCATGAAGCTCGATATTTACAACAACGAGATCCGTCCTACGGCGTTCCAAAGCCCCGTCTGGTCTGAATACACGCTGACCGACTCTATGGGATTCTACACCGAGGCGTTTACCTTCGTGCTTGAGAAGGGTGAGAACATAATCTCTCTTGACGGCAAGAACTCAGACCTCGCGCTCTCGCAGATAATTCTGTCTCCTGCGGAAGAGGTAATTTCCTACAAGGAATATCTTGAACTCTGCAAGGGTCAGCCGAGCGGTGAAGGAAGCATAAAGATAGAAGCCGAGTACACCGCAAACGCATCCGACAAGACGATATATCCTATTGAAGATGCCGCAGACGCGCTTACGTCTCCCCACGCCGCCGACAGAACGCTTCTCAACACAATGGGCGGAGAGAAATGGCAGACCGCAGGACAGTGGGTGACATATAAATTTAAGGTTGACAAGTCCGGTATGTATGACATCGTGGCACGCTTTAAACAGAACGTGCTTGACGGTATGTTCGTAAACCGTTCGCTTCACATTTACAGTGACGGCGATGTCAAGAAGGGCGAGCTCGGATATTACGACGGCGTTCCCTTCGAGGAGGCTAAAACTCTTACCTTCAATTATAATGATAAGTGGCAGACCGGAAGGATGACTGACGGTGATACCGACTTTAAGTTCTACTTTAAAGAAGGTGTTACATATACCGTGAAGTTTGAGGTAACTCTCGGCTCCATGGCGGATATCATCAATACGGTTCAGGATGCGCTTGATTCGATAAACGCAGACTACCTATCTATTATACAGCTCACAGGTTCGACTCCCGATACGCTCCGCGACTACGGATTTTCGAGAATCATGCCCGACGTTCTTATCGATATGGTACGCCAGGCTCAGATACTTGATTACGAGAGCAAGGACGAGACACAGTGGGGTGTTGCGCAGAAGCTTACCGCGCTGGCAGGCGAAAAGTCCTCCAATGTCGGTACACTTCAGAAGATATCCAACATTCTGCTTGAAATGGGACGCGATGAGGACCAGATAGCGAGACTGCTTGAACGTCTTAAGAGTTATATCGGTACTCTCGGTACCTTCCTCTCGGACGCAAAGACACAGCCTTTGCAGCTTGATTACGTCATGATCCAGGGTGCAGACCAAGAGCTTCCCGCCGCACAGGCGAATTGGTGGGATGCTTTCGTACATGAGGTTTCAAGATTCTTTGCGTCTTTCGTCCGCGATTATGACGCAGTAGGCGTTATGTCCGAGCTTGAAGAGGGCGAGGCACTTGAGGTCTGGCTCGCAACAGGACGCGACCAATTCCAGGTCAAGAGAAATCTTGTTAACAGCGACTTCGTTCATGACGAAGAACGCGGATATGACATTCCCGTTGAGCTTAAGCTCGTAGCGGCAGGAACATTGCTTCCTTCAATTCTTGCAAATCAAGGTCCCGATGTATACCACGGACTCGACCAGGGAAGTGTAATAAACTACGCTATCCGTTCCGCTGTCCTTCCCGTTGACGGATTCTCTGATTTCGAGGAAGTATCAAAATCCTTCAATGAGGCTGCGATGATAGTTCTCGCCATGGACAACGCAGAGGGCGAGACGCATTATTACGGACTTCCCGAGGCTCAGGGCTTCTCGATGATGTTCGTACGTGTTGATATTCTTGCCGACCTCGGCATAGAAATTCCGAAGACGTGGGATGATATCATGGCGGCAATCCCGAAGCTCCAATCGAAGAACATGCAGATGGGTCTTACAAACGACTCGACCATCCACCTCTATCAGATGGGCGGTGAGCTTTTCGCCGACAACGGTATGAGGATCAATCTCGATTCACAGGTCGGTCTTGAAGCCTTCCAGAAGGCGTGCGACCTGTTTACAAAGTACGGCTTCCCCTACACATATGATGCGGCAAACCGTTTCAGAACGGGTGAAATGCCTATTATTATCGCAGATTACACCACTCTTTATAACCAACTCAAGGTCTTCGCAACCGAAATTGAAGGCTCGTGGGTCATGGTTCCCGTTCCCGGAATTGAGCAGGAAGACGGTACGATAAACAACAAGGCGATCTCCGCTGTAAACGCGTCTGTTCTCGTAAGAGGATGCGAGGATAAGAAGCAGGAGGCATGGGAGTACATCAAGTGGTTCACCGGAGACGATTGCCAGGCTGAATACTCAAACGAGATGGTAGCCCTTCTCGGTCCTTCCGCTAAATACAACACCGCCAATATAAACGCTCTTGAAAAGCTCCCCTGGACGAATGAGGAGCTTCAGAGAATCAAGGCACAGTTCAATAACCTTGCATCTGTTCCCAACTACCCCGGAAGATACATTATTGCCCGTTACACGGAGTTTGCATTCCTCGCGGCATATAACGACAACGAAGACCCTCAGCAGGCGATACGCTCGCATATCACTGCAATAAATAAGGAAATAACACGTAAACGTGCCGAGTTCGGACTTGAAACACTTGAGCAGGGTCAGACACTCGCGTCAAAGAGATTTGATCAGGCTAAAGAAGCGGCAGAGCTGCTCTCGCAGAAGAATTCCAAATACAAGGAACTGTATGACAGAGTAGTATACGCAACTAAGACAAATGACAGCGCATACATACATGCTTTATCAAACGAAATTCTGGCTATGACACGGGAAGATACTTCCATTGTTATATCAAAGGGACCCGATATCAGTGAGTTCAGCCAAGAAAAGCTCCTCTACTATATCTCGGTTGCACTTTCGGATGCGGCAGATGCGTTGCTCACGTATTGATTCTCTTCATATTATTATAGTCAATCTGCAAAGGAGATAAAAAATGTCTAATAAAGCAGCAGAAAAGAAAGCTGTTGCGCGCAAGGATATGACGATGGCGCAGTGGACATGGAAGGAAATGAAGAAAAACTGGGTCGCATACCTTATGGTAGCACCTTACATGCTCATTTTCACCATTTTCACGATCATCCCCGTCTTGCTTTCCGCGGTTCTCAGCTTTACAAACTTTAATATGCTGGAGTGGCCTGATTTCGTCTTCCTCAACAATTACATCACATTGTTTTTTGATGATGATATCTTCCTTACTGCATGCACAAACACATTTATTTTTGCCGCGATCGTGGGACCTGCATCCTACCTGCTCTCGTTCCTCGTTGCGTGGTTTATAAACGAGCTTCCCCCGAGGATCCGTGCGCTTGTTACACTCATATTCTACGCGCCGTCCATTTCCGGTCAGGTTTACCTTATCTGGGGTACGCTCTTCTCGGCTGACTCCTACGGCTGGGTAAACGCGACGCTTCTTGAGCTTGGACTTATCGACAAGGAGATTGCGTTCTTTAAGGATGCCGATTACGTTATGCCGCTTTGTATCGTGGTCTCGCTGTGGACCTCGCTCGGTACCGCGTTCCTGTCCTTTATCGCGGGACTTCAGGGCGTTGACCGTGCACTGTTTGAGGCGGGAGCGGTCGACGGAGTTAAGAACCGTTGGCAGGAGCTTTACTACATAACGCTTCCGTCCATGAAGCCGCAGCTTATGTTCGGTGCTGTCATGGCTATTACAAACTCGTTCGGTTTCGGCGGAATAGTAACCGCGCTGTGCGGATTCCCGTCTGTTGACTATGCGGCGCATACCATAGTCCACCACCTTGAGGACTACGGCGGACAGAGGTATGAGGTCGGTTACTCATCGGCTATTGCGGTAGTTCTGTTCGTAATAATGATAGGCGCAAACGGACTTGTCAAGAAGATTCTATCGAAGGTAGGTGTGTAATATGGCAAAAAAGTTAAGAACCAGAAACCATAAGGTCGTATTTGCACGCTCTGCCGGCGGTGACGTTGGAATTACGGTATTGCTTGTACTCCTCGGCGCATTCATGTTCTTGCCGATGCTGTATATTATAATGCAGTCGCTCAAGCCTCTTGACGAGCTTTGGATGTATCCCCCGCGATTCTTCGTTATGAGTCCGAGCCTCAAAAACTACGGCTCGCTCTTCTCGCTTATGAACATCTCTTGGGTGCCTTTCTCAAGATACATATTCAATACGGTATTCACATCCGTAATGGGAACCTTCGGACACCTTTTTGTAGCCTCGCTTGCGGCGTACACGATGGCGAAGATAAAGTTCCCGGGCGGCAAGCTGATGTTCAAGACCGTTCAGACATCGCTTATGTTCCACTCGACGGTAACAGCAATTACTTCATTTATTATATTGTCGGCGTTCGGATGGCTTGATACGTATCTCGCAATCATCGTTCCCGCATGGGGTTCGACTCTCGGTCTTTACCTTATGAAGCAGTTTATGGATACAAACGTACCCGATACGGTCCTTGAGTCGGCGAGACTTGACGGCTCAAACGAGCTTAAGACCTATTGGGTAATCGCGATGCCCATGGTAAAGCCGGCATGGCTTACACTTATAGTTTACTCGTTCCAGGGACTCTGGAACCAGGGTGCTTCGACCTACATTCACTCGGAGCAGCTCAAATCTCTCAACTACGCAATCGGACAGATAACCGCAGGCGGAATCAAGCGTGCGGGCGCGTCGGCGGCGGCTCAGGTCGTTATGATGCTCGTTCCGATTCTCGTATTCGTATTCTCTCAGTCCAATATCGTCGAAACGATGGGATCGAGCGGAATGAAAGACTGATTCAAGGAGGAAAGTAGATAATGAAAAAATCGGCAAGAATTATTTGCGCGTTATTTGTGATAGTCATGCTTGCCTCCTGTGCAATAGTGGCGGTCAGCGCAGGCTCAGCCTACCAGACCTACACGTATTCAATAAGCGGATATGCGCTCTATTCTCCCGACGCTTACACGGCTGACCAAAACGGGGTTATTACCTACAAGCAGATGGGACTTACCACCGACCTCTCAAACCCGAGTGACCTTGTAACGGACGATAAGGGTAACGTGTATATTGCGGACAGCGGAAACAACAGAATAATCTGTCTTGACCGCAATTTTTCCTTGAAATTCACGCTCACGGGCTTCGTCAATGACAAGGGAGTAAAGGATTCGCTTAATGCACCCCAGGGTGTTTTCATCACAAAGGACCGCATTTGGGTCTGCGACACCGGCAAGGGAAGAATAGTCGTATTCGACCGTGACGGTGAGTTTCTCAAGATCATTGAGGCTCCGACCTCAAACCTTTTCGGCGATAACTCGCTTTATAAGCCGGTAGCGCTTGCGGTTGACCAATACAACAGACTCTTCATCGTTTCTTCGGGTACATATCAGGGTATCATCGTTATGACCGAGGACGGAGAGTTTACGGGATTCATCGGCGCTCAGGCAACTACTCTCTCTGCGTGGGAGATAATCTGGAGAAGATTCCAGACCGATGATCAGAAGGCTCAGACAGAGCAGAACGTCTCAACCGAGTTTAACAACATCACGGTTGACAAGGATGGATTTATTTTCGTTACTACATCCGGTATCGAGGCATCCTCTGTTGAAAGTGCCATTAAGGGCAAGGATAAAACGGGTAAGTACATGCCCGTCAAGATGCTCAATACCAATGGTGATGAGATCATGAAGAGAAACGGCTTCTGGCCGCCGGCAGGTGAGGTTGATTTCTCGTCTTCCTCAAAGGACACAATAACAGGTGCGTCAACGATTACCGACGTAGCGGTTGGTCCCGAGGGAACCTGGTCGATAATCGACGAAAAGAGACAGAGGATTTATACGTATGACTCCAACGGAAACCTGCTTTTCGCTTTCGGTGACAAGGGAACCATGATAGGTAACCTTGAGGGAATAGAGGCTGTCACGTATCAGGGCAGCAGGATGCTCGTTCTCGATAAGACCACGAGAGCCATAACCGTCTTCAACAGAACCGATTACGGTGATATTCTCATTTCGGCACTTGAAGCAGAGAATGACAGTGATTTCACGCTCGCAATAAACCGCTGGACAGAGGTTCTTAAGCGTAACTCGAACTTTGACGCTGCATATGTCGGAATAGGACAGGCAATGTACCTCAACGGTGAGTATGAAGAGTCTCTCAATTATTTCGAGGCGGCATACGATACCGAGAACTGGTCAAAGTCATTCCAGGAGATAAGGAAAAATTGGATGTCCGATTACTTCCTCGTTCTCATTCTTGTTATTGTTGCTATTATAGTGGCGTTTGTATTCTGCAACAAGTTTATCACGAAGGTAAACAAGAGGGCGACTACGTCCGGTAAGAAAAAGACCTTCGGCGAGGAATTGGCGTACGGATTTTACGTCATCCTCCATCCTTTCGACGGATTCTGGGACCTCAAGCATGAAAAGAGAGGTTCGGTACGCGCATCGATAGTCTTTATAGCGGTGACTATCCTTGCGTTCTTCTATCAGTCGATAGGACAGGGCTATCTATTGAACCCCGAGGGAACCTACAGCTCTATATGGGTTCAGGCAATAGGCGTTTTGGTACCGCTCTTCCTCTTCGTCATAGCGAACTGGTGTCTTACGACCTTGTTTGAGGGCGAGGGAAGCTTCAAGGATATCTTTATCGCCTGCTCGTACAGCTTAGTACCCGTACCGCTGCTCCTGATTCCCGTAACGCTCCTGTCAAACGTATGCACAACTGCGGAGATAGACATAATCGGATTTATCTCGACACTGTCATTCGTTTGGCTTGGACTCCTGATTTTCTTCGGAACACAGGTCACACACGATTATACAATGGGTAAAAACGTAATAACTATTCTCGGTACCCTTGTCGGAATGGTATTTATCATGTTCCTGGTGCTCCTCTTCTCGACGCTGGTCGGAAAGATGGTCAGCCTTGTAACAAATATCATAACCGAGTTAAGGTACAGAATGTAAGTGCAGATAGGAGAGTATAAGAATGAAAAAATTTAATAAAGTAATATCGATGCTCTTGGCTGCGCTTATGATTCTCGGTTCGCTTACAACGCTGTTCACCGTAAGCGTGTTTGCGGATGACGGAGCCGAGACCGGCACGGAATCCGAAACAGGAAACGAGACCGGTACCGGTACGGAATCCGAAACCGAAGCACCCCAAAAAGAAGCATTCGACCATCTGAAAACATATTTTGCAACTCCCGATGAAAAGATTGCCACGATGGATCTCGCGTATAAGAGCGGAGATGTCTGTCTATACGTGGACTCAACGAGCGGCGAAGTCGCTTACGTAAATGAAAAGACGGGAGAAAAGCTTTTCACAAACCCCTACGACGTCGCAACTTCGACAGGTAACGATGCAACGAAATATGAGATCCTCTCTCAGATAATCGTTACGTTTACCGACGGCGGCGGACAGGAAAGAGTGTTCACAAGCTATGAGCAGGCTGCGGAGCGCGGTCAGATCACGGTTGAGAACATAAAGAACGGTATCCGTGTTGAATACACGATAGGACGTGAACAAAGCAAGATACTCGTACCGAGACTTATCTCAATGGAGAGATTTGAAGAGATGATACTTCAGCCTCTTCTCGAGGTTTTCGGCAACGAGCTTTACAACCCCCGTTCACAGAATACCGAGGTATTCGACGTTCAGAAGGCACTTTCGTATTTCATGATCTACGCAGTTGACAAGCTGGATCTCTCAAAGTCGGAGCGCACTAACATCGAAAACACCTTCGGAGGTCTTTACGATGACCTTAAGAACTCGGACGCGCAGTACGCAAGAGCTCTTAAGAAGTTCCCGATAATCGAGACCATGCCCGTATATGTATTTGACCCCGACGCAAGTGAGAAGGAGCTTTCACGTGCAGAGGAGGTAATACAGAAGTATTGTCCCGAATACACATACGAGGAGCTTGAATACGACCACATCCTCACGGAATATAAGTCGGACGATGCCAATCCCCCCGTATTCAGAATGGCTCTTGAATATAAGGTTGACAGCGACGGACTTTCCGTAAGACTTCCCGCAAACGGTATTCGTTTTAACGAGTCACTTTACACACTTGAGCATATTCAGATCCTTCCTTACATGGGCGCGGGTAACAGCGCATATGAAGGATATAACTTCTTCCCGGACGGCTCGGGTACGCTCTTTGACTTCCAAAATCTCAATACTAACCAGACACGTGCTGTCAGCGGAAAGGTTTACGGAACGGATTTTGCGTACCATGAAATATCCGGTACATACCAGAAGACAATTCGCTATCCTGTTTTCGGAATAGTAGAGGATACGGTAACTTATACCTATGAGAGGTATGACTCTGAAGGCGTAAAGATTTCCGAGAAAACTATCGCTGGAAATATCGTTGAGGCTATCAAGGCGAACAAGAAGGGCGAATCGGTATCCTTCTGTAACGGTCAGGCAGAAAACCTTGCCAATAACTCCTATGTCACTGAAAGCGGAGCTACCGCAACATTCTGGAGTACCATCAGTTCTACTTCCACCGCTGAGGTTAAAAACGAAGAAAAGCACGGATTTGTGTGCATTATAGAGGAAGGCGATGCGCTTGCATCTCTCTCTACATATCACGCAGGTGCGCTCAGTGACTACAACACCATAAAGATGCAGTTCACTCCGAGACCTAAGGACAGCTACAATATTTCGGATTCGATATCCGTAGGCGCCAACTCGGAATGGACGGTCGTATCCGACCGTAAATATGTAGGAAACTATTCGATGAAATATATCACGCTCTCGGATGCCGACAAGAAGGCTGAGGAGGATATTGAGGTATATGACGCATCGTGGTTCGGCATGGCGGTCGCATACCGTGACTATCTCACAAATAACGATATAATCTCAAAGCTCACCGAAGAAGAGCTTACAAGCGATATCCCGCTTTATATCGAGACATTCGGCGCTATTGAGACAACAGAAAAAATTCTCTCCATCCCCGTTACTGTAATGGCTCCTCTCACAACGTTCGACAATGTTGAGCAGATGTACGACGAGCTTTCGGCGCAGGGAATGAAGAATATCAACTTTAAGCTTACAGGCTATGCGAACGGCGGCATGAAGTACACAATGCCCGGAAATCTTAAGTTTGAAAAGGCTGTCGGCGGCAAGCAGGGCTTCCGGGAGCTGCTTGATAAGGCGGCAGAGGTCAACAAGAAAGAGGACAGCAATTTAGGAGTATTCCCCGATTTCGACTTCGCGTATATGTCCAACTCGGCACTGTTTGACGGACATTCCGCATATAAGCATAACGCACAGACCATCGACGGCAGATACGCATCAAAGAGGGTTTACAGTGCAACACAGCAAAAGTACGAGAACTACTACGACATGGTAATTTCTCCCGCATATTTTGCTGATTTCTACGAGAAGCTTACAGAAAACTATAAGAAGTTCGACAATGTGATCGGTATCTCGGTATCGTCTCTCGGCTCCGCTCTTAACTCCGATTTTGATGAGGATGAGCCGTACAACCGCGAGGACTCAAAAGAGTTTACTATCGAGGCATTCAAGTACTTCAGCGAAAACTATGACCAGGTAATGACGGACGGCGGAAACGCTTATACATGGAAATACGTAGACCATATTCTCGGTGTATCTCTTGACTCGTCTAGATACAACTTCGCATCTGAGTCGGTTCCGTTTATAGGCGTGGTACTCCACGGTTCGATACGCTTTGCGGGTGAGCCTCTCAACATGGAGGGCGACCTCAAGTATGCAATGCTTAAGGCAATCGAAAACGGTGCATCTCCATACTTTATCCTGTCCTACCAGAACACACAGGTGCTCAAGGAGGATAAGCAATTAAGTAAATATTACTCTATCAGATACGATATCTGGGCAGACGATATTTACGACACGTATTCGGTATTGAATGATGTTTTGAAGGACGTTCAGAACAAATATATCGTAGGTCACAGCTTCCTTTCGGGCGGTGAACGTATCCCCGATTCCGATGAGCTTGCAAATGACATACTCGCCGAGTATGAGAGCTTGCTTGAGTCACAGAAGAACGCGTCTGAGCTTCTTGAAAAGGAACTCAAGATGGCGGCAAGCATCGCAAGAGAGAACGGCAGACTTGCGGAAGAGTATGCTGCAGAGGCAGTTACGAAGGTAATGGCGTACTATGATACGCAGATGGACTTCATCAATAAGACTGCAATTCACAATTCCGAATACTACAACAATCTTGCAAAGGCTTATGATGAGTTTGCAAAAGTCTCTTCTCTTAAGGATTCGGATGATCCTGAGGAGAGAGCACAGTACGAGTACATGGAAAAACTGTACTATATCGTACAGTATCACAACATAAGCATGGACGACGGAAGCTTCAAGACGGAGTATGACAAGTACACTGCACTGATTGAACTCTATCCCGGATGTCAGGATTTCAAGACTAACAAGAGTGTAGTTGATAAGGCATACGATAATTTTGCTGCAGGAAAGATAGCAGAGGCGCAGATCGATTATTCCATTCTCTGCACGGCTGCAAAAGAGAAGGTCTCAGATGCCCTTGCACAATATAAGAACAAAGAGATCACTCTTGAAAAGCTCCTTGAAGTGGTCAAGAAGTACGGTGCGGTTTACGCCGATATTTCCGGCTTCGATAAGAATGTAATGAACTATTTGGGCGGAACTCTCACGGACGAGAAGCTCAAAGAAGACACCGGCACATGGTTTGACGGACTTGCGACAAAGACCGAGGCAGAGCTTAAAGCCGAGCTTGAAAAATTCGGCAACGGAGATGTTACCGAGTCGGCTGTCGGCAAATCCATCGGTGAATATTTTGCTTCGTTGTTAGTTAAGGATGAGATCCTTGCAAAAGCGGATGCAATTATCGCCGCGAAGGCTGCTTACGAAACGGCTAAAGCGGGATTTGAGGAGGGAAGCGTATCCGAGGCTGACCTCAATACTGCAAAGGCTGCATATGAGAGTGCCGAAAAGGCTATGGTCTATGCCGCTATTGCCGGAATGAACGAAGCAGATGCAGACGCGCTTCTCACCGATTACAGAGCGAAAGCAGACGCATACGACAAATACTGTGCCGCAGAGGATGCAATCGAGGCTGTAAAGGTTTCCGGAGTTGATAAGAAGTTTGAAGAATGTTACGAGCTCTACTACGCAATGTACAGCAAGCAGAAGTACGAGGATTACTCCAAGCTTCTCAAAAAAGCAGAGACCTATACGGATAAGGCGGCAGAAGCCTTCTACTCATTCTACGACGCCGATAAGGCGGTGGACGAACTTGAAGCTGAGCTCAAGGAAATTACAAGATCGTTTGGAAGAAAGACTTTTGAGAACTATATCGGTGCACTTGTGAAGTTAAATTGGATGAATGCAAACCCTGACAAGGTTACCGACGAAGAACTTGAAAAGCAGAAAGCTACCGTAAACCAGACAAGACGCGGCGCGATAACTGCAATAGCCGCAGCAGGTCTTATGCTCTCCGATGAGATAGAGGCTATTATCGGAACCGAAAAGATGAATGACCTCATTGATTCGACAGGAGCGCTGAAGTTCAACGCAATTGCATCTACAACACTCAAGGAAATCAAGAACATCTACGAAACTGCCCGTCAACACGTTGAACTCGCAGAGGCAGCGATAGAGATCTTGGCTGCTTCCGAGGATTATGAGCTTCAGTACAACGGCGAAAAGGATCTTCTCAACATCAAACTTGACGATCCCGATATGCCCTTCGTTGTAAGAGAGGCTATCGAGCGTGCTCAAGCAACGTATTACTATATCGAAGAGGACAGATACGAAAAGATCGTTGACGGATATTATATTGAGACCTATGAGGGACACGATATATACCGTTCGGTACAGAACTCAAACATCTATTTCTACGGAAATTATGAGGAGGGATATCAGTACCTCAAGAGAGTCAAGAATGCAGACGGTAGTTTCACCTACTCTGTTTATGACCTCGACAAGTCCAAGGTCGGCGAGGATAAGAACGGCAATACGATTTACGAAAATGCATCCAACGCATTCGGTAAAAATGTTTACTATACGATTACAGACGGTAAAATGACGTATTTCGTAAGGCTTGCAGCAGGTGTTTACGCAGAGAAGTCACCCGTTAAATACAACGGAGAGCTCGTTGCAGAGAGAAACGGCGTCAACATTTACAAGGACGGAGACGTTTACTATTCTGTAAATGACGACGGTACGTATACACGCTATACATACAGCAAGTGTATCAAGTCATGCTACGACGAGATAGTTGCCGAGGGTGAGGATGTAATGCGGGCAGTAGTCGGATTACAGGCAAACGAGGCGGCAAATGATTCGGCAATTCTTGACGATATACTCGCGCGTATGGATGTTAGAGAGCGTATAAGCCACAGAAATGACGATGGCGGCGAAGATAATGTTGATGATGAGACATCAAAGTATGCAACGGAAAATATCGTATGCGTTGTATACGGAAACGATGACGGAAGTGCATACAAGACGATTATTCTCAACTACAACAACTACGCTGTAAAGATCGAGTACGACGGAGTACTTTACACTATCCCCGCGCATTACTTCGTTGTTCATAATGAGGAAGGAGGAAAAGCATGACAGAACAGCTTAAAGCACCGAAAAAGAAAAAGATCGCTTCTCTGGACAAGAGAAAAGCACGCGTCGGTTGGGTCTTCGTGCTGCCCTTCCTTATAGGATTTGTATTCGTATATCTTCCGATGCTGTTTGATTCATTGAAACTTGCGTTTTCGGATATGACAACACTTACAGGCGGCGGAGTTGAATTCAAATTCACCGGACTTGAAAACTTCAAATACGCGCTCTTCACCGATGCGGGCTTCGTTCAGACGCTCATTGCGGGACTTGGAGACCTCGTATTTGAGGTTCCCGCAATACTTCTGTTCTCACTTTTCATGGCGATATTGCTTAACCAGAAGATGGTCGGACGCGCGGCGTTCCGTGCGATATTCTTCCTGCCCGTTGTCCTTTCCACGGGTATCATGGAGTCGATCGAGGCAGGCAACATTCTCGGCAACATGATGGGTGAGACCGGAGGTATCGATGACGGTTCAGGCTCGAGTGCATCGAGTGAGATCGTCTCGGCAATGGACTTTGAAACCCTCTTCGCCAACATGAAGATCGGAACTGAGCTTGTCGATTACGTCGTACAGATAATCAATAATATTTACGGTATAGTAAACCGTTCAGGTGTCCAGATGCTTATCTTCTTAGCAGGACTTCAGTCTATCTCGCCGGCAATTTATGAGGCTTGTAAGATAGACGGAGCTACCGGCTGGGAGACCTTCTGGAAGGTCACCTTCCCGATGATAAGCCCGATGATACTTGTAAATGCGGTATATACGATAATAGACTCATTTACGACCGAGTCAAACGTCGTAATGTCGTATATTGAAAAAGCACCGTCAAGTATTCCCGTAAACGGAACCGAGGTTGCGACGGCGATGTCGTGGATGTACTTTTTGGTAGTCGTGCTGATACTTGCGGCGGTCGCGGGAATCATGTCGATGTTCGTCTTCTATCAAAGAAAAGACTGAGGAAGGAGGAGTTTAAATGGATAACACTAAACCAAAAATCAGAAAAGAATCCAAAAATAAAATAAAAGTCGATTTTGACAGAACTCCTCTTAAAGAAAGACTTAAATCTAAGTTTTTGAATTTTTACTTCTTCCGGACGGTTGTTGTAAAGATTTTCAGATTCATATTCCTTCTCGGAATTGCTTACATAGTTCTTTTCCCCTTCTTC
>JBJDZM010000074.1:7920-11665 GCA_051867975.1 Eubacteriales bacterium | reverse complement strand
CTCTCGACGCTTTCGGGCGGAAAGATAATTGATATTGACTTCTTCGGACTGTTTAATTTTGCAATCGACTCGCCTATAAATATTCTCAATCTTCCCGAGCACAGCATAAACCTCAAGAACACGATCTGGCCGTTCATTATTTTGTCGGCGACCGGCCTTGCGTTCAAAAACGGACTTTATGTTTTCATGCTCCGTCAGTTCTTCCGCGGAATTCCCGACTCGCTTGAGGAATCTGCGTATATCGACGGTTCGGGAGACTTCAGAACCTTCTTGCAGATCATCATTCCCATGTCAGTTCCTATGATGATAACGGTATTCCTGTTCTCGTTCTGTTGGCAGTGGACAGACACGTTCTATACGTCGATGTTCTTTACCAATACTAAGGAATCGCCACTGATGCTATCGCAGATAATCGGTATCCCCAAGTCCTTGGATACGGATTACGCCGGACAGAACCTGTATGAGACTGCCATACGTAATACCTGCGGTATTATGATAATAGCGCCTCTGGTCATTCTGTACGTATTCCTCCAGAGATATCTTGTTGAGGGTATCGAACGTTCGGGACTTACAGCAGAGTAATTCTATAAATCAATCCCCACGGTCGTGTCGGAAGAAATGCTCCGTGGGGGTTGATTAAATAATTATCTGATTCTGTATTTGGCAATTCAAACAAAAAATCGGTACAAACTATACTGAAATGGAGAAAGCTAATATGAAAAAACTGATATTAATTTTGTTGACTTTGACTGTAATGTTGTGCATGTTTGCGTGCACCGAAGGCATTGTGGAAGCTCCCACAGAGACTGAGGTACCCACAACAGACTACACAGAGACAGAGACGGACACAGAGGCTGTAAAGCCTACCGAGACCGAGTCCGCAGAGGCTCCTTCGGAGACCGAGTCAACAGAGACACCTTCAGAGAGCGAGTCCGCAGAGACACCTTCGGATAGTGAGTCGGCAGAGACTCCTACCGAGACCGAGACCGAGACCGAAACCGAAAGCGAGACCGAAACCGAAACCGAAAGCGATACCGAGGACATGGACAAAAACAACAATGTGAGTGTTGGGGTTTACGACAAATATGATCTTGACACGTATATGCGCCCGATATGGGAGGGTGGTATAGTTCACAATGAGACGGTTATGTTCGTCGGCATGGACGATAAGGCTCCCCTGCTTTATACACCCGATAAGATAATATCGGTACGCTCATACGACCTCACGATTGAATATATTGAGGGCGTTGACTACAAGCTTGAGGACGGAAAGCTCGTCCTTCTTGAAGGAACGAGAATACCCGTCTGTCCGCTTGAAACATATTATTCGGTACATAACAATATGCCGTATCTCTCGACAATGTATAACGGTGTGGTGACACAAACCATGTTCGGCGAGGGAGATGCGATGTGCCGCTGGCAGGTAGCCGTCACTTATAAGCACTCGGATACATGGGGCGGAGCAAAGGTTCAGTCTTACAGAGACACGTATGCCGATTTTATCGCAAAGCTTGAAAACGGCGAGGACGTAACGGTATTCTTCTACGGAGACTCTATTACAACCGGAGCGAATGCATCCGGAGGAATCGGGGTTGGACCTTATACGCCTATATGGCCTGTTATGTTTTGTCAATACGTTGCAAAGCAGTACGGATATACGGTAAAATACGTGAATTCGTATAGCGATAGCATGCTGACAAGCGGCAAACCGGCCGGTGGCGTAATGCGCGATGACTCTGTTTACGGCACAAACGGAGTCATAACATACGTAAACACCGCGGTCGGCGGATGGTCAACCGGACAGGGAAACAGCAACTTTGACACATACGTGAATAGATATATCGAAGAATACGGATGTGACCTATTCGTCCTGGCGTTCGGAATGAACAACGGCGGCAGTACGGCAAATGAGGTTTGCAATCTGCTTAAGTCAATCATTGATAAGACCGTTGCATCTGCCCCCAAGACCGACATCGTTCTGGTATCTACCATGATACCCAATCCCGAGGCGGTGAGAAATCCCAACGATACCTTTTTCTGCAACGGAAATCAGTCTACGTTTGAGGCGGAAATGTACGTTCTGTCATCGACACTGAAAAACAAATTCAACATAGACGTTGAGATAGCACCGATGACAAGCATCTCGTCGTATATTCATTCTCAAAAGCGTTTCCGCGATACGACGGGAAACAATGTAAATCACCCGAGTGATTTTATTGTAAGAGCGTATGCGCAGAGCATCTATCAGACGGTATTCGGATTTGAAAATCTCCCGGACAATACCGTGGAGGTCGACGGCACCCCCGTCGTTGACGCAAACTACAACGCGATGATTCAAACCCCCGGCGCAAATCTGTATCTTGACGGTATATATGATACTGCGAACCAAAACGACGCGGTCTGCGTCCGACTTGAGGAAACCTCGGGCGGATACTTCATGTATCACATATCGAACGGCAAAAAGATATATGTTAACAAAAATGCCGACGGAGAAATAGAATATTCCGAAACCGCGCTGACAGTATGGGTATACAATGAGGCGAGCCAAACAATGGAATCTGCCGATGGAGCAGGACAGCCGATAAAGCTTGTCGCTCCCGCAATCTGTTACCACAACGCGATTGCAGACGGTGAGATGCATTCGATAGTCGCTTGTGTGAGATGCGGAGTTGAAGAAAAGCACGAGGAACACAACATTAGGAGTGTCTCCGAGGAAAAAGAAGACGGCTCGGTCGAATATAAGACCTATTGCTCGAGTTGCGGATACGTCTTGTCGTTATCGATTCAACAGGCGGGAGTGAATGTTCTTCTTGACGCAACACAAATAAACGACAAGGCAAATTCATCCTCTATGATAAATTACTCTGAGCTTATAAAAGATGAGGACGGAGAATATGCGAGAATTCACGGCGGAAAAGATATCGATTACAATCAATTAATGCTCTTTTCCGACAGTACCGCATCCACTCTTACGGGTAAGTACCTCGTTATGAAATTCAGAGTAGGAGAAAATAACCGAGGTCAGACGGTGGTAAAAATGTATGTCGGCACTAAAAACACGAGCCCGACAAACGAGAATGAGGCACTTAATATTGCCGGTACAGGCTCGGGAATCGAGGATGGACTCTGGCACACGATAATAGTTGATATGAGTCTGATGACAAAGAACGATGCCTTTGTTGCAAGCGAAGACGGACAATACTACGCAAAGTTTATTGCCATAAGACCGCTTTACGTCGGAGGTAAAACCGACACGGTTGAGGACTATATGGATATAGCGTTTATGGCGACGTGCGATACGCTTGAAAGCGCGGAATCGCTGATTTCGGGTAATACGTACGAATATTACACCACGAGCAACATCGGAACAGTTCAAACGATAACAGAATAATCTTCCAAGTGAATTATAAAGAGGCAGAGAACCTGACCGCCGGGTCGGGTTCTCTGCCGATTTTTTGTTTTTCGGGGTGTTTTCGTCGAATAATTCCATCGTTGTTACATATCGGAGCCTTGTCGCACAGGCAGGGTGACGGTGAAAATACTGCCCTTGCCGTATTCGCTTTGTACATCAATACTTCCCTCGGCGAGCGTAACGATTCGTTTTACGATATTAAGACCTATTCCGTTTCCCATTTCCGAGTGAGACGTGTCTCCCTGATAGAATTTTTCATAAATTCTTGATTTTGTTTCCTCGGTCATGCCGATACCGTTGTCGGAAATTTCGAATACGACATTGTTTTCTTGT
>JBJDZM010000074.1:6646-7820 GCA_051867975.1 Eubacteriales bacterium | reverse complement strand
GCGGCGAGAAGAAATCCGATAAGAACACTTGACAGTGTCATTGCCGCAATAAGCAAAAATACGTTGACCGTTATTTCCTGCAAGGCAAGCACGCCGTACAGGATGAAGAAAATCAGAGCGGTCACACTCATCGTAATGGAAAAAAGAATCCATACGATACTTGAAAACCAAAACCTCAGAGTGCGTTTTCTTTTTATCTCCTCACCCTTTGCGCTGAAAATGCGTCGGCTTAATTTTTTTGCTTTCTCTCCAACCTTGCTCATTTGAGGTGTACCGCCTTGTATCCGAGTCCGCGGACGGTGATAATTTCAAAATCGGTATTATTTCTGAATTTTTCACGCAAGCGGCTTACGTGTACGTCGACCGTTCTTTCATCGCTCTCACTCTCCATATCCCATATCTCGTCCATAAGCTGACGGCGCGTAAAAATCTTGTTCGGGTATGAAAGGAGCTTAAAAAGGAGAAGAAACTCTTTTTGGGGCAGCTCCTGTGTGTCGACGGGGGAGACGACTGACAATGAATCATAAACGAGGGTTGTCTGTCCGACTGTGAGCTTACGCTCGTTCGCAATCTTGGAGCGGCGGAGCAGCGCGCCTACTCTCAGCACCATTTCCTCCTCGTCGACGGGCTTTGTCATGTAGTCGTCGGTGCCGATTATGAATCCCTTGCGCTTATCTACGGGCGACTGCTTTGCGCTGACCATGAGTATAGGAATATTGCATCCCGATTGACGGAGCGTGCTTGTGAACTCAAAACCGTCCATTCTCGGCATCATTATGTCAAGAATTATCAGGTCAACGTGCTTTTTTTCAAGTTGTTCAAGCGCATCAACACCGTCGCATGCGAGCGTGACGTTATATCCGAATTGTTCGAGGACTCTTTGCATGAGTTTCCTCTGATTGAGGTCGTCCTCGACTATCATTATGTTAAACATTTTTTCCTCCGAAACATATCTTTATAAAGTCAAGTATATCACTCAATTATTAACTCAATGTTTCCTTTTTACGTAAAAGCAAAATCGGGAATAAAAAAACAGAGCCGATGGAGCCGACAAAAGAGAAAAAATATGGTAAAATATAGTACGGGCTCACATCCGTGCTGTGAGCCGAAAAACAGAAAAGGAGAAAAAAGAGAAAATGAAGATATATGAACTCATAACAATGGTCAATTCAAT
>JBJDZM010000074.1:0-6546 GCA_051867975.1 Eubacteriales bacterium | reverse complement strand
GTCCTGTTCAACCTTTTTAAGGGACTCATCAGAGGTTTCAAAAAAACTATCGGAACCCTGGCTGCAATAATCATTTCAGCGATTATTTCAGCTATTGTTACCGCAATTATCTGTAATCCTCAGTCCTCGTTGATATCCGCGGTTTTGAATAATATTGAAAATCTGCTTCCTTTAGGCGATTTTCAGGATATTCTCGGAATTGCGGCAATCGGCGAATCGATTTCTTATTACGTGGCTATGATAGCTGCTCCGTTTGTCTTCCTGGCACTCTATGTGGTTATTTCGATAGTCGTTTCGATCATTGTCGGAATAGTTGTAAGATTTATACCGCCTCGCGGAAAGGGAAAGGGCGCTTTGCACAGACTCGGAGGACTCGGTGTAGGTATCGTTTGCGGACTTTTGGTTTCCGCAATACTCCTTATGCCCGTTGTCGGTGTTATCAATATCGCAATTTCGGTCGGAGAGTCCGATCTGCTCGGTGAGAGCGACGAATTGACCGAGATAGTCGATAATGCGGCGGATGATAAGGTTTATGCCGTTTATTCGGTGTGCAGCGGTTGGATGTTCGATTCCTTGGCATCAGCTACATATGACGGTGAGAGAATTTATTTGAAGGATGAGATTTCGGTTATTTTGGCAGTTGTAGGCAATGTCAGTGCGATTTCAGGTGATGTATCCGAGCTTGGCAAGACTCAGATCGATGCCCTTGACAGCGTTGTTGAGAATCTTGACAAATCCGAGCTTTTAAAGAATACTTTGGCAGGCGTGCTTTCCGAGATGGCATCAAAATGGATTGCAGGCGAGCCGTTTATGGGTATTGAAAGCATCGACGCAGGAGAGCTTCTCAATCCCGTTATAGATTCAATACTTGAGGTTATGGCAACGTCCGAAAAGGATACGATAACGGGCGATATGTCAACACTTGTCGATATTCTTGATGTCATGGTAGATTACAAGCTTCTTGAGAATATTGACGACTTTGAGAAGATACTTGAAATATTGAGCGAGAGACCCGCAACAGAAGACGGAGAAAGTGCAATTGAGGCACTTATAAACGTCGCATGTGCCAACCCCCGTATGACAAAGCTCTCCGATGAAATAACACTGCTCAGTATCAGAGCGCTTGCGTCTACTCTCGGAATTCCCGAAAGCGACGACATCAGATACAATATGCTCATGGACGAGATAGCCTCAGCGCTTAACGAGAGCAGATATGTTGCTGACAGAGAAGCATTCGTCGAGGAAAAGGTAGTTGAGGCGCTTGATAAATACGGCGTTAATGTAGGCGGAGACGCGTCGGCGTATATTGCAAATGCACTTGTCAGCGACTTTGGAGATATGAATAATGTAAGCGGCGAGGCGGTAAAGGAATTCTTTATGATGTACGCCGCCGCAAAGGGTGACACCTCTGCTGAGAGTATGTACTCCGGAGTCGGCAGACTTGCAACAGGCAATATGAGTATTACTACCGACCCGACTAACGGAAACGTTATGATGGGTGACTATGTATTCAAGTACTACAATGCATACACGTATGATAGCTCGGCAGCCTTCACCGCAGGAAGCAGCGGAGTGGATCTCGGCGATGCCGCTACGCTCTATTCTGCAGAGACCATGGAGTCAAGCATCATTACCCTTGACGATATTTTCGGCGCACAGGGAGTTAAGAGGTTCAGCGAGCTTAGCATTGAGGAGGCTCGGGCAGAGGCTGAAAGAATTGCCGAAATGCTTGCGCTTGCAGGCGAGATGTTTGGGGGAGACTTCTCGAATCCCAACTATAAGTTCTTGATAAAAGAAATCGGTAAGGTGCTTGATAAAATGAGCGAGATGATGACGTTCGGTCCCGAGGCAACGGCAAAGCTCCTTGAAGCGATATTCCAGAGCGAAGAAATAAGAAACTCACTCGGACTTCCCTTAGATGAACTTGACAGCCATGTTCAAAGCATCATAGAAAATGCACAGCGTGACGACAACTCATATACAAGCGTAACGAAGAGCGTCGGCGGAATGCTTGACATGATGGAGAAGGTAAACGACAAGAACGTAACGAAGGAAGAAAAGATTGCGGTTACAAAAGAGCTTATGCAGGATATGACACCTGCTAATGCCGAACTTCTCAGCTCGATGGCAACGCCTGACATGATGAAGGATTATATCAAGAATGAAGAGAAGGTGGAGACTGTTTCAACCAGTGTTTCCTCACTCTTCACGAATATGGCGCACTTTGACTCGGATGACGACGATGAGTACAATAAAGAAGCAGAGGCGGTTAACACGATTTTGAATCTTGCCATGGACGGCTCGGAGTCAAACAACAAGTCCATGTTCTCGTCATACGATGAAAACGGAAATCTTGTAAACGAAGGAAAGATGGATACAACTGCCGACGAATTTGTCGCACTTGTGGTGAATTCCAGCGTTGTAAGCAAGACTGTCGACGATACAGTTAACGGCGAGGAAGAAAACCCCTTCGGAGTTGATCCCTCAGAAGAGGACGAGGAGGAAATCAAGAACGCGCTTGTTAATCACTACGACAGTGAAAAGAACAACTTGAATGACGAAGAGCGCGAAGAACTCAAGCAAACGCTTGGAAATATTGCAAAACTCACAAACGTAGCAGTTCCCGAATTCAACTGATAAAAAGGTGCCGGGGTGAGTCAAATGTGTTTACGCATTTGACTCACCCCATTTTTATATTTTACCTGCCAATTCATCGTGCAACCTTGAGATGATCTTCTTTTCGAGCCTTGAAATATAGGACTGAGAAATCCCCAAAAGGTCGGCAACGTCCTTTTGTGTCATTTCGGGATTTCCGTCAAGCCCGTATCGCAAGATGATTATCCGGCGCTCGCGTTCATCAAGCGAATTTACCGCCTCGTGTATCGTCGCGTTTTCTTCCTCTTTCATGATAGAAGCCGCGGCAGGCTCTTCGTCACTGCCGAGAATGTCGGAGAGAAGCAGCTCGTTGCCGTCCCAATCTACATTCAGAGGCTCGTCGATTGAGACTTCGCTGTGTTTTCCCGATATCTTCCGTATATACATCAAAATCTCGTTTTCGATACACCGTGAGGCGTACGTGGCGAGTTTAATGTTCTTGCCCGAACAAAATGTGTTTATCGCTTTGATAAGTCCGAGTGTGCCTATCGAAATCAGGTCTTCAATATTGATTCCCGTGTTCTCAAAGCGCTTTGCAATATAAACGACAAGGCGCAGATTATGCTCTATCAGCTTATTTCTCGCATCGGGCGAGGGAAGAGCCTCTACCGCCTCCGCCTCCTCTTTTTTTGAGAGCGGAGGGGGGAGAAGGTCGGGTCCGTTTATGTAGTATATGCCGCGCCTTCCCATAAAAAGGCTCAGAAGAGCGGTTTTGATTTTTGTAATAAGTGTTTTTGCAGACATGGCAACCTCCGTTCTGCCGCTTTGCGGCATTACAAATAGTAATCAGTGAATCAAGCCTTGGAAAAAACACGCGTGAACTTCCGTATGAATGAAGCCCTCACGCGTATGCTCCTTTAGATTTTAATGATTTCGGAAGGCACTATTGCAGTGTAGCCTTGCGCGCCCTTTCCTATGTCGGCAGGGGATATCAGTGCGTCAAGTTCAAGAGATACTTTTTTGCCCCGCTTGTCTTCAAATTCCGCGCGAATTTCCTCCGGCAGTGCGGCAACTGCGACAGATGCTCCCGACGCAGTCTTCAAAGAGATAATTCTGAGATTTTTACAGGGCGAGTCGGGAGTAAAATTTCCCTTCAAAAATTCATCGAGAAAGAAAAGCGACTGTTGCCGCTCAATTATCTCGCGCTCAACAAAAATGACCGCCTTGCCGCTTATCGGATCGCGCACGAGATTTCCACTGTCGGAAATCCCGAGAAATTCAAAATCTTTACCGCAAAATATGACCGATACCCGACATTCCTTGATAGGCGCACGCCGTGAGATCACCTCTCCGCTTTTGAGCGAAATTATGCCGGAAATGACTGCCAAAACGGCAAAAAGATAGGTTGAGATACTGTCCTCTCCAATCAGTTCGAGCGGAAGGTCAAGCTTGTTGAGAAGATTGAACAGCGCGGTCATGCAGCCGCCTGTCATCATTGAGATGCCGATAAACAGAAAAGAAGATAAAAAAAGCGAGCCTATTCCTCTGTTCTTGTCCGCATAGACGATAATACACATTACAACGCATACAATGCAGTCGATAAGAACCTCAAGCCACGGTGAGAGCGAAAAAAAGAGAGATACGACACTGTAAATTCCGCCCAGAGCCGCGGCGGCGAGCATTTTTGAGAGTATCATTTTCCTGTGAAGGATTTTTGAGCATATGTAAAGGCAGAGATAGTCCATGCTGAAATTTATCAGAAACAGCAGGTCGACATAGACGTCCTGTACCATTTTAATCCCCCATTCTGCCGCTCTCGGCAGCACAAATCAAAATCAGTGAGCTTTGATTTTCAAGTTTTTTTTGTAAAAGACATTTCTTCACTTTCAAGAGGGAACATCTTTCACGCAAGTTTTTCTCCTATATGGTTTTTACATTATACACCCGAACGCAGGTCGAAAAATGCTGTATTGCGACAGTGAAAACGAAAAATCTCTGCAGGACAATAACATAATGCCTAGAAAGTGCGATTTATGTCTTGAAGAACGCGCATAGGGTGAAATCTTTGAATATGGTGCGCGCCGCGTTATCGCAATTGCGGTCGGGAAAGCGCAAACCTCCCCGATGCTTGTATCGGGGAGGTTCTTCGTTGATTTTTTCATAGACTTAAGTGAAAAGCATGGATAAAATCTTCAGCCTGCGGCTTCAGATGAAATCAAATCCGCCTCCTTTAACCCCGCGAAAGCGGGATTTCATCACGAAGTGATTTCACCCAACGAAGTTGGATTTAATCCGACGAAGGCGGATTTAGTTGAAAAGCAAGAATGAAATCCAAGCAAGCTTGGATGAAATCTTCAGCCTGCGGCTTCAGATGAAATCAAATCCGCCTCCTTTAACCCCGCGAAAGCGGGATTTCATCACGAAGTGATTTCACCCAACGAAGTTGGATTTAATCCGACGAAGGCGGATTTAGTTGAAAAAAGCACGCTTGCGCGTGCTTTTTTCTGGTGCGGGTAACAGGACTTGAACCTGCACATCGGAAGATACCAGATCCTAAATCTGGCGCGTCTGCCAATTCCGCCATACCCGCGGGTAATAAACTAAATCCGCCTGCGTCGGATTAAATCCAACTTCGTTGGATGAAATCGCTGCGCGATGAAATCTGCCTGACGGCAGGTTAAAAAGGCGGATTTGATTTCATCTGAAGCCGTAGGCTGAAGATTTCATCCAAACTCGTTTGGATTTCATCACCAAAGGTGATTTCATTCTCACTTTGCGTCTGTTAGAGTGAAATTTAAGAAAGTGATGACTCAGCTGCTTGTTTTCACTGACTCGAATATTGTACCATGTTTTTGGGTTTATGTCAAGAGCAAATCGCGAGTTCACGGCGAGTTTGCGGAAAAAATCACGGGGGAATACTATCCCCCATGATATAATTCCATGCTATACCGTTTTATATTTATCAGTCGTCAAATTTTACCGTCTGTCCGAGTCTGTCAGACTCAAAGCACGCTTCCATTACCTTCATAACGCGTCTCATTTCGGGATGAGTTACAAGTTGGGTTGCCTTTCCGTCGATAGCGAGACAGAAATTGCGGTAGTAATCGTGGACGTCGCTTACAGGTTTTGAAAGTTCGTATTCGTCCAGAGTCACGCTGTCACGTGGAGCCATGGTCTTGGTAAGTCCTGCCGCGGTTTCGACCGGAATGACCTCGCTTTCGTGCCAATATTTGCACTTTGCGACCTTGCACCTCTCGCGCCAATCGGTTATCATCGCACTGCCTTTCTCGGCTCTCATGTAAAAACGCGGCATTGAGATAAAGTTGTAGGTTCCGACCTCGACGTATGCGGTCTTTCCGCCTTCAAAATAAATTGTCAGCTTAAAGCCGTCGTCGACCTCTTTGTTTGTGATGTGGTCGAGGTCGCAATGCACGCCGACGATCTTTTCATCGAAAATCTGAAGGAGCTGGTCAATGAGGTGAACGCCCCAGTCGAGTACCATTCCGCCGCCGTGTTTCTTAACGCCTCTCCAATCGCTCGGAATTCCGCGCGAGCCGTGGATGCGCGATTCGATATTGATTATCTCTCCAAGCTCTCCCGACTCTTTTATCTGCTTCATGGCAAGATAATCGACATCAAAACGTCTGTTTTGGTGAACCGAGAATATTTTTCCCGAAGCTTCTGCCGCCGCAATCATCTCTTCAAGCTCGTCTGAGTTCATGGCGACGGGCTTTTCGCAGATAACGTTCTTTCCTGCCTTAAGCGACCTTACGACCGTGTCAAGGTGCGAGTCGTTGGGAATTGCGACCGTTACTATATCGACTCTCTCATCAGCGAGGACGTCGTCAAGCGAATCATACGCAAAAATGCCGCGCTCGCGAGCAAGAATTGTCTTTTTGGGGTCGATATCATATATGCCGAGAAGATTTACGACATCGCTTTTCTGAGCGT
>JBJDZM010000073.1:28115-40022 GCA_051867975.1 Eubacteriales bacterium | reverse complement strand
CGTTTTTTATTTGCTCCGAAATTACAAGCATCACAATCCCCGACAGCGTGACGAGCATAGGAAAGGCTGTGTTCTATAAATGCTCCGGATTAACGAGCATAACAATCCCCGACAGTGTGGAGAGCATAGGCGATTATGCGTTCACATATTGTTCCAGCCTTGCGAGCATAACAATCCCCAACGGCGTGACGAGTATAGGCGAATATGCGTTCACATATTGTTCCAGCCTTGCGAGCATAACAATCCCCGACAGCGTGACGAGTATAGGCGAATATGCGTTCTATGGTTGCCCATTTCCGATTATCACGATTCCAAACGGCGTTACGAGAATAGGCAATGGAGCGTTCTCGGGTTGCTCCAAACTTACGAGCATAACAGTCGATGAACAAAATACCGTTTATCATTCTACAGGCAATTGCATAATTGAAACAGAATCAAAGACACTTATTGCAGGATGTCAAAACAGTGTTATACCTGATGATGGCAGCGTGACGAGCATAGGCTATGATGCGTTCTACGGTTGTTCCGGTCTTACGAGCATAACGATCCCCGACAGTGTTACTAGCATAGACGAAGAAGCGTTTTATGAGTGCCCCAACCTTACGAGTATCACAATCCCCAACAGCGTGACGAGCATAGGCGATTATGCGTTCTACGATTGCGACAGCCTTACGAGCGTGACAATTGGTAACAGCGTGACGATCATAGGCGAGGGGGCATTCGCATATTGCTACAACCTTACGAGCGTACACATTAAAGATATAGCAGGATGGTGCGGCATATCGTTCGGAAATTACGACGCAAATCCCTTGGCATATGCACATAACCTGTATCTGAATGGTGAGTTGGTAATAGACCTTGTTATCCCCGAAGACGTTACGATTATAGGCGATTATGCGTTTCGTGGCTGCTCACCTCTTACGAGCGTAACAATCCCCGACAGCGTCACAAACGTAGGAGAGTATGCGTTCGTATGGTGCGACAGCCTTACAAGCATAACGTTCAACGGCACAGTGGAACAATGGGATTCTATCAGCAAGGGCTATGGTTGGAACTCCAACACTGGAAACTACACAATCCACTTCACCGGCGGTGATTTGTCATCCGGTGAAGAAACATCCGATGAAGAAACATCCGATGAAGAAATGATTGAACCCGTTGAACCCACTGGACAACTTGCATATAATGTAAATTCCGACGGAACGACCTGCACTATCACGGGCATAGGCACCTACACGGATACGAATTTGGTTATTCCAAGCACGATTGACGGATATTGCGTGACGAGCATTGGAGATTATGCGTTCTACGGTTGCTCCAAACTTGCGAGCATCACCATACCTGACAGCGTGACGAGCATAGGTAATTATGCGTTCGAAGATTGCTACGGACTTACAAGTGTAACAATCGGAAACGGAATAAAGAATATTGGGTCAAGAGCAATTGGTTGTATCGGTGTGGACATAGACGGTGATGCCGTAGTTGACATTATACCTCTTAGTGATATTTATTTTAACGGTACAAAGGCAGAGTGGCAGTCAATTTCGAAGGAAAGTGATTGGGATAGCAATACCGGCGACTACACGATCCATTGCACCGACGGTGATTTGTCATCCGGTGAAGAAACATCCGATGAAGAAATGATTGAACCCGTTGAACCCACTGAACAACTTGCATATAATGTAAATTCCGACGGAACGACCTGCACTATCACGGGCATAGGCACCTACACGGATACGAATTTGGTTATTCCAAGCACGATTGACGGATATTGCGTGACGAGCATTGGAGATTATGCGTTCTACGGTTGCTCCAAACTTGCGAGCATCACCATACCTGACAGCGTGACGAGCATAGGTAATTATGCGTTCTATAATTGCGACAGACTTATGAGCGTAACAATTGGAAACGGTATTACAATTATAGGCTCGAGAGTATTCAGTTGTGATGATCTAAACAATGACTGGATGATAAATGACATACCTCTCAAAGATGTTTATTTTAACGGAACAATAGCGGAATGGAATGAAATTGAAAAAGGCTACGGATGGGATGAAGGAACTTCCAAATACACAATCCACTGTACCGACGGTGATTTAGGTAAAAACGACTGATAATTTATAAACAAAACCCCGGCAGAAATCAATGCGTGGTATTGATTTCTGCCGGGATCCTTTATTTATCGCTGACCAGCACGCGGATGGCTTCATAGATACTATGTATCGGTATCAGCTCGATGCCCGTATCGATTTTGCGTTTTTCGATATTTTTGAAGGGAACGATTGCCTTTGCAAAGCCGAGGCGCGCGGCTTCCTTGACTCTTTGTTCGAGGTTCGAGACGGCGCGGCATTCGCCCGAGAGTCCAAGCTCGCCTATGGCGATAAGGTCGTCGGGAACGGCTTTATCTGTAAGCGACGAGATAAGCGACAGTGCAATTGCCGCGTCGCTTGCAGGCTCGTTTAAGTAAAGTCCGCCGATGACGTTCATATAGACGTCGTTTTGGTAGAATTTCAGTCCGAGACGCTTTTCAAGCACGGCAATAATAAGGCAGAGACGGTTATAGTCGATGCCGTTTGACGTGCGTCTCGGTGCAGGGAAGGCGGTGGGCGAGACGAGCGCCTGAATCTCGGCAATTATCGGTCTTGTGCCTTCAATCGTACAGACTGCACAGTTTCCGGGGGTGTTCTTCGGTCTGCCCGAAAGCAGCATTTCCGAAGGGTTGGGAATCTCGACAAGCCCCTTGTCGGTCATCTCAAAAACGCCTATCTCGTTTGTCGAGCCGAAGCGGTTTTTGTTCGCCCTTATAATGCGGTATGACTGCAGCTTCTCGCCCTCAAAGCAAAGGACTGCATCGACCATGTGTTCAAGCACCTTAGGACCTGCAATTCCACCCTCTTTGTTGACGTGACCGACTAAAAGCATTGATATTCCGTGCGACTTGGCTCGGTTTATAAGTGTCAGCGCCGATTCGCGCACCTGCGTGATACTGCCGGGCGCGGATTTTATCATGTCGTCGTATATCGTCTGTATCGAGTCGATTATCATTATGTCGGGCTTCAATTTGTCAGCCTCTTTGAGTATGCTGTCGAGGTTGGTCTCGGTCAGAATAAAGAGATTTTTACCCGATACACCGAGCCTTTTTGCGCGGAGCTTTATCTGTCCGCCCGATTCCTCGCCCGATATATACAGGACTCGTCTTTGCGCTCCGAGACATTCCGAAATCTGCATGAGAAGCGTCGATTTTCCGATGCCCGGCTCGCCCGAGATCAGCACGACCGAGCCGTGGACAAGTCCGCCGCCGAGGACTCGGTCAAGCTCGCATAGACCTGTGTTTGAGCGAATATAATCGGGTATTTCAAGCTCGTCGTATGATATTGCGTGGTTTTCGCCGCCGCTTGTTGCGGACAGGCTTTTTCTTTTATTCTGCGGCTCATCGGGAGCGATGCTTATAACGTCCTCGACAAGCGTGTTCCACTGATTGCAGGAAGGGCATTTTCCCATCCATTTTGGCGAGTGGTAGTTGCAGTTTGAGCAAATGTATATCGTTTTGAGGCCTTTCATATCGTGGCTCCTTCTTTTCTTTATAGATAAAGTATAACACATTTTTCGCCCTTTTTCAATAGCGGCGGAAAATTTAATTGCCAATCTACCCATGGTTTATTGACAAAAGGGAGCAAAAAGGGTATAATTAAACTTGCAGTGCGAATTTAATCGAAAAGAGGTGAGATATATGCTGTTGACCGACAAGATTCCTTCCTATATTTATGAGTCGCTGTCCCGTGAGGGCGTCGATACCGATAAAATCATGCTCGGTTCATACTGCGACATGGACAGAAACCATGTTTTCTGCGACACATACGTTTTGGCGACGTGCGAGAGCATATATGTCATCTCGGGAAAAGTCGTGCTTGACGGCGCTCACGGAAAGCACATGCACATGACGTGGAGCGAGAGCGAATTTAAGTCGTACGACATTTCCGACATAGAGGTCTTGGAGCTTGAAGAGATGCAGTCGAGCGCAAGACTTGTGGCAAAGCTGAAATCGGGCGATTATTCTTTCCTATGTGCGATGACAAACACCTGCCGCGCGTCTGTCCTCATATTTATAAAGTATTTCGAGCGCATGAAAAAGGGCGAGATATCGGGTGTGGATTTTGAGATTGACGAAGAGGACGATCCCGCGTCTAACAGATGCCCAAAGTGCGGAATGAGGTACCCCGACAAGAACCGAAAGGTTTGTCCTCGCTGCATGGAAAAGGGCAAGCTTTACCGACGTTTCGGCATGTTTTTGTTAAAGTACAAAAAATACATGGCGATAATGCTGACATCCCTTGTCCTGCTGACCGCTACGGGCATTTTGATTCCTTATCTGTCAAATCAGTTTTTCTACGACGAGGTTCTGCGCGAGGACGGAAGCTTTTTCGGAGAGATCTTGCTGGTTATCTCTCTCATCGTTGTGACAAGGCTTCTCTCGCAGATATTTACAATAATCAACGGAACCATATCCGCAAGAATATCGGCAAAAATCGTTTTTGACCTTAAAAAGACAGTGTTTACGTCGATTGAGAAGCTGTCGCTGTCATTTTTCAACGGACGACAGACCGGCGCGCTTATGACACAGGTAAACGATGACTCGAACACGATATATTCTTTTTTCTGCGACGGCGTTCCTTATTTCCTTGTGAATATCGTTCAGGTCGTTGTAATTTGTGTGATACTGTTTATTGAAAATCCGCTTTTGGCAATATGTTCTCTCTTTACCGTACCGCTTTTCTTCCTTGTGATTTTGAAGAGCTACCGCAAAGAAATGAAACTCCACGCAAAAAAATATTCGGGCGCGCGCCGACTCAATTCTCAGCTCTCCGACGTCCTTCAGGGAATGAGAGTGGTCAAGGCGTTCTCGCGTGAGCAGGCGGAAACCGACCGCTTCCACGGCACAAACAGTCAAGCGGCGCAGTATCAGAAAAATCTTTCGGTATTCAATAACTACGTCTATCCCTCGCTTGGACTGATTTTGTATCTCGGAAATATCATCGCGCTCGGCGTGGGCGGTTGGATGGTCATTTCGGGTTACAATGATTTTACATACGGACAGCTTATAAAATTCGTTGCATATGTCAACATGATATACAGCCCGATGTATTTCTTTGCGGATATGATAGATTGGTCGGCGGCAAGCACGAATGCTCTGCAAAGACTTTTTGAAATATACGATACTGAGCCCGATATCAGAGAGAAAGAGAATTCAATTACGCCCGAAAATATCGACGGCGACGTCGAATTTAAAAACGTCGATTTTTCATATATCAAAAATCACAAGGTGATAGACAATGTCAGCTTTGACGTAAAGCACGGCAGGACGCTCGGAATAGTCGGACACACGGGGGCGGGAAAGAGCACTATTGTAAACCTTCTCATGCGGCTGTATGACTGTAATGAAGGAGAAATACTTGTTGACGGCATCAACGTCAAGGACCTGTCTCTAAAGGCACTGTACGAGAATATCGCCATCGTTTCACAGGAGACATTCTTCTTTATCGGAAGTATTCTCGATAATATCCGATACGCAAAGCCCGATGCAAGCTATGAAGAAGTCTTGAAGGCGGCAAAGCTGTCGGGAGCGCACGATTTTATCATCAAACTGCCCGATGGCTACAACACACAGATAGGCTTTGGATACAAAGACCTTTCGGGCGGCGAAAAGCAGAGACTGTCAATTGCGCGCGCAATTTTGCGCGACCCTAAGATACTCATACTCGACGAGGCGACGGCGGCGATGGATACCGAGACCGAAAAGAAGATCCAACATGCAATTACAGAACTGACGCGCGACAAAACAACGATAATGATAGCGCATAGACTTTCAACGCTGCGCGATGCCGACGAGCTTATCGTAATTGAAAACGGCAAGGTCGCTGAGCGAGGCACACATAAGGAATTGCTCGCAATAGAGGGCGGAGTTTATAACAAGCTCTACACCCTGCAAGCAGAGGCACTCAAAAACGCCGGAATAACCGAATGACGGAGGGAAGACACATGGAAAACAATGAAATAATGAATGAAAAGTCTGCCCACATCGTCAGGCTTCACAGACAAAATTCTCGCTTTGAGGAGAAAAACGGATTTTTGACTCTTACATACACCGAGGGTGGAGAAGAAAAATGCTTTGACAGGATTTTCCTTCACAGAGCTTTTCCGCACGAGCTTTTATTTAAGTTTATCTCGGTGCTTGATGCCGAGAAAAAAGAGATAGGCATTATATACGATATTGACGATTTCGACGACGAGATGTCAAAGCTTATCGTTCGGGAGATAGAGAAAAAATACTATTCGCCGACAATAATCGAGATAAAAAGCGTTAAGGAAAGATACGGTTTTTCCTATTGGAAGGTAAGTCTCGACGACGGACGGGAAATAAGTTTTACGATGCAGGATACGTACAAGAACATTTTACACACGGGTACGGACAGCATAATCCTTGTCGATGTCGATGGCAACCGATACACGGTAAAGAGTATATCCGCGCTCAGCGTTAAGAGCTATCGAAAGATTGAAATTTATTTATAATTGACCGAAAAAACCACGGAAAGGGGGAGTTGCGTTGAAAAAGAGCAAAAAAACACAAAATAAAGACCAAATTCAAGAGCTTTGTCCGGGCATAAAAAAAGAAGACGTGATTTTGTCTTTTTCATATAATCTGCATCCCTCTGAGCCGAGTGTGCGGTGCCGTGGAGTAATCGTCGTTGACAAAAACGACCTTATAATATTCAGAGACGGCAGGGAAGCTGACAGGATAAAGCTATCCGATATTGCCTCAATAAAGATTGAGATCGGAGTCGGTTCCTGTGTCGCGCAGTATGAGGATAAAATCGACGGTTCGTTGCGTCTCCTTTGCAGAATGGATATGTCGCTTTGCAAAAAGGCAATCGCCGCATCAAAACGATTTAACCGTATCTCGGAAGGCGTAGGATTTGAAAATTACGACCCCAAAAGCGACAAAAACAAAAAGCCGGACGATGCGGACGGCAAAAAGTGTCCCAAATGCGGTCGTCCCATGCGGCGCGGTGTTTGCATGCATTGTACCCGGAAATTGCGTACGCTCAAACGCCTGTGGGGAATAGTCAAGCCCTATAAGATCTTTATTTTTCTTTCGGTTCTGTTTTTCTTTGCCGTCAGTGTACTGAGTCTGATACTGCCGGAAATCAACAGAATAATTACCGATGATTTTATCAACACAAAAACGCCAGAAAGTCTGTCGGTCGTCAATTATATATTGATAATCCTGCTTATGCTCGGCGTGCAGACGGTGCTGAGACTCGTAGCCATGTTCCGCTCGCACCTGCTCATAAATGCAAGCAACGGAATGGTAGTAGACCTTCGCAATATGCTCTTTGAGAAAATACAAAAGCTTTCAATCTCCAAGATATCAAAGAGAACCGCGGGAGAGCTTATGCGCAGAGTGTCGCACGACGTGGGGCAGATACAAGACTTCCTCGTCCATTATCTGCCGTCGCTTGTTGAGCAGGCAGTGCTTTTCGTGGCGATAGGAATAGTATTCATCGCATCGGACCTTGGCGTATTATTCCTTCTTATACTCATTCCCGTGCCGTTTGTCGTGGTCGGATTTAGTTTGTTTTGGCGAAAAGCTCACACATTGTTCCGAAAATGCTGGCAGCTCGGTTCAAAGTCGAACTCGATACTTCACGATATCTTTTCGGGCATCCGTGTAGTCAAGTCTTTCGGTATGGAGCATAAGGAGACCGAGAGATTTGAGGGTGCGGCGGCTGACGAGCGGGATATGCAGATAAAGTCGGATACTCTTTGGTATTCGCTTATGCCGATAATGCAGTTTTTGATGTGCTTCGGCGAATTTATCATATTGTTCTACATAGGAAACGGAATACTCGGCGGAGAGATGACGCTCGGTGAGATGTCAAAGTATTCGATGTATGCAAGCATGATATACGGTCCCTTGCGTATGCTCTCAAACCTTCCGAGACAGATAATCAGCTTTATTACGTCGACTGCAAAGGTCTTTGAGATAATCGACGAGGAAGAGGAGATAGCCGATGCCGAAAAGGCGCAATCGCCGATAATAAAGGGAGATATCGATATAAATAATATCTCGTTCGGATATGACAGCGGAAACGAGGTGTTGACCAATATCGACATACACATAAAGTCGGGCGAGTTTATAGGACTTGTCGGAAAATCGGGAGTCGGAAAATCAACGCTGATAAATCTCATTATGAGAATGTATGATGTTGAGGACGGAAGCATCTGTATTGACGGAATTGATATAAGAGATATCTCGCAAGAAACACTTCGTTCGCAGATGGGTGTCGTACTTCAGGAGACCTTCCTGTTTTCGGGTACGGTGTATCAGAACATCGCTTATGCAAGACCTGAGGCGACAAGGGAAGAGATAATTGCTGTCTCCAAGCTGGCAGGCTGTCATGACTTTATTATTAAGCTTCAGGACGGATATGATACTAAAGTCGGTGAAAAGGGGTACAGCCTTTCGGGCGGAGAGAGACAGAGAATCGCGATAGCACGTGCACTTCTTCGTGACCCGAAGATACTCATACTCGACGAGGCGACCGCATCACTTGATACAGAGACCGAAAAGCAGATTCAGGATGCTCTGCGCAATCTGTCGGCAAACAGGACGACAATAGCGATCGCACATAGGCTTTCAACCCTGCGCAACGCAACAAGACTTGTCGTGCTTGATAAGGGAAGAATTGCCGAGGTCGGCACGCATGACGAGCTTATCGAGAAAAAAGGAATCTACTACGGACTTGTCATGGCGCAAAGGGAAATGTCGAGGATGGAGTGAAACCTTCAGAGTTTTTGGAAAAATTAGAAGAAAACTAATATAGTTCAAAATATTAATTTCTCAGCCGTTCCTGTTACGATAGTATGTTGCGGTGATTTGATATTGTTTAAACAGAAAAGAATAAATTGAAAATATTAGAGCGGCGGCAGAGATGTCGTCGCTCAGTCTATTTATATATCTTTTCTCAAGCACTCGATAGGATTTTTTCTTGGAAAAATGGGAAAAAGGCAAAGGAGAAAACTGTGGGGGATTCCCACATCGCATTGCGCTCTTCTTCATATCTTGTAACGCGGCAGTGATAAGTCTCTTCCCAGCAATCTCGGAAAGCCCCGCATACAGCAATGTAAGTCGTGTAGTGTTCACATCAACAGCGAATTTTATATTTCATTTGAATTGTCAAACAAGGATTCCATTGGCACATGGAGTATTTTTGATATAACAAATATCTCCTTGTCGGTTGCGCTTCGTACTTGCCCCTCAAGTTTTGAATAGCTGGTTGGATTAATATCGCATCCCATTACCTGCATTTGTGCAATAAAATCCTTTTGCTTGATCCCCTTATCTTTTCTCAACTGCTCAATTTTTTTACCAACCATATTGGCATTTCCGTATTCTTTTTTGCGAATTTTCATGGAAAAATGTCCTTTTTATTCTTTTTTAGAATTATATCCCAAAAGAATCTTGACAAAATTCTAAAATGGAATTATAATATAAATAATTCCAATTCGGAATAATAAAACAATAATCGGTGCAGTATTGAAAGGGGAAAATAATGAAGATTATTGCAATTCAGGGCGATGGGGGATGCGGTAAAACAACTGTCCTGAAAATGTCAATTGAAAAAATATCAAAGGAAATCAAACCATCATCTAATAAAGTTTGCATTAAATATGAATTAATTTGGAGGTTGAATGGAAATGAAACGAACAAGAAAAATAATAATATTATTTGTTTCAATACTCTGTATGCTAATTATCTTGATTCCACAGACGATGGTTTTTGCTGCTTCATCGGATGACATTGATTGGACCCTAAGGTATGGCGGAGATTGCGGAAAATCAAATTTATCGGTTGAATGGAAGTACCATACTCACAATCAATCTATAAGTGATAAGTACTATAATAACCGTTTATCTTTGACGGCAGGAATCGGAAAAGATAGCGGCATAATGGAAAACTATGTCTACAAAAACTACAATTTTTATAGTCAGTATTTAAGTAATGGAGCAAGACCATGGAATGGCTTTTTTTCTGAAGTTTACATGATAAATGTCGAAGAAGGGGTAAAAGTTATTGGAGATCATGCATTCAACTTTGGTATTTATTATAATGGTATATCAAGCAATCTGATTCCTTATCCTGAAGATACAAATTCAAATGTTCACTATTTATCTTTACCAAGTACCTTGGAGAAAATAGGATTTTGTGGATTTGCGGGAGCATTAAAATATGTTGATACTCTAACACTACCATCTAATTTATCAAACTTAAGTGATGGTGCATTTTGCGGAAATGGATTTACAAAAATAGTAATCGAAGAAGGAAATCTTACTACAATACCAATGTACTGTTTTGCAAATTGTACTTCACTTGAAGAGATATATATTCCAAAAACAGTAACAGAAATTGATTCGTCTGCTTTTAAGGGTTGTACATCACTTAAAAAAATATATTATGGTGGATATTCAGAAGACTGGGAGAACGTAACTATATCAAGTGGTAATGATGCACTGTTATCAGCAGAAGTTGTTTTTCCGATAAAAGTACACGTTTCCTCAGTCGCATTAAATACAACAAGTAAAACTTTGATGGCAGGAAATACATATAAATTAGTTGCAACTGTATTGCCGTCTAATGCAGATATAACTGATGTTGAATGGACATCCTCAAAACCTAGTGTTGCAACCGTTTCTTCTGATGGAGTTGTAACTGCCCTATCGGCAGGAACAACTACTATTACAGCAACAAGCGTGGATGGTGGAATTAAAGCAAATTGTACTATTGCTGTTCAAGCTGCAAACATTGCTGTAACGGGCATTTCTCTCAATAAAACAAGAACAGCAATGAATGTTGGAGCAACCGAAACTCTTACGGCGACAATTTTTCCGGGTAATGCAACAAACAAAACGGTTTCGTGGAAATCATCAGATACGACTGTTGCTTCTGTTTCGAATGGAGTGGTAACGGCAAATTCAGTCGGAACGGCTACAATAACAGTAACAAGTGCAGATGGCGGATATACAGCGAATTGTTTGGTTACAGTTTCATGTACTTCACATTCCTACATTGAAGTGGCAGATAATATGTATCTCAAGTCAGTTGCCGATTGCACACACAAAGCGGTTTACTACAAGAGTTGTCTTTTGTGCGGAGAAAAAGGTACGGGAACTTTTGAAACAGGCGATGTGCTTGGGCATGATTGGAGTGCGACATATTCATCTTCCGAAGAAGGACATTATCGCACTTGTACACGCATAGGTTGCGGTGCGACCGAAACGCCGGTAGCACACAGAGGCGGAACGGCTACTTGCATGGAAAAGGCAAGGTGCGAAGTATGCGACACCGAATACGGAAATGCGCTCGGACACGACAAAGTACATCATGATGCAAAAGCACCGACTTGTACAGAAATCGGTTGGGATGCTTATGATTCTTGCAAGCGTGACGGCTGTGGGTACACGACTTATGCTGAGTTCTCTGCAATAGGACATACAGAGGTTATTGATCAAGCGGTAGCACCCACTTGCACAGCAACAGGTCTTACAGAAGGAAAACATTGTTCTGTATGTAATGTAATTCTTGAGACACAGCAGATAGTTGATGCCATCGGACATGATTACGCTCAACTTAATCACGGTGACTCGGAGCATTGGTATGAGTGCGTTTGCGGAGAGATTACAGGCAAGGTACCTCATGCGTATGGCGAAGATGGAAAGTGTCTCTGTGGTGTAGAAAAGACAGTCGAGAGCGAAACGGATGAACCTTCTGAAACCGAAGAATCTTCAGATACAGAGGAGTCTTCTGAAACCGAGGAATCCTCCGATACAGAGGAGTCTTCTGAAACCGAA
>JBJDZM010000073.1:0-28015 GCA_051867975.1 Eubacteriales bacterium | reverse complement strand
GAATCCTCCGATACAGAGGAGTCTTCTGAAACCGAAGAATCCTCCATTACAGAGATGCCTTCTGAAACCGAAGAATCCTCCATTACAGAGGTGTCTTCTGAAACCGAAAAATCTTCCGATACAGAAGAGTTTTCTGATATTGAAACTCAACATGAAGAACCCGATACAAGTGATTCTGTTGACATAATTAAGGGCGGTTGCGGTTCGGTAATCGGAAGTGGCTCAGCCGTGCTGATTGCAACAATATGTTGCGGTGCTGTGATATTGCTAAAACGCAAAAAGATAGAATAAAATATGGCGGCGGCAGAAATGCCGCCGTCGGTTATTTTACAATATAATACAAATAAGTCCGCCGCTGCCTTCGTTGATGATGCGTTCGAGTGTTTCGGAGAGCTTTGTGCGAGATGCTTCGGGCATATGCTCAAGCTTTGAATGGAGTCCTTCGTTGACAAGCTCATACAGGCTCTTGCCGAACATATTGGAGCTCCAGATGCGCTGGGGGTCTTCCTCAAATTCCTTGAGCATGTATTTGACAAGGTCCTCGGATTGCTGCTCCGTGCCGACAATCGGATTTATCTCGGTCTCGATATTTGCTCTTATCATGTGGATAGACTGAGCAGACGCGCGCAGTCTGACGCCATATCCGCCCGCCTGCTTGACGATTTCGGGGTCTGCAAGATGCAATTCACGCACGTCGGGCATGACGATTCCGTATCCTCTTTCCTCCGCCTCGTCAAGCGCGGATTCGATTCTGTCGTATCTCTCCTTCATCTCGGCAAGGGATTTAAGCAGAGAAATAAGCTCTTCTTCGCCGCCGATATCAAATCCCGTAAGCTCGCTGATAACGTCGTAATACAGTCCGTCCTTCATTGTTACCGAGATGCTTGCGCAACCTGTACCGAGGTCGATCTCATTTATTGTTGCACTCTTTATATATTCATTGTCAGAAAGGGTAGAGAATGCGTTTTGTATATCTCCTGTCTTGTTTATCTTTCCCGCACAGTCTTTGATGTCGTTGAGCAGAGATACCTTTATTTTGTGGTTTTCGTCAAGTGCAGTCGTCCATTCGGGCAGAGATACGCGAACCTCGCAGACAGGGAACTCGTGGAGAACAAGCTCGAGTATGTGTCTGATATCCTCGGCATCAAGGTCGATGCAGGAAACAAGTGCTACGGGAACCTCGTATTTAGCCTCAAGCTCGTATGCGAGTGCAATTGCTTCATCGCTCTGGGGACGTGCCGAATTGAGAATCACGGCAAAGGGCTTTCCGAGTGCCTTTAACTCATTTACTATTCTTTCCTCAGCCTCAACGTAGCTCGGTCTTGAAATATCGCCTATTGAGCCGTCGGTTGTGACAAGCATACCGATAGTGGAGTGCTCGCTGATGACCTTGTGCGTTCCCATTTCCGCCGCCTCGACGAATGGCATGGGCTCAGAGCGCCACGGCGTGCGCACCATTCTCGGTTGTCCGTCTTCGATAGTGCCGAGCGCCTCGGGAACAATATATCCGACGCAGTCCACCATTTTTACTCTGAATGTTGAGCAGGAGTCGATATTTATCGGGACTGCTTCATCGGGAATGAATTTCGGTTCGGTCGTCATGACCGTTTTTCCTGCCGCGGATTGAGGCATTTCGTCACGTGCGCGTTCTCTTGAATATCCCTCCGCAATATTCGGAAGCACCAAGGCTTCCATAAATCTCTTGATAAATGTAGACTTTCCCGTTCTAACGGGACCGACGACTCCGATATAAATATCTCCGCCGGTTCTTTCCGCTATGTCATGATAGATAGAATGTTCTGCCATAAAAATCCTCCCATATTTTTAGACGAATTGTTTTCGCTAAAATATATGAGAGGATCTTTCTGTTTATGAATAGAAGGGAAATGTTTATGTTATCTCATGGAAGATATGATTTGCTCGTCCGAAAAATCGGATTTTTTTTGAATATCCGCACCGAGGTCACGAAGCTTTCCTACAATATTATGATAGCCGCGTTCAATCTTATCAATGCCCTCAATGACAGACCGACCCGGAGTAGCGAGCGCAGCGATGACCATAGCCGCACCGCCGCGAAGGTCGTGGGACATGAGGGGCGCGCCTGTGAGTTTTGCTCCGCCGCGAATAACCGCATGATTTCCGTCAACCTTTATATCCGCGCCCATTTTGGACAGCTCGTCGGTGTACTGGAATCTGCTGTTAAATATGTTCTCGACAATGTCAGATGTACCTTCTGCAAAGCAGAGCATAGCACCGAACTGCGCCTGCATATCCGTTGCAAATCCGGGGTAGGGCTGAGTCACGATGCTGATTCCTTTGAGTTTTCCTGTGCTTTCAATCGTAATAAAATCGTCACCGACTGTTGCTGTCACACCCGCTTCTTCAAGCTTTGATGTGATTGCTTCAAGATGCTTCGGGATAACGTTTGTTACGGTAACTCTGCCGCTCGTTGCGGCAACTGCTGCCATATATGTACCTGCTTCAATCATATCTGGAATGATGGAATAACGGCAACCGTGGAGCTTTTCAACTCCCTTTATTTTAATGACGGATGTACCTGCACCTGTTATGTTTGCTCCGCATGCGTTGAGGAATACTGCAAGGTCAACTATGTGAGGCTCGCGAGCGGCGTTATCGATCGTCGTTACACCGTCTGCAAGAACAGACGCAAGAATCGCGTTGGCGGTTGCGCCTACGGAGACCTTGTCAAAATAAATATTGTTTCCTAAGGCACGACCGTTTTCGGATTCAACTTCGAGTCTGCCGTTCTTGTGACAGCAGTCTGCACCGAGTGCCTCAAACGCCTTCATGTGAAGGTCGAGAGGGCGGGCGCCTATGCTGCATCCGCCGGGATGTGAAACACTTGCCTTACCGAATCTGCCGAACTCTGCTCCAAGGAGATATGATGAGCCGCGAAGCTTGTTTGCAAGCTCCATGGGAGAGGAGCAGGGGATAAGGTTTTTACAACAAATTTCCACGGAGTATTTGGTGAGTCTGTTTACGTATGCTCCCATGGATGAGAGAATTTCAAGAAGAATCTCGATGTCGCTTACAGGAGGAATGTTGTCGATTATGCATGTTTCCTCGTTGAGGACACATGCGCAAATTACAGGGAGAGCTGCATTTTTCATGCCGCCGATAGATACGTTACCGTAAAGGGGAGAGCCGCCGTTTATGATGATCTGTTCCATATTTTCCTCCTGGTATTCTTCCGCTTGATGCTTGAGCGAAAAAATCAAAGTGTATTTTATTCTACGATGAGATGTTGATTATCCGATAGATTCACCCACTGAAAAACCGGGGTTTTACGGGTGGGGATCGTGAATATATTATATCATAATTGCATAATCATGTAAATAGCGTTTTGTTAATTTTAATAAATTATTTACAAATTTTGTCAAATAATCTGTACAAGTTCTGCAATAATGTATGACATAGATTTAAGGTACTTTTGTTCTTTATTTGGAATAATCCCAATAAATATGAATAAGAATCTTGTTTAATTCGCAAAGATGAATAAAAAATAAATAAAAAACTAATTCAATTAATAATTTATGTCGTTGTATCAATATAGTAATTTAGTACGACATTAAAAATGCATAAAAATAAAAAACAATCCCAAAGACAGTATATTCTTTGAGACTGTTTTTTGACATTTATTTTGCCTTTATTTTTCTATTAGTCCGTTGCTTTTGAGGTATGCCACGGTGAGATCAACAACCATGCCGTAGCTCTTCCTTCCGGCTGTTCCTTGAGATTGAAGGTATGCGTCATTGACTGCTCCGCTTATCTGACTCGTTACGGACTTGACGTATTTTTTAAAAAATTTACTGTACGCAACCTGCTCGCCGTATACATTTCTTGAGAGCATTGCATCTGCCTTTCGGTAAAGTGTTCTGTCTGCCTTATAAAGTGCGTTTGCAACGTACTCGTACATGTTGACGTATGCACAGTATCTTATATAAATATCGTCGGATTCAACCGACACGAGAAAAGCCATCATGTTTGCCTCATCTTCTCTTGCTATCCCTCTTTGATGTGCAAGCTCGTGTGCCGCGGTGTACGGTATCGTGTAATCGGGAAACCCGACGTTGATATTTGATTCTCCTGTGAAAAACGTGTATATTCCCGTGATGTGTGCGTATGACATCGCCTCACTCATAAGCACCGGTTTCAGTTTGCTGTAAAAATTATTGATAAAGCCATGCTCTTTGCTGAAGGACTCATATGCATCAATGAGTTTATTGTTCATCTCGGAAAATGTGTACGGCATGATTGAGAATCCGTCCTCACCGAATTCTATCATGGGTTCAAGCTTGTTTATCTCTTCTATAAGATAGACGGATGCATTATACAGATCGTCTTTATCAATGTCGGTTGCTTCAAGCCCTAACTTTTCTTCAAGTTTTGTTCCGCGATATCCTGCCGAAAATGTAATTATAAAGCTTGACAGGAAGATAGATGCGACCGAAAAAATGCAAACCAAGGTTACAAGAGTAGACTTTCTCGTGTTGCAACGGTATTTCCAGACATATCTGATTATCAGTACAAGGAATACGGGTATCAGTATCAACGCCGCCTCTGCAATCGAGAACGGAAGGATATTTGATATCTGTGCGAAAATAAACCTGAAAAATCCACCTATATATTCATTGAAGAAGTCTGCAAATTGCGGACTTATACAAATGATTACGTACAGAATAACCGAAACTAACGCGGTAATAAGCGCGATCTTGCACCATAGCGGTACTTTTTCGTATTTGTCCTTGACAGGAGTCCATTTTTCTCTCTCATCTTCCGAGAGAATTAAAAACTCCTCTGAACTTATAAGTTCATCTTTTTGTTCATTGGAATGTTTTGTTTCTTTTTTTCTCATTGTGTTTCCTTTATGTTATTTATTATTGAGGTGATGTCTTCTCCTGTCAGTTCGCGGAAGGCATTTTGCATGTCTGTGGGAGGCATGGCTGAAAAGCATGTGATTTCCTCGGAGCAAGGCATTGGGATTGACAGACTGTATGCGTGAAGCGCGTGGCGAGAGATGAGCTCACTTTGTTTGCCGTATATCTCATCTCCGAGTATCGGATGACCGAGGTGCGCAAAATGTACTCTCAATTGATGTGTTCGCCCTGTTTCGGGAATCGCCTCGACCATGCTGATTTTGTCGCCATGATAAATCGTTCTCCAATGTGTGATTGCAATATCGGCATCCGGGTCGGAGGATTCGCCTATGCAACGAATGATAACGCTGTCATCCATTCGTTTCATATATGTTTCGGTTGTGTGCCAAAAGTTGTCAACCGCAACTGTGCCGTCAAGCAGTGCTATGTATTTTTTATGCATTGCTCCGCGTGAGCGCGCGTAATGAAGAAATGACGCCGATACAGCGTTTTTTGCAACGAGCGAGATCCCGCTCGTGTTTTTGTCAAGCCTTCCTATAGGACGGAAAACAAGAGGCTCACCGCGCTCTTTATAAATGTATGCAAGAGCATTGGCAAGCGTATCGTCGGTGTGATTATGCGAAGGATGAGTAGGCATATTTGCAGACTTGTTGATAACAAAAAGGTCATCGTTTTCAAACAGTATATCAAGCGGAAGACAATGAGGCTCAATCGTTTCATTGACATCCGAAAAGGAATCCTTTTCGTTGACGGAAAGGATATCACCCTCGCAGAGTATATATCTCACCGTTACATGCTGTCCGCCCACGCATATTCCCATGGGAACACGTTTTAAGGAAGCAAGCGCGGATCTTGAAATTTTAAGTTTTGATTTTAAAAATGAAAGAACCGAGCGTCCCGAGTCTTCCTTGCCTATTTTGAAATCCATGTTTTTCCCTCAGAGCCAAATCTTCATGCTATGTGTATTATATCACAAGTAAAAATGCTTGCTTGCAAGGGCATTTTTACGACCTGATTCAATAACGCAGGCACGCGAAGCGTGTATAGGGCGCAGCCCAAAGGCTTGCGCTTGCAAGACGTTCTGCGTATATTATATCACAGATGAATGGGAAATGTGCGAATAATTTGTAACATGTGGGGAAATATCTCTGTAAGTTAAAGGAATGACGGGTAATAATTTACAGATGTCAAAAATATAATTAGACAGAAAAATTTTGGGGAGGAAGATATGAAAAAATTAAAAAGGCTGTCGGCAGTCATAGTCATTGCCGTATTAATGTGTTCTGCTATGTGTATATCTGTCTCGGCGAATGATGTGCAGACTTCGGTGCAGAGTTCACTTGTCTCGGGTGGCACTGCTGTGCTTGCAACACAGCAAAACACGGTTTCCTGTGCTCTTGACGTTATCGCCAATCAAAATCAAATGGCAATTGCGGGAATAAAGGGCAATCCGCTCAACTTCTCGGCAGAGAGATTTGAGTGCGCGATGAACCTGTCGGATATCGACAGTATAACGATAACCTCGTTGCCCGACATGAGTTGCGGTGCGCTCTACATAGGAAGTGATGCGGTTTCGGTCGGACAGAGGATAAGCGCGTCAAACATATCGCTTATGACGTATGAAGAAGCGAAAACGGGAGTGGGAAAGAAGGCAAGCTTTGAATTTTGCGTAAACGACAACGCATACGATATTGTTTGCAATATTTTTATGATAGATTCGGTCAACTACTCACCGACCGTCAAAATGGCATCCTATGTCTCGCTCAACAATGAAACATACAAGGATGTTATGATAAGTGGGGTCCTTTCGGCTCATGACCCTGAAGGCGATGAGTTGACGTATGAGATCGTAAGCTACCCTGCGCACGGACTTTTGGTTCTTGAAAATAAAACGCTCGGAACGTACACATATACACCCTTTGAGTCATATACGGGAAATGACAGCTTTGAGTATGTTGTGAGAGATAAATACGGAAATTACAGCACGTCTGCGAAAGTCACTATTGAAGTTATTGCTCAAAAGACATCGACGGTTTACAGCGATATGCTTGATAATGAACTTTACAGTCATGCATTGGCGGTCACAGAATCGGGACTCATGAACGGAGTTCAAGTAGGTAACTATTTCTATTTTGAGGCAGACAGGGAAGTCAGCCGTGCCGAGTTTGTTGTAACCGCAATGAATGCGATAGGCATCAAAAATGTTCCCGACGTGAAGGACACGGGTTTTGCGGACGACTCAGACATAAGTCCTGCGATGAAAGGCTATATCTCGCTTGCATACTCAAAGGGATATATCAGCGGAATCAAGCAGGACGGAGAAATATACTTTAAGCCTGACGAAAAGGTCAGCCTATCCGAAGCGGCTGTAATTGTCAGCAACATGATAGGATATGCAAAGCCGTCGGTAACGCCTGTCTTTGCCGATGCGGACAGTATCCCGTCCTGGTCAAATGCTGCAATAGAGTCGCTCTATACGCTCGGAATTCTTGAGTTTCCCGACAAAACGGTAGGGGCGAGCGATACGGTTACAAGAGGCGACATGGCAAAACTGCTTAATAAGACGATGCAGGTTATTGGAAAATAACATACTGCCCCGAGAATCGGAAGAAACTCGGGGCGAAAATTTTTGCACTCTCTATTTGCCAATCTTTTTTAAAATGTTTTCATATGTCAGACCGTATCTCTCGGCGATATCGTGGGCATAGCTCTTACCGTCGGGTTTTGCACGGAATATTTTGAAAGAACGCTCACCTTCTTCGATTCCTGCGACTAAAGTGTCGATTTTTGCTCCGCCTTTGGATACCGAATCACGGTTTATTCTGTCTATTTCCGAGGCTAACTCATGCAGGTGTGTTGCGAAAAGGCAACGGCATCCGACGATTGAAATTCCCGAGAGAACTTCGGCGGCGATATACGAGCCTTCGTACGAGCCGGTCGATGAAAATGACTCATCGAGAAGAACAAGACTGTTTGAGGTAACGCTGTCAAATATTTCTCCGAGTCTTGCACATTCCTCGCCAAGACGGCCCTTGTCGATGGTGTCGTCGGCACCTGTCGGGAAATGTGTGAATATTGCGTCAACGGGGCTTATTTCTGCATGCTTTGCGGGCACGAACATACCGAGCTGCATCATTGCGACACAAAGACCGAGAGCGCATGTAATTACGGATTTACCGCCGCGGTTTGGTCCTGTCAAAACATAGATAAATGCATCGTTTTTGTTGAATCTGATGTCGTTTGCAACGATTTTTTCATTGTCGTTCAGTTTGAGTGCAACCACAGGATTGTATAGCTCGTCCGCATTAAATACTCTCTCGTCCATAGGAGCGATAACAGGCTTTACAAGATCACATCCGCGATTGCGGAGCCGTTGCAGCATTTCCGTACCCTTGACGATAAACTCTATCTCGGGCATAAGTCCGAGAAGAAAATCGGTGTTTTCAAGAACATACATCTGGACGATTTTCTTCCAAGATTTGAGAGAAGAACGGTAGACGTCATTTATTGCGGAATTGAATGCAGTTGAAAGAGCAGTCTTTTGATTATCCGACTGACTCTTTCCGAAGGGAACAAGAGCCGCTATGCACGTATAATCATCGTCCTTGAAATTCAGCCTGAGTATCTTGTCAATGGTATCGCCCGATTTAAAAGGCTCGGAGTTTATAGAAAGGACTCCCGCATATGACGGACGGAGCTGAGAGTCAAGATTTACACCGACGGTAACACTTTTTATCTCACGGACACGTTTTGTAAGTTCGGTCAGCTTCCTGTTAAGTTCCGAATAATACTCGGATTCGGCAAGCTCGCATATTTTTTCGGAAAAGAGAATAAATGCGCGGCTTTTAAGGTCTTTTTTGACACTTCTGAATCCGTCATAAAGTATATCAATGCAAGAAATATATAACTCTATTTCGGTAATGCTTGACAGATAATCGCCGTCCCCGGTATCAGATTCAAGCCTTCTGAGCTCTGTAATGTCGGTAAGCACCGGCATGAGCTTGTTGAGAGTCGCGGAAAGTGCGGGAGACGCCAACATGTCGGCAAACACTTCGTTTCTGTATTCCATTACGCTCTCTGATGTTGTGAAATATTCGGAAAGCTCCGAGCTATTTAGATCAAATATCTCAAGCATGCCGAGCTGTTCAAGCGTATACATATCTATATCGGGGCAGGCTATTCCCGAATAATGGTCTCTTTTTGTGCTTTCATCGGGAAAGAGCAAACTGAAATTTGAAAGATCCATTTTTGACTCCGTTCAAAATTAAATTTTTATAACATTTTTTTCACCGTTTCTGACAACGAGAATGTTGTCAAGTCCGATAGATTTCAATATGGGAAAAATCTCATCGACACATTCTCCGATATGCTCGGGAGAATGTGAATCGGTTCCGACCGTAACCAGCCTGCCGCCGCAATCGCGGTAGAGGGACAGAATTTGTGTGTCGGGCATGGTAAACCCAAGACCTTTCCAAAGTGTCGAAAGGTTGACTTCGAGTGCTATATCCCTTGAAATAATTTTACCGAACAGTTTTTCAAGCGAATCTTTATGTTTCATGAAATTATACGTTCTGCCTGCAAGCGACAAATACCTTCCCATGTATGTCAAATGTGCAAGCGTGTCCACACACTTAAGAACGTCTAAAACTTCGGATAATTCTGCGATATTACGCTCAAATAAATTGAACATATACTCCTCGGAATCAATTTTCGAGAAGTCATAATAGTAAAAATCAGGCGAGCCTCGAAGATTGTGAATAGACGCTATTACAAACTCAAAGTTGAATTCTTTAAGGAGTTTATCTACCTCTTCGGGATATTGATTTGCCTGACCTATCTCAATTCCGTATGTCAGGTTGATTTTTCCATTGTATTTTTGCTTTGAGGACATTACGGCATCAAATGCTTCCTTAGCAGGATAGGGCGGTGAGAGATTCTCTGCACGCCAATTGGCTTCAAAATGATCCGTAATAGCAAGATCCGTGATGCCTCTGGATATTGCCGCTTCGCATAATGCCTCGGGCGATGAGGTCTTATCACCGTCACATGAAAAAAAAGTATGTGTATGATAATCGCATTTGAACATGTGCACCTCGAATTTTTTTAATGTTGTGAAGAGAAAATCACGTGTAAATTATAACATATTCGGTTCAGAATGTCAATAAAAAGTTGTTCAGCAGGATTTTTTGAGAAAATGTGTTTTAATCACTTGAAAAAAGAATAAATATATGGTAAAATAAATCTAACGGCAATGCACGTGGGGTGAAAAATTAAATAAAAAGGTGGGAAAACTATGAAAAATTTTATGGACAATGACTTTCTCCTTGAGGGTCCGACGGCATTGAAGTTATATGAGGAACATGCTTCCAAATTGCCGATTATCGACTATCACTGTCATCTCGTTCCGTCTGAAATTGCAGAGAATAAGAAATTTTCAAATATAACAGAGCTTTGGCTTTATGCAGATCACTATAAATGGAGAGCAATGCGTTCATGCGGAGTAGATGAAAAGTACATCACCGGTGACGCATCTGACTTTGAGAAGTTCAGTGAATATTGCCGTGTAATGCCCCTCCTTATCGGAAATCCCGTGTACCATTGGAGTCATCTTGAACTCAGAAGATATTTTGATTGCGACCTCACAATAAACAGCGCCAACTGCGAAAAAATTTGGAAGATAACATCCGAGAAGATTGCAAAGGACGGCTTTGGTGCGAGAGATTATATTGTAAATTCAAATGTTAAGCTCGTTTGTACGACCGATGATCCCTCCGATGACCTCCATTATCATAAGCAGATAAAGGAGTCGGGCTTTGAGGTTCAGGTTCTTCCTGCCTTCCGTCCCGATAAAGGACTGAACATTGAAAGACACGGAATTACCGAGTACATTGCCAAGCTTGGAAAAAGCACAGGCGTTGAAATAAGCGATTATGACAGCCTTTGCCGTGCATATACTGTTTCGCTTGACAGATTTGATGAACTCGGATGCAAAACCGCCGACCACGGAATGGACAACTATATTCCTTTCTGCAAGCCCGATGCATATCATGCAAATGAGATATTTAAGAAAGCACTTGCAAGTGACGGCGCGGATATAAGCGATGAAGAGCTTGCGCTTTGGAAAACTCAGATGATGAGATTCTTCGGACTTGAATACGTTAAGCGCGGATGGGTGCTTCAGCTTCATTACGGCGTACTCCGAAATCCCAACAAAAAGATGTTTGCAAAGCTCGGCCCCGACTCGGGATATGACACGATACACGCAAAGAATTGCATAGCCGACATGGCGTCGCTTTTGAATTATCTCGAAGAGAATAATGCACTTCCGAAAACAATTATTTATCCTATAAATCCCTCTGATAATGCAGCAGTAGGAACACTGTGCGGAAGCTTCTGCCGCGGAGACGGAAGCAATAAACCCACGGTAGTGCAGGGCAGTGCATGGTGGTTCAACGACAATATCGACGGTATGGAAGCACAAATGAGAAGTACCGCAAACCTTGCATCCCTTGGCAATTTTCTCGGTATGCTTACCGACTCGCGCAGCTTCATGTCATATCCGAGACACGAATATTTCCGCAGAATCTTGTGTAACCTTATCGGCGGATGGGTTGAAAGAGGACTTTACCCGGACTATGATGCGGCAGCGGAGATAGTGGAAAGAATATCTTTGTATAATGCTGTTAACTACTTCGGTTTTAAAATATAAAAAATGATAACGGAGGATGAAAATGAGAATACTTGCAAAAAGAAAGAACAAAATAAAAGCAATTAAAATTATTTCGTTTATTGCGGGAGTTCTTGCCGCACTGGCTGCAGTTTACGCTGTCGCAATGCTCATAAAGAAAAAGAGGGATGCCGAAAAGAAAAAAGAGGAAGAGATAGAGGCTGAGATCAAGGAAATAATAGAGAAGAAATTTGCCGAGACAGACGCCGAGGAAGCAAACGAGGAAAAAACTGCGGAGGAATAACATGCCTTTGAAGTTAACATTTCTCGATGCTGGGACGCTTGGCAGTGACCTTGACCTTTCCATGTTTGAAAAAATAGGAGATCTTACAGTTTTTCAATCAACGTCAGATGACGAGTTTGTTGCCCATGTCTCCGGCAGTGACATATTGATTCTCAATAAGATTAAGGTCGGCAGACATAATCTGCCCAAATGCAAAAATATTAAGCTCATTTGTATTACTGCCACGGGATACGATAATGTCGACCTTGAATATTGCCGCGAAAACGGAATTGCAGTTTGTAATGTCGTCGGTTATTCTACGCAGAACGTGGCACAGCTGACGCTGGCAATGGTCCTGTCTCTTGTTTGCCGTTTGCGTGAATATGACCGCGCGGTCGCCGAAGGGACATATTCGCACGGAAAGAGCGCCAATATTCTGACACCTGTATATCATGAGATATACGGTAAGACTTGGGGAATAGTCGGATACGGAAACATTGGCAAGCAGGTCGGACGGGTGGCTGAGGCACTGGGTTGTAAGGTCATCGTCTACAAACGCACACCGGTCGATGATGTAAGCTGCGTGGATATAGACACACTTTGCAGGGAGTCTGACATAATAAGTATCCATACACCGCTCAATGACGGCACGTGGGGAGTTATAAACCGTGACAGAATTGCTATCATGAAGCGCGATGCGATACTGATAAATGTTGCACGAGGTGCGGTTGTCGATGAGAGAGCAGTTGCCGATGCAATTATTTCCGGTAACATAGGCGGTGTTGGTATTGATGTTTACTCAAAAGAACCGATGCCTGAAGACCACCCGTACATGGAGATAGCAGGACGCGATAATGTTATACTTACACCTCACATGGCGTGGGGTTCATATGAGGCAAGAGTCAGATGTTGCAACGAAATTATGTTGAATATTGAAGCGTATCTGCGCGGTGAGAAGCGTTGCAGAGTGGTATAATTTAGAAAAACGAAATTGGATGTGTAACCGATTCCGTTTTTTCTTGTTTGCCAAAAAATGTTTCGACTTTTTGAAAAAAATGAACAAATATTGAAAAATATGTTTGACTCTTGGACATGTGTGTGCTATAATAGAGTGCAAATAACATATTCTTTTTTTAGTGACTCTAAAATGACATCAGGAGATAGAAAATGGCAGTATTTACATGTAAGATGTGCGGCGGAACATTGAAAATCGAAGAGGGAATGCTGATTGCTACCTGCAAGTATTGCGGTACAAAGCAGACGTTACCAAGGCTGCTGAGTGACAAAACAGCCAATCTTTATGACAGAGCAAACCATTTCCGTAGAAACAACGAGTTCGACAAGGCGAGAAACATATATGAGCGTATCCTAGATGAAGATACCACGGATTCCGAGGCTTATTGGTCAATCGTTCTTTGCATGTACGGTATAGAGTATGTTGAAGACCCCGGAACACACAGACGTGTCCCCACGGTAAACCGCATACAGTACACGTCAATATATGATGACGATAATTACAAGTTGGCGTTGCAGCATGCAACCCCGGATCAGCGCACTATATACGAAAACGAAGCGAGAGCGATAAATGAGATTCAAAAGGGTTTTCTGGAGATATCTCAAAATGAGGAACCGTTTGACGTCTTCATTTGTTACAAAGAAACGGATAAAAACGGTGAGCGAACCCACGACAGTGTTTTGGCGCAGGATATTTACTATCAGTTGGTTGAGAGAAATCTGAGAGTCTTTTTCTCGAGAATCACACTGGAGGATAAACTCGGAACAGAATATGAACCGTATATTTTTGCCGCTTTGATGAGCGCAAAGGTAATGATTGTTCTGGGAACCAAGCCGGAATATTTTAATGCCGCATGGGTGAGAAATGAGTGGACGAGATATCTGGCATTAACTAAAAATACAAGCGAAAGAAAAACGCTTATTCCTGCATTTAGGGATATGGACCCTTATGATCTTCCCGAAGAGTTTTCACACCTTCAGGCGCAGGACATGAACAAAATAGGATGCATTCAGGACCTTGTTCGCGGCGTTTGCAAGATAGTCAATAAAGAGCCTGAAAAAGTAGTTGTAAAAAAAGAAGACCCGATAGTGATAAGCCACGTAAAGTCAGAGGTCAGCAAAGAGGAGGCACTGGTGCAAAGAGCGTTTATCTTCCTTGAGGACAAGGAATGGACGAGCGCAGCCGAGTACTTTGAAAAGGCGCTTGATATAGACCCCAAGTATGCTATGGCATATGTTGGAAAAATGCTTGCCGACTTGAAGCTAACAAGAATAGAAATGCTTGCACAGTGTCAGGAATCTTTCGAGACAAACAGCAATTACAAGAAAGCCATGCGTTTTGCAGATCCTAAGCTTGCGCAATCTCTTAACAGTTATCTTACGGTTATCAAAGAACGCAGTGAGGTATTGAGAAAAGACGCAATATACCGTTCCGCATGCGCGATGATGAGCGGAAGACGTTACGATGAGGCGATTGAGAAATTTACTTCAATTGCCGGATGGAGAGATTCACGCGACAGGATAGAGATTTGTAAGCAGAGTACGAAGAAAAGCAGTGATAAAATTGATTCCGACCGCAAAAACAGGATCTATAATGAAGCAATTGCGCTTCTTAATGCCGATAATCGTCCTGCAACCAACCTAATAGAGGGATGTGGGCGTGCAAAATCTTTATTTGAAGGTCTCGGAGATTGGAACGACTCAAAAATAAAGGTTGAAGAGTGTACAAGAAGAATCAACGTACTCAAGGAAAAGGCAACGCAGGAAAAGGCAGATAAGGAAAAGCAGGCAAAGCTTAAAGCCGCCCAAAACAAGAAAAAGGAAAAAAAATTTGTATTTGTTTTACTCGCCGTTGCCGTTGGATTTGCGATATTGGTTGGTCTTATAAACCTTGGTATATCGGTTTCCGAGAAGGCACAGATTGATAAAAAATACCAGGCAGCAGTTGAACTTGCAAACACCGGAATGTATGAACAGGCAATAGAAGCATTTAAGAATTTAGGCGACTATAAACAGTCCAAAGAGTACATAGACGAGTGCGAAAAAGAAATAATCAACATCGAATATAATAGAGCGATAGGCTTGATGCAATCAGGTAAGTATCAAGAGGCAATAACTGCATTTGAAGCTTTAGGTGATTATAAAGAGAGTGTTGCGAAAATCAATATCTGTAAGAACCATATCAACAGTGAAAAATACAATCATGCGAAGGAACTAATGGATAAAGGTCAGTACAAGGAAGCGATAGAACTATTTGAAGAATTAGACGGATATAAAGACAGCAAAAATCAAATAGATATATGCAACAGCAAACTTGAAGACAGTCAATAAAATATTAAAAAATCGAGGGTTCTGAAGCCCTCGATTTTAATATGTATCTATAATAAGGTTATGAGTAAGTTTTGATAATTTCTTCCGCCATTTCACGTTTGGAAATACATCGGTCCATTGCCTGCTTTTCAATATATCGATGCGCATCAGCCTCGGTCATTTTGATATGTTCGATCAGTATCCATTTTGCATGATTTACAATACGTATCTCTTGCATTTTTTCTTCCGTAGACATGGTCTTCTTCTCAAATTTTTTCAAGCGTTCTCTCGTTGCTATCATCCAGTCGATTGCTTGAGATACTATCGGCTTAGAGGTCGGTTTCGGAAGAACATACACGCCATGCTCTGCAACCTTATCATATATTGCAGTGTAAATATCCGAACGAACCATTAAAAGGGCAACCGACGTCTTAAGACCCGAAAGATCGATTGCAAAACGGACACCTGCATCGTCGGGAAGAGGAGAGTTAATTACTATAAAATCATAGTCACGGTCTGACAAGGCGCGCCTTGCGGCATTGACACTTGATTCAACATGAATGGGGTCGAATTTGAATTCGGGGAGTAATGGGGTAAGTGATGAGTTGAATGTGTCTGATGCGGATACGATCAGGACACTGTACGTTTTTTCCAGGATGCTCACATTACTCCCTCCTTTACATAGATTTTTGTTTTGCGGCTTCAGCCGAGTTTTTTACTGTAAAGCTCTATTATCTGCAAAGGCAGATATTTTTTGATAAAGTCGCTCTTCTCCATGATTGAAACAGCTTCGTCGAGAGAAGAGGGAAGCGTTTTGAATTTGGCGAGAGTATCTGCATCTGCCTTAAAGAAATTTATATCAGCCGCAGGCGGCGGTGTCAATTTGTTATTGATACCGTACAAGCTTGCATAGATTATCAAAGCAAATGCGAGATAAGGATTTGCCGTTGGGTCGGGAGAGCGCAGTTCAACGCGATTTTGCTCGTAAATTGCGGCAGGCACACGAAGGAGCTGCGAACGGTTTTCCGCTGACCAGGAAATATATGACGGAGCCTTGTTGGAACCGAATCGTGCATAAGAATCCTCTTGCGGATTGAAAAATGCAGTCATTTCGGGGACGAAACGAAGTATTCCGGCAATAATGTATGGCAATAGGTCTTCTTTTGTTTCGCTTTGTGCCGAAATGTTGATGTGTAATCCGTTTCCGGCTTTATCGGAAAGAGGCTTTGGGGAAAAGTCAGCCCATAAACCGTTTCTGTTCGATACTGTTTTCACCACGGTCTCAAATGTCAGTGCATTATCGGCGGCGGTAAGAGCGTCAGAGTATCTGAAATCGATTTCATTTTGACCGGGACCTTCCTCGTGATGCGAGCTTTCGGGACGGATACCCATTCGCTCAAGCGTCAGGCATATTTCGCGGCGCACGTTTTCGCCCTTGTCTTCGGGAGCAATATCCATATATCCGGCTTCATCATACGGAATATTCGTTTTGTTTCCGAATTCGTCAACCCTGAAAAGATAAAATTCAAGCTCGGGACCGAAATCGAAAGTGATGCCGCGTTTTTTTGCTTCCTCTATCGCTTTTATGAGAATACTTCTCGTATCGCCCTCAAAAACACTACCGTCGGGATGTGTTATCGTGCAGAACATACGGACAACACGGCCGTGCTCGGGACGCCAGGGAAGGACCGTAAGCGTGGATGGGTCGGGATGCAACATGAGATCCGAGTGCGTCTCATCACCGAATCCGCGTATCGCGGACGCATCAAAAGCAATACCGTTCTCAAATGCACGAGAAAGCTCACTCGGCATAATGGAAATATTTTTTTGTTTGCCGTAAATATCACAGAACGCAAGACGGATAAACTTTACGTCTTCCTCCTCTACGTACTGCATGACTTCCTCTCTCGTGTATTTCATTTCGCTACCTCTTTCCTTTTAGTTTGCAACGTACATTTGCTTGTACGGATTTTTTGTATCCGGTGTGACTACCGTAAACTGCGCGTTTAATACTTCTTTTTCATCATAACCGAACAGAGTACAATATTCGGAGATATATCCTTTTATTGAATCAATATCTTCCTTATCTGCCGGCTTTGTGCGAACCTGATTTGGGAAAACGATATTTTTGCAGTCGGAACGGAGTATCATTTTACCGCCGTGCATTCCCGTGCAGGGAAAATTGCTGACTATTGGTTTGTTGTCATCGGAAAGACCGAGAACGATAATGATTCCGCCTGCTTGGTACTCTCCGAGAAAACTGCCCGTCTTACCGCCGATTACCATAACGGGTACTTTGTCCTCGTACGCCTTCATGTGAATACCGGCGCGATATCCTGCGTTTCCTTTTACAAAGATTTTGCCGCCTCGCATTGCGTATCCTGCGGCATCGCCGATGTTGCCCTCAATTACGATTGAGCCTTCGTTCATGGTATCTCCGACGGCATCCTGCGCGTTTCCGACAACGCGGATAGATGCGCCGTTCAGATATGCTCCGAGAGCATTTCCCGGTGTGCCGCTGATCGTGATTTTCTTTTTTGACATGCCTGCGGCGATGAAACGCTGACCGAGACAGTTGATTATTTCAAATTCACCTGTATCTCCTCGCAGAGCCTCATTCAGTGCGGCATAATCAAGTCCTTTTGCATCAATTTGTTTCATTATACCACACCTCCGAGCATTTTTCTACGTTGATTTTGTGAATAAGCGAATAAAGTTGGATTTTTTTTCAAAATTTCAAAATTTATCGTATCAAGCGGAATCTTTTCACGAATAAGCGAAGTATAAATACCTGCACGGTCTACCTGTCCGATTAAAATATATCCCGTCAGTACGCCGTTTTTTATGAAAAGACGTTTGAGTGTTCCTTCGCCTTTTTCTTCGTACATCTCTCCGCCGTCTTTTTCACCAAAATAGCTTCCGGCAGTAATCGCGTGAAGACCGAAAAATCCTATAGAGTTCATCGGGATTGCCTTGTCGAATACCTCGTCGCCGCCTGCCATATTCACACCCGAGGTATGTCCCTGCATATAAGCATTAGGGAGGATAGCGAGTACGCGGCGTTCCCCGAGAGATATGTCCATTCCTTCAGTGCAGTCTCCTGCGGCATAAATATCTGAGATCGATGTTCTCATATGTTCGTCAACGACAATTCCTCGGTTGACACCACCGCCAAGCTCTTTTACAAGAGAAATATTTGCGCGAACGCCGACCGCCATCACGAGAATATCAAAATCTACGGTGGCTCCGCCTTTCATTGTAGCTTTATTTCCGTCAAACTCCGCAACGGTATCACCAAGCATAAATTTGATACCGTTTTTCTCAAGGCAATTCTGCATCATTGAAGCACATTCGTCATCAAGGATACTTGAAAGCACTCTCGGAGCAAGGTCGCAGACGGTTATGGAGGCGACACGCTGAGAGATGCCCTCGGCGCATTTCAGTCCGATAAGTCCTGCACCGACGATAAGCACGCGGCTATCTTTATCAAGTGCTTTTTCGAGCGAAAGAGTATCGTCAATGGTCATAAACGAAAATTTGTTTTTAACCGTTTCAAGACCTTTGAAGGGGGGGACAAACGGTGCAGAGCCTGTTGCGACGCAGACAGAAGTATAGGGAAGCATAGTGCCGTCATCGAGTACGACTTTTTTGCAGTCTTTGTCGATTTTTACAGCCTTCTTTCCGTAAATGACACGACAGCCGTTTTCTTCGTAAAAGTCTGTCTTTCTGTAATTCATTTTATCAAGTGTCGTTTTTCCTTCAAGGTAATATGATATGAGAGGGCGGCAGTAAACCGGGTGAGCTTCCTCGGATATGACTGTTATCCCCGATGCTTTATCAACACTTCTTATGCCTTCAATACATCCCACAGCCGCAACTCCGTTGCCTATTATGACGTATTCAGCCATTCTCGTCACCTCTTTCTTCATATACTATCGCATTGTTGGGACAGCCCCTGACGCACGCAGGCGCTCCGCAGGAATTTTGCAGGCAAAGCTCACACTTTTGCATTACTCCGTTTTCGTTTGTCGCAAGCGCGCCGTAGGGACAGACCAAAATACAGGTATGGCAACCTACACATTTGCCTTTATCTATACATATAACACCGTCAACATGGGAGATTGCCCCCGCAATACAGCTCTTGACACAAATAGGGTCCTCACAATGGCGGCAGGATACCGCATACGAGATTTTTTCATCCCCCTCAATGTGGATACGTGGGAAGATAGGCTTGCCCTTGAGAGCATCTGCCATATTCTTTTTACCGGAATTCGCAAATGCACAGTTATATTCGCAAAGGTGGCATCCAAGACACCATTTTTCATTTACATAGACACGTTTCATAAAATCACCTTCTTATCACTCGCCTGCATGGTAGATTCCGAGTATTTCGAGCTCCTTGTCGGTAAGACCAACACCTCGGAGCATAAGTCTGTTTCCGCGCAGGGCCTCAATAGAGTTGATACCCATTCCACCCATAAGCTCTTTGATTTCATGCTGCCATGCGCGCATCAGATTTACAAGCCGCTGATAACCGAGATCGGGATTGAGTCGTTTTACAAGCTCGGGGCGTTGCGTTGCGATACCCCAATTGCATTTTCCAGTCTGGCAGGTGCGGCAGAGATGGCATCCGAGAGCGAGAAGTGCCGCCGTTGCGATATAACACGCATCCGCGCCGAGAGCGATTGCCTTTACGACGTCCGATGCAGAACGTATGCTTCCGCCCACAACAAGCGAAACGTTATTACGTATTCCCTCATCACGCAGTCTGCGGTCAACGGATGCCAGCGCAAGCTCTATCGGAATACCGACGTTGTCACGAATTCTCGTAGGTGCCGCACCGGTTCCTCCGCGGAAGCCGTCTATTGCGATGATATCCGCGCCGCTACGTGCAATTCCGCTTGCAATTGCGGCGATGTTATGAACAGCCGCAACCTTGACAATAATAGGCTTTTTATATTCGGTTGCTTCCTTTAATGAAAAAACAAGCTGTCTGAGGTCTTCGATCGAGTAGATATCGTGGTGAGGTGCCGGGGAAATTGCGTCCGAGCCTTCGGGTATCATTCGTGTACGTGACACGTCACCGACGATTTTTGCGCCGGGAAGATGTCCTCCGATACCGGGCTTTGCGCCCTGTCCCATTTTGATTTCAACAGCCGCGCCTGCTTTGAGATAATCCTCGTGAACGCCAAAACGTCCCGATGCTACCTGAACGACGGTATTTTCACCGTAAACGTAGAAATCCTCGTGCAGTCCGCCCTCGCCCGTGTTGTAGAAAATTCCAAGCTCGCGCGCCGCGCGTGCAAGACTCTCGTGCGCGTTATAGCTTATCGAACCGTAGCTCATCGCCGAGAACATCATGGGCATGGAAAGCTCAAGCTGAGGCGGCAGCTTGCATATCAGCTTGCCGTTTTCATCTCTTTCGACCTTCTCGGGCTTCTTGCCGAGAAATACTTTGGTTTCCATCGGCTCACGAAGGGGGTCGATCGGGGGATTTGTGACCTGGGACGCATTTATCAGGATTTTGTCCCAATATACGGGCAGGGGCTTGGGATTACCCATAGAAGAGAGAAGAACGGCACCGCTTCCGGCTTGTTTATAGACTTCATTAATCGTATCCTGTTGCCAGTTTGCGTTTTCGCGTAACTGACAGTCGCTTTTCACGATTTTCAAAGCCCGTGTGGGGCAGAGTGAAACGCAACGCTGACAGTCAACGCATTTTGATTCGTCACTTATCATCATTTTGCGCTCTTCGTTATAGCTATGTACCCCGTTTGCGCATTGTCTCTCACATACTCGGCAGGTTATGCATCGGTTGTCGTTTCTGACAACTTCAAATTCAGGATAAATATAATTGACTGCCATCAGAAACAGCCCTCCTTTACGTTGACAATAACAGGCTCACCGCCCGCAGGCGCCCAAATATTTTCAGCATTTGGCTCCATTACGCGAATGGCTGCCTCCTCGCTTGCAATAAAGACCTTGTTGTCTTTCTCTCCGACTACCATTGAGCGAAGCTTCAAGCGGTCGTTGAGCGCCATAAGTCCTCCGTTATAACCTAAGACGATAGAGAAGGGACCTGTGACAAGCAGACTCGGGAAGATCGTGCGTAGATACGTGTGCTTTTCCTTATCTTCAAGGTCGGTCTTGTTTGCAATAGTACTCCAGAAGGGCGCGGCGACCACACTTGCCGCCTCCCCGAGCGTGAGTCCCTGAACACGGACGAGATAATCAAAAATGTACGTTATGACCTCGGTGTCGGTCTGAAGATTGCATTTGTATCCGAACATTTCAATATATCTTCTGTTTGCGTCATAAGAGGATATCTCTCCGTTATGTACTATTGAGTAATCAAGAAGAGTGAAGGGATGGGCACCGCCCCACCAGCCGGGAGTATTGGTCGGATATCTGCCGTGTGCAGTCCACGAATATCCTTCATATTCATCTAATCTGTAAAACTCACCGACATCCTCGGGAAAGCCGACCGCCTTGAATGTTCCCATGTTCTTTCCGCTTGAGAATACGTATGCACCGGGCATCTCGGTATTGATCTTCATAACGGTACGGACAACAAACTCTTTTTCGTCGATCTGCATAGAGTCAAGTACGGATCGCAGAGGAGTGACAAAATATCTCCATATAATCGGTTCATCCGTAATGGCGGGAATCTTCCGCGTTGGAATTATCTCCGATTTCACGATCTCAAATCTTTCCTTTAAGAACACTTCACAGTTCTTTCTCGTAGTGCGCTCATCAAAGAAGAAATGGAGAGCATATAATTCTTTGTATTCAGGATAGATGCCGTATGCGGCAAAGCCGCCGCCGAGACCGTTTGAGCGGTCGTGCATGGGCTTCATTGCCTCAATGATCGGTCTTCCTGACATTCTCTCGCCGTCCTTGGCGATAACTGCTGCGATGGCACATCCCGAGGGGATACGTACCTGACCTTCTTTTAACATAGTATTAACCAATGCCTTTCTTAAACAAAAACAAGGGCGGTCACAGACAAAACGGCTCTCGCCGTGTCTTATGAACGCCCTTGCTCATATGCAAGCATTATAGCATGTAACTTGCAGATTGTCAAGGCGTTTTCGAGAAAAAAATCAAATTTTGCAAGTTTTTAAAAAAAAATTTCAAAAACCCCTTGACAAATGGTTTTTCGCGGTGTATAATACAGCGTGTTAAGGCAAAGGCGTCTTTGGCAGGGTGACACACCTATCAGAGTCAATTTTGCCTTTCATGCTTTAAATATCTTAGAAGGATGGATGTCACTTATGTCATATGTAGACGAAGTAATTGGACAAGTAATTAAGCAGAACCCAAATGAACCCGAATTTCATCAGGCAGTCAGAGAGGTTCTGGAATCGATCAGAGTTGTGGTCGAGCAGAATGAGGAGCAGTTCAGACGCGACGCGCTGCTTGAGCGCCTTTGCAATCCCGAGCGCCAAATCAAATTCCGCGTACCGTGGGTTGACGATAAAGGACAGGTTCACGTAAACACAGGATACCGCGTACAGTTCAACAGCGCAATTGGTCCTTACAAGGGCGGTTTGAGACTTCATCCTTCTGTTAATCTCGGAATTATTAAATTCTTGGGATTTGAGCAGGTGTTCAAAAACTCGCTTACAGGTCTTCCTATCGGCGGAGGCAAGGGTGGCTCGGATTTCGACCCCAAGGGTAAATCGGACAGAGAGGTCATGGCGTTCTGTCAGTCCTTTATGACCGAGCTTTATAAATACGTAGGAGCAGATACGGACGTACCTGCAGGCGATATCGGTACCGGAGCGCGTGAGATCGGGTATATGTACGGTCAGTATAAGAGAATCAGAGGTCTTTTTGAGGGAGTTCTCACAGGTAAGGGTATTTCTTACGGAGGCTCTCTTGCAAGAACCGAGGCTACCGGCTACGGCTTGCTTTATCTGACCGAGGAAATGCTGAAGTGCCACGGCACGGACATGAATGGAAAGACGGTAGTTGTTTCGGGTGCCGGAAACGTCGCGATATACGCGATACAGAAGGCAGAGCAGATGGGAGCTAAGGTTCTCACGTGTTCTGACTCCAACGGCTGGGTCTACGATCCCGACGGTATCGATGTTGCGGCTCTTAAGGAGATAAAGGAAGTCAAGAGAGCAAGACTTACCGAGTACAAGAATTACAGACCTAATTCCGAGTACCACGACGGCAAGGGAGTTTGGACTGTTAAGTGCGATGTCGCGCTTCCTTGTGCAACTCAGAACGAGCTTGACCTTGACGATGCAAAGGCTTTGGTTGCAAACGGTGTTATGGCGGTTTGCGAAGGAGCAAATATGCCTACGACAGAGGATGCAACAAAGTATTTACAGGAGAACGGAGTTTACTTCGTTCCCGGTAAAGCGGCAAACGCAGGCGGTGTCGCAACCTCGGCACTCGAAATGTCTCAGAACAGCGAGCGTATGAGCTGGACGTTCGAAGAAGTTGATGCAAAGCTTAAGAATATTATGGTAAATATCTATCACAATATTGACAACGCATCAAAGAAGTACGGCTTTGAGGGCAACTACGTTGTAGGTGCAAACATCGCAGGCTTTGAAAAGGTCGTTAACGCGATGAATGCTCAGGGAATCGTATAAATCAAAAGTTAATAAAAGGCAATGGCGTCTTTCTTGTGAAAAAGCAAGAGAGACGCCTACCTTATTTTAAGGACATCTTATAAAGGAGATATATATTATGGCAACAGTAAAAGAACAATTTGGAAGCATGGTTTTCGATGACAGAGTTATGAAGGCAAGCCTTGACTCCAAGGTATACGCTTCGCTCAAAAAGACCATCGACGAAGGAAAAGAACTCGATTTGACCGTAGCAAACGCAGTCGCGGCTGCTATGAAGGATTGGGCAGTAGAGCGCGGTGCTACTCACTATACACACTGGTTCCAGCCACTTACGGGTGTAACCGCGGAAAAGCACGACAGTTTTATTACTCCTGCTCCCGACGGCGGCGTGATCATGGAATTTTCCGGTAAGGAACTTATAAAAGGCGAACCCGATGCATCATCGTTCCCCTCGGGCGGACTCAGAGCGACGTTTGAAGCGAGAGGATACACCGCATGGGACCCCACGTCGTATGCATTTATTAAAGGCAAGACACTTTGTATTCCTACCGCATTCTGCTCCTATGGCGGAGAAGCACTTGACAAGAAGACCCCCTTGCTTCGTTCTATGGAGGCTCTCAACGTGCAAGCACTCCGTATTCTGAGACTTTTCGGAAACGATACGGTAAAGCGTGTTACAAGCAGCGTAGGTCCCGAGCAGGAATACTTCCTTATTGACAGAGAAATGTATAATAAGAGAAAAGATCTCATTTATACGGGACGCACTCTTTTCGGTGCAAAACCTCCGAAGGGACAGGAGATGGATGACCATTATTTCGGTGTTATCAAGCCTCGCGTTGCCGCTTACATGGAAGATCTGAACGAGGAGCTTTGGAAGCTCGGTATTCTTGCAAAAACAGAGCATAACGAGGTCGCTCCCGCACAGCATGAGCTGGCTCCCATATACACTACGACAAATATCGCGACCGACCATAACCAAATCACCATGGAAATAATGCAGAAGGTTGCGTCAAGACACGGTCTTGTATGCTTGCTTCATGAAAAGCCCTTTGCAGGAGTTAACGGCTCAGGTAAGCATAACAACTGGTCAATCGCGACCGACGCAGGACAAAACCTTCTTTCTCCGGGTGAGACGCCCTATGAGAACGCACAATTCCTTTTGTTCCTGTGTGCAGTTATAAAGGCGGTTGACGATTATCAGGACCTTCTCAGAATTTCGGTTGCAACAGCAGGAAATGACCACCGTCTCGGCGCAAACGAAGCACCTCCTGCGGTAGTTTCCATTTTCCTTGGCGACGAGTTGAACGCAGTTCTTGAAGCTATCGAAAACGATACACCTTATCAGGGTGCGGCTAAGACCACGATGAGGCTCGGCAGTGACGTTCTTCCAAAGTTCAACAGAGATACAACAGACCGTAACCGTACTTCTCCCTTTGCATTTACGGGAAATAAGTTTGAATTCCGTATGCTCGGATCGTCGAACAGTATCGCATGCGCAAACATCATGCTCAATGCGGCTGTTGCCGAGTCCTTGAAGATCTACGCAGACCGCCTTGAGGGTGCCGCAGATTTTGAAAGCGCACTTCACGACATGATCAAGAAAACCATCAAGGATCACAAGCGGATTATTTTCAACGGCAACGGATATGACGATTCTTGGATAAAAGAAGCAACCGAGAAGAGAGGTCTTTGCAACTATCGAACAACGGCAGATGCAGTTCCGCATCTGTTGGATAAGAAGAACATGGATATGCTTACCGCTCACAAGGTATTCACCGAGGCGGAGTTGAAGTCTCGTTATGAAATTACCCTTGAAAACTACTGCAAGACCGTTATAATCGAAGCAAACACGATGGTAGATATGGCGAAGAAGCAAATTCTTCCCGCCGTCAGTGAATATGCAAGTGATCTGGCGGAAACGGTTGGTAAGAAGCTTGCCCTCGGAACCGATATTGCATGCGGATATGAAAAGGGAACCGTAAAGAAGCTTTCTATTCTTTGCGATAAGATTGCCGAGGCGACCGAGGCTCTTGAAGGAGCACTCGTAAAAATCAAATCTGCAGAAGAAATCGGAGAAGAATCGGTATTGGTTCGTGACCTGCTTCTTCCTGCTATGGGTGAGCTGCGTGTCGCTTGCGACGAAGCAGAGACGGCAACTGCTGAAAAGTATTGGCCTTTCCCGACATACGGAGACCTGCTTTTCGGAGTCAGATAATAAAAATATTTTACTTTTAAGGAGATGATTTAACATGGATGCAACAAGTATCATGGAATTGGTGAAGGAAGCGGTTACTTCCGAAGTATTCGGCGTTTGGTTTTTGATTGGCGCGGCGCTTGTATTCTTTATGCAGGCAGGCTTTGCAATGGTAGAAACAGGCTTTACACGAGCTAAGAACGCAGGAAATATCATCATGAAAAACCTGATGGATTTCTGTATCGGTACCGTAGTATTTGTTTTGCTGGGCTTCAGCTTGATGATGGCTGAGGATTACGTTTTGGGAGTTATCGGTGTTCCGAATCTAAATATCTTTACGGATTTCGGCGGATTCATCGAGAAAAATGCCTCAAGCTTTGTATTTAACCTCGTGTTCTGTGCTACCGCGGCTACGATAGTTTCGGGTGCTATGGCAGAGAGAACGAAATTTATTTCTTACTGTATTTACTCTGCAGTTATCTCTCTCTTTGTATATCCCATCGAGGCAGGTTGGGTATGGAACTCTCAGGGTTGGCTTGCTCAGCTCGGATTCCATGATTTCGCAGGCTCTGCGGCAATTCACTCTGTCGGCGGTATTACTGCTCTTATCGGTGCTATCATGGTCGGTCCCCGTCTTGGCAAGTACATCAAGGATAAGTCGGGAAAAGTTAAGAAGGTAAATGCGATTCCCGGTCACTCCGTAACACTCGGAGCGCTTGGATGCTTTATACTCTGGTTCGGTTGGTACGGATTTAACGGCGCGGCAGCATGGGACGGAACATCCCTCGCATCCATCTTCCTCACAACAACTATTGCCCCCGCAGTTGCAACGTGTGTAACGATGGTCTTCACTTGGATAAAGAACGGCAAGCCCGATGTATCAATGTGTCTCAATGCATCATTGGCAGGTCTTGTAGGTATCACTGCAGGATGTGATGCGCTTGACGCTATCGGTTCGACTGTTGTAGGTATCGTTTCGGGTATCCTCGTAGTAGTTGCAGTTGAGCTTCTTGACCTTAAATTACATATAGACGACCCTGTCGGTGCAGTTGGTGTTCACCTTGTAAACGGTGTTTGGGGTACTATTGCGGTAGGTCTTCTTGCAAACCCCGCAGCTCCCGCAGGACTCAAAGGTCTTTTCTACACAGGTGACGCAAGACTTCTCGGTGTTCAGACACTCGGAATCGTAGCTATCCTTGCATGGACCGGAGTAGTCATGGCTCTTACATTCCTTGTAATTAAGAAAACTATCGGTCTCCGTGTTTCTCCCGAAGAAGAGATCAAAGGTCTTGACAGCACGGAGCACGGTCTTCCCAGCGCATACGCAGACTTCCTTCCTGCAGTTGAAAGCCTTGATTACGGTTATGAGGATGCAGTTGCAGTAACGGGTGATGCTCCCGTGGCAGAGGCTGTTCCGGTTAAGAAGGTTCCCTCGTTTGATGAAGGAACACCTAAGTTTACCAAGGTCGAAATTATTTGTAAGGAAGCAAGACTTGAATCTCTCAAGAATGCAATGATGGGTATCGGCATTACCGGTATGACCGTTTCGCACGTGCTTGGTTGCGGCGCACAGAAGGGCAAGCCCGAATACTACCGCGGAGTTCAGGTTGAGGCAAATCTGCTCCCTAAAGTACAGGTAGATATTGTAGTCAGCAAGGTTCCCGTTCGTGAAGTTATTGAAACTGCCAAGAAGGTTCTTTATACGGGACATATCGGCGACGGTAAGATATTCGTTTACGATGTTGAGAATGTTGTAAAGGTTCGTACCGGAGAAGAAGGCTACGATGCTTTGCAGGATGTTGAATGATTAAATTTTAAAAGCGTTTGAAAAAAGAGAAGTAATGCACTTATTCGCCAATAGCGAGCACGGGACGGTGGAAGCCGTGTGGCGAAGGTGCATGAATAACACTTTTTGAGCTTCAATCTGAAAAAGCATTTGCTTTAGTAGGTGCGACGTGATATCGTGCGTCAATCGATACAGCCTTGCTTGAGGCTAAATTTGAGACAAAATATAGGTGGCACCGCGAGTACAGCACTTGCCCTATAGAATGCTGAATTTAC
>JBJDZM010000072.1:0-2008 GCA_051867975.1 Eubacteriales bacterium | reverse complement strand
CGTACTTGAGAAGGTGAGCGAGCATGCTGGGCTTTGTAAGGTCGTTGATAGCAACGATCTCATAACCCTCTGCGCCGAACATCTGACGGAATGCGAGACGACCGATACGGCCGAATCCGTTAATGGCAACTTTTACTGACATTTTAATGTCCTCCATATAATAAAATTATTTTTTTACTCACTTTGGGAATGAAAATTCCTATCATTCCCAATTATATATTTTAACTCATTTTGATGAAATATACAAGACCTTTTTGAAAATTTTTTGTAAAATCGTGACTTTGCGACATTTTCACAAAAACGGATACCCTAAACTGTGCATTTTAACAACAGTTTTTTGGGCAAAAATTTTAATTATGCCTAACTATTGACAAAACCGACGGGGTGAGATATAATAAATAAGTTAAAGTATATTTTCCGACTCGAAAGAGTCTTTTCAAAGACAGAGGTAAAAAATGGCTAATGAGAAAAAAGTTGAGCAGATCACGTCGATGGACGTCGATTTTGCTCAGTGGTACACGGACGTTGTAAAAAAGGCGGAGCTTGTCGACTATTCGGGTGTCAAGGGTTGTATGATAATCCGCCCTTACGGCTATGCAATTTGGGAGAATATCCAAAAGCTGCTCGACGCGCGCTTCAAGGAGCTTGGACATGAGAATGTCTACATGCCCATGTTCATTCCCGAGAGCCTGCTCCAGAAGGAGAAGGACCACGTTGAGGGATTTGCGCCCGAGTGCGCGATCGTCACCATAGGCGGACAAAATCACCTTTCCGAGCGGCTTATCGTCCGTCCGACCTCCGAGACGCTTTTCTGCGACCACTTCAAGGATATAATTCAGTCCTACCGCGACCTTCCGAAGCTATACAACCAGTGGGTAAACGTCGTTCGTTGGGAGAAGACCACGCGTCCTTTCCTGCGCACGAGTGAATTTTTGTGGCAAGAGGGACACACGATGCATGAGACCGAGGAAGAGGCAAGGGCAGAGACACTGCAAATGCTCAAGGTCTACGAGGACTTCTACCGCGACTGTCTTGCTATCCCCGCGATAACGGGACAGAAGACCGAAAAAGAGAAGTTTGCCGGTGCGGTCGAGACCTACACCATAGAGCCTATGATGCACAACGGCGTGGCACTTCAGGGCGGTACTTCGCACTATTTCGGTCAGGGCTTTGCGGAGGCTTTTGACATCAAATTCACGGGAAGAGACAACAAGATTGCGCGTCCTCACCAGACAAGCTGGGGCGTGTCGACGAGAATGATAGGCGCTATCATCATGGCGCACGGCGACGACAACGGACTCATTCTGCCCCCTGCGGTCGCGCCCATTCAGGTTGTTATCATTCCCGTAGCTCAGCACAAGGAAGGCGTGCTTGAAAAGGCACGGGAGCTCAAGGCACGCTTGAGTGCCAAGGGAATTCGCGTAATGCTCGACGATTCCGACCAATCTGCCGGCTGGAAGTACAGTCAGTATGAAATGAAGGGAGTGCCGGTCCGTCTTGAGATCGGTCCTCGCGACATTGAGTCGAATAACTGCGTGCTCGTCAGCCGAGTTTCGCGCGAGAAGAACTTTGTTTCTCTCGACAACCTCGAAACAGAGGTCGAAAAAATGCTCAAATTCGTTCACGACGAGCTTGTCGCGCGCGCTGAGAAGAACCTCGCCGAAAAAACAAATATTGCCACGACATATGAGGAATTCCTCGATGTTGCCGAAAATAAGCCCGGCTTTATCAAAGCCATGTGGTGCGGCGACGTCGCCTGTGAGGATAAGATAAAGGATGAGACGGGCGGTGTAAAATCCCGTTGTATCCCCTTCGTCGAAGAACACCTCTCCGATAAGTGCGTCTGCTGCGGTAAACCCGCCAAGCACATGGTCGTCTGGGGTAGACAGTATTGAGACAGATGTGACTGTGGGGGAGGGAGAAAACTTTTTTGAGGAAAAAGTTTTCTCCCTCCCCCACACCCCCACCCTCTTTCAAAAACCTTCAATAAAAAGGACTTTTTAAAAAT
>JBJDZM010000071.1:0-2099 GCA_051867975.1 Eubacteriales bacterium | reverse complement strand
AATGAGGATATGGACAAGCTTGTGGAAAGTATCAAGTCGCAGGGTATTATCTCTCCTTTAATTGTAAGACTGAAAGATAATACCACAGATGAATATGAAGTAATATCGGGACACCGAAGATTACACGCAAGTAAAAGGGCGGGACTGACAGAAGTACCCGCCTTAATTTATCCCCTTGACCGCACCGAAGCGGCGATTGCCGTTGTGGACAGCAATCTGCACCGTGAACGGATACTTCCGAGCGAAAAAGCCTTTGCCTACAAAATGAAGATGGAGGCACTGAAAGAGCAAGGCAAACGCACAGATTTAACCTTGTCGCAAGTTGCGACAAAGTCGGATACCGCAACGGCAATCGGCAAGGAAACAAACGAAAGCCGTGACCAAGTATTCAGATATATACGGCTCACCAAGCTTATCCCCGAACTGTTAGAGCTTGTGGACGAGGAACGAATCGCACTTACTCCAGCTGTGGAACTATCCTATCTAACCGAGCAGGAGCAGTACGATTTGATGAATATCATGGAGAGCGAGGACTGCACTCCGTCACTCTCGCAGGCAGGGCGGATGAAGAAATTATCCCAAGCGGGAACGCTTAATGCGGATAAGATCTTCGCCATTATGAGTGAAGAAAAAGCGAATCAAAAGGAACGCATCAGTTTTCCTTATGAGGATATTCGCCGTTTCTTCCCCAAAAGTTATACCCAAAAAGATGTATACAATGCAATTCTGAAACTCATAGGCGATGACTATATGCGCCGTGAGAGAGCAAGAAAAAATCGTGATGAAAGGTAAGGAAATATTATGAAATTTATATGCGGTCTTGCACAGCAAGAAAATGAATATGTGATAAACGGTGTCAAGTATATCGTGGGCTCGTCTTTTCGGACGGCAAAGATAGAAAGCAATCCGTCTATTACAGACCGATTCAAAAGAATTATTACAGGTGATTTCGTAGATTTGACGAACGAATCACCACCGAGTAAAATGGCAGTAGAATATGTGTGTTCGACTGCCGGAAAGGAGGACTAAATGCAGTCGAAAAAGAAACAAGACAATATAGGCATTACCGCTTTGTACTGCCGCCTGTCCCGTGACGACGGCGCAGAGGGCGATTCCAATTCCGTTGCAAATCAAAAGCGTATGCTTACCAAGTATGCAAAAGAAAATGGGTTCGGCAATACCCGATTTTATGTTGATGACGGTTATACAGGCACAAATTTTAATCGTCCCGGTTTTCAGCAAATGTTAGAGGATATTGAAATGGGATATGTCAGTACAATTATCGTAAAGGATATGTCCCGACTCGGCAGAGATTATTTGCAGGTGGGTTATTACACCGATACCTACTTTCCCGACCGAAATATCCGATTTATAGCTGTGAATGACTGTGTGGACAGCAATGACGGCGAAAATGAGCTTGCTCCGTTCAGAAATGTAATGAACGAAATGTACGCAAGAGACATTAGCCGCAAGGTCAGGAGTTCCCACAGACTTCGAGGAAACGCCGGAGAGCCGTTATCTCAGCCGCCGTACGGATATATGAAATCTCCCGAAAACAAGAAAAAGTGGATTGTAGACGCTGAAGCCGCACAGGTGGTACAGGATATATTCCGTATGTGTTTGGAGGGCAAAGGCAATGAAACCATTGCCCGAATCCTGCAAGAACAAAAGGTACTTATCCCTATGGCGTATTGGCAATCCAAAGGACTTCCGAGAGGCGGTAAGAAAACGCAGCCTAACCCATACAAATGGGGAAAGACAACGGTTGCGAAAATACTCGCTCAGCAGGAATACTGCGGCGATGTAATCAACTTTAAGACCTACTCAAAGTCATTCAAAAACAAATCCCGTATTCCCAATCCCGAAGAAAACTGGGCGGTGTTTAAGAATGTTCACGAGCCTATTATTGACCGTGAAACCTTTGAAGCGGTACAAAAGTTAATATCTAAAACCAAACGCCGAGCGCCCAAAAAGGAAAATGCCGAAAAGAATATGTTTTGCGATTTGCTCTACTGTGCCGATTGCGGAAGCAAGCTGTGGTCGCATGTGAATACCGTAAACAAGAATATACAGTATTTCAGTTGCTCTAACTACAAAAC
>JBJDZM010000070.1:0-9068 GCA_051867975.1 Eubacteriales bacterium | reverse complement strand
ACGAAATCCGCCGCGCTCATTCTGCCCTTTCCCTCGGGCAAAACCTCAAGCAAAGACAATATTCCTCTGCCGCATGCGACCTTAATATCCTCGCCGACCTCAATTACAGTGCCGGGCAGGCACTTAAGCGTCCTCTCGGCATCAAAAACTCTGCTCTTTTTAATTTTCAGCAGCTTTCCGTCGGGCGTGTGCGTAAATGACAGCGGTATCGGGGAAAGTCCGCGTATAAGGTCGTGAAGTGTCTTTGCGTCGCGCGAAAAATCAAGCAGGCAGTCGCTTTTCTCTATTTTTGCGGCATACGTCGACTTTGAATCGTCCTGCACTTCGGGTACTATTTCACCTGCCTCAAGTCCCTTCAAGGTTTGAATGAGCAGCTCCGCTCCGACGACCGACAATCGGTCATGTATGTCCTCAAAATTGTCATCATCACCTATCTCGACCTCGGCTTTGAGCAGCATATCGCCCGTGTCAAGTCCCGCCGCCATAAGCATCGTGGTAATTCCCGTAACCCGCTTGCCGTCGATTATTGCCCTTTGCATAGGAGCGGCACCGCGATATTCGGGAAGCAGTGAGCCGTGTACGTTAACACATCCGTATTTCGGGTATTCAAGCACGAAAGCAGGCAATATTTTGCCATATGCCGCAACGACTATGACCTCGGGGGCAAGTTCGGAGAGCAGTACCGCGAAATCCTCGCTCTTGAGCGAAGACGGCTGATAGACCGGAATATTTTTCTCGGTTGCATATACCTTAACCGGCGGCGGCAGGAGCTGATAACCTCTGCCCTTCGGCTTGTCGGGCTGTGTTACGGCACCGATAACCTCATATCCACCCTCGCAAAGCGCGCGAAGTGTCGGGACGGCGAAATCGGGCGTTCCCATGAACAACACTCTCATTTGATCACCCCGTTTAACCCTTAAGCTCTTCTATCTCGTCTTTTGTAAGCATCCTGTCGGCAACCGAGTTATAGAGCTTTCCGTCAAGATGGTCTATCTCATGGCAGAAGCAACGCGCCAAAAGCTCGCTTCCCGTATATTCGACCTCCTCGCCATAGCGATTGAGCGCACGCACGGTGACGTGCATCGGACGGCGGACGATTCCCCACTGACCGGGAAGAGAGAGACAGCCTTCAAGTCCCTCCTGCTCACCCGCAAATGCTGTAATTTTGGGATTGATAAGCTCTATGACCTCACCCTCATTGACCTCAATAACAACTATTCGGCGCAAGATACCAACCTGCGGAGCGGCAAGTCCGACTCCGTCGGCATCTCTCATGGTCTCAACCATGTCGTCGAGAAGCTGAAGCACTCTCGGTGTGATTTTTTCCACGGGACGGCAGGGTGTGTTCAATACCTCGTCGCCTATCTTCACTATTTTAAGTTTTGCCATAATAAAACCTCCACTCTGCCGCCCTGCGGCAGGACAAATTGTAATCAGTGAATTTTGCAAAGCAAAATTCGTGCGTGAAACAGGTTTCTTCACCTTCAAATGAAAGAAGCTTTCACGCAAACCTCCCAATCCTGCCGCAAGGCGGCAGGATAATATATATTCAGTGAATTTTGCTTCGCAAAATTCGTGCGTGAAACAGGGTTCTTCACTTTCAAATGGAAGTCACTTTCACGCTAACCTCACTATTAAAATTATAATGCAGTCGGATTGAAGTTCACCGACATCGAAGCGCGGCTTTTGTTGTTTTTTCCGAAATCGGCAAGCAGGCGCGAGAAAAATTCCCGACTGCGCTTGTTTAATCTGCATTTGATAACTATTCTCATACGGTATTTGCCTTCCGCCTTGTAGACGGGCGACTCAAACGGTCCGAAAACGATTAGCTTTACGTCGGCAAACTCGCCGCTTGTCTGTCTGTCTATCTCCTCGCGGACTCTCGCAGCACCCATTACCGCCTGCTTTTCATCGGAGCATGCGATATTGATGAGCGCAATATCGCAATAAGGCGGAAAAACGAGCAATTTGCGCAATCTTATCTCAGACTCGTAAAATGCCTCGTAGTCCTGCGCGCACGCAAGCTTTATCGTGTCATTGTCGGGGTTGTTGGTCTGGATTATCGCGATTCCCTTCTTCTCCGACCGCCCCGCGCGCCCGATGACCTGAGTCAGCATGGAAAACGTCCGCTCGTTGGCGTGATAATCGTCCATGTATATCGACATGTCCGCCAAAAGCACACCGACTAAAGTGACATTCGGGAAATCGTGTCCCTTCGTCACCATCTGCGTGCCGAGAAGCACGTCAGCCTCACGGTTTTTGAATTTTGTGAGCAGCTCGGGAAGCGAATTTTTTGCGCTTGTAGAGTCTGCATCCATCCGCAGTATCTTCTTGTCGGGCAAAAGCTCTGAAAGCTCACGCTCAAGCCTTTGCGTTCCAAACCCTATTTTCTGCAAGTGCTCGCTCTTGCACGACGGACACGTATCGGGTACGCGCGACTTGAATCCGCAAAAATGACAGAACAAAAATCCGTCGTCATATGTTCCCTTCCTCGTGTGATAATTGAGGGAAATAGAGCAATTCGGACATATCAGCGTCTCTCCGCATGAGCGGCAGCTCACCGACGTATTATATCCTCGGCGGTTCAAAAAGAGTATCGACTGCTCGCCGCGGTCGGCAACCTCTCGCAGCTGCTCTTTGAGCAGTCTGCCGATTGGAGACGTATTTCCCCTCCTCTGCTCGTTTCGCATGTCGTATATTTTTACGTCGGGCAGTACGGCGTTCCCATAGCGTTCCTTCAATCTGAGCAGCTTGTATTTGCCCTCTCTCGCCTTAGAAAAGCTTTCAAGCGACGGAGTAGCCGACGACAGAAGCATAACGGCGTTATTATACGCGCAACGGAATCTCGCAATATCGCGCGCGTGGTATTTCGGAGACGTGTCGGATTTGTACGTGCTCTCGTGTTCCTCGTCGATAATTATCAGCCCGAGGTCCTGCACGGGCGCGAACACTGCCGAGCGCGTGCCGACGACAAGGTCAGCCTCACCCGATTTTATTTTCATGTAGGAATCGTATCTCTCGCCCTGCGATAACCCGGAGTGTATCACCGCGACTCTGTCACCGTAGCGCGAGCTGAATATCTTAAGTGTCTGAGGTGTCAGGGCTATCTCGGGCAGGAGCATTATTACTCCGCGTCCGCGCTTGAGTGCCGCATCAATGGCACTGATAATAACACTCGTCTTGCCGCTCCCCGTCACCCCGAAAAGAAGCGATGCCGCAGGCTTGCCCGAGTCCAATTCTTTGACTATCTCATCACGCGCCGCCGCCTGCTCGGCGTTCAGAGTTATATCTTTTCTTTCGGCAGGCTCTGAGGGCAATATGCCGACGCGCCAGATTCGCCTTGCCTCAAGCCTTATTAGTCCTTTGTCTATAAGAGCCTTAAACTGTGCCTGCCCTGCGGAGCAGTTGCGGGACAGCTCCTCGGCAGATATGGGTTGCTTCGCCTTTATCAGCGCGCCGATTACCGCCTTTTGTATCTGCGAGCGAAGCTTTATCTCGGCTTTTCCGTCGAGAATATCCGCCGCCTCGCTGTCGGGAATTGCAAGCGTATAGAAATTTTCAAAGACCTCGCCAGCCGTCCGTCCGACCTGCATTTCCTTGCCGATATAACCCTTTGAGAGCAGCTTGTCGACTGATTCGCGAGCCGCCGCCGCGCCGAACTTTACCTTGATCGCATCAAGACTCCGTCCGCCCGACGTGACTATATACTCGTACACGAAAAGGTCAACCGGTGAAAATCCCGACGACGTATCGGGTCCCTTTGTCGGAAGCGGATAGTAAAACTCGTTCATCTTGCCGATTGCAGACGACGGCACCGCGCAACGCACCGCCTCGCCCATCGTGCAAAGCACCTGCTCCTTCATAAATTCGCACAGACCGAGCATCTCGTCACTGAGCGGTGCGCGGTCGGTGCAGATCGCCTCAATGGGCTTGGCATCTTTATACGAAGGGGTGTGCGAGAGCGACCAAACCAGCGCCATCTGACGGCGGTTTGAACGCCCGAAGGGTACCGAGACAAAAACTCCGCGTCCGATCTCGCCTCTCATGGAATGAGGGATAAAGTAATCGTACGTAACGTCAATGCTGTAAGGATTGTCGAGGATATATACCCCGGCATATTCAAATTCTCGGTTTTCTTCAAATTGCATGATATCCCTCCCCTTTGCAAATTTTTATATTCTGCTGTTACACGCCCTTATGACGTAGAACATCCATGTCTTCGTTCAAGGCAAATGTTTTGTATAAAATCACTGCTCAAAAAACGCTTAGGCGCCGTCCGCAAAGCGGACCGCGCCGAATGTAGCTTATCTCAGATCTCCTCAGAAGACGTCTCAGGCTCTTCAGTATCCGCCTCGTCATCGTCAACTTCCTGCAAGATCTTCTTCAAATCGATGGGAGCCTCAAAACCGGCTTCCTCTTTGTTCTCATGCTCCTCAAAGTACCCTTCGGGACGGCGCACTATCACGTACTCTCCGTCATGTATTCTTCTTATTGCGGTCTTGACCGCCTTCTCGTCGCGAAGCTCCTTGTTGATAAGGGCATTTATCGGCTTATCGGTCTCCTTGTTGCCTGTCTGCGCTCTCTCAGCATCTTCGCGCTGTTTTACGTACTCGTCCGTAACGAGACGCGCGCATCTTGCGGTTGCCAAGGACAGCTCGTATCTGTTGAATTCTCCCTTTGTAAGTTCTCCGATCGTTGGGTAAAGCATTGTTTTTCCTCCTGTGTATCTAAAAACAAATATTAACTTTTTTGTGACTTAAAGCGTCTCTTCGCCGTCAGGCTCCGCGCCCTCTTCAAGTCTGTTTGCTATGGTCTCGGCTTGAAGCGCCGACAGTATCACGTGGTCGGAGTCGGTTATAATGACCGCTCTCGTCTTTCTTCCGCACGAAACGTCTATAATACGTCCCGAATCCTTTGCATCCTGAATCATTCTCTTTATAGGAGCCGACTCCGGACTTGTAAGCGTGATTATTCTTTCAACGGCAACCATGTTTCCGTATCCAACATTAATAAATTTCATATCCGCCTCTGCTTACTCTATGTTCTGTATCTGCTCTCTCACCTTTTCAAGCTCGGTCTTTATCTCGACCACAAGGTGAGCCATGCTCGAATTTGCGCATTTTGAACCTATCGTATTGGTCTCTCTGTTCATCTCCTGAATAAGGAAGTCGAGGCTGCGTCCGACAGGCTCGCTTTTCTCGGTATAGCCGTAGAACGCCGAGAAGTGAGACTTAAGCCTGACTATCTCCTCGTCTATCGCCGCGCGGTCGGCGTATATAGCGCACTCGGTGAGTATGCGGCTCTCATCCATCGTGATATTGTTGTCCGCCAGCACCGCTCTGAGCTTTTCTTCAAGCCTTGCGCGGTAGCCGCCGATATCCTCACCCGAAAGCTCCTCAATCTTCTCAACTATGTCTTTTATATGCTCTATCTTCGCTTTGAGGTCGGCTTCGATCCTCTCGCCCTCTTCTTCTCTCGCCGAGATAAAGCGGTCGATTGCAACGTCAAGCACCGGGCAAAGCTGTGCCCATTCAGCCTCAATATCCCCCTCGGGCTTCTTTATCGAGAAGACCTCGCGGTCGCGCGCCACTTCCATAACGCTTATCTCTCCGGGAAGACCGAATTCTTCTTTGAGACGGCGGAGAGCGGAAATATACCTCTCTGCGTACTCTCTGTTTACAAGTATCTCGGTGTCGGTAGCCTCACTGAAATCAACGAAGATACCGACGTCGACCTTACCTCTTGAAATTCCCCTCTCGGAAAGTCTCTGCTTTACTCTCTGCTCAAGCGGCGCATAAACGTGCGGCAGCTTTACAGAGCAGTCAAAATAGCGGTTGTTTACCGACTTTATTTCGACCGTAATATCCTTACCGCCCACATCGGCGCGCTCGCGCCCGAAAGCGGTCATGCTTTTAAACATAAAGTTTTCTCCCTATCGGCTGTGTCGTCTGAAATATTTATCTGCGTTTACACACAAAGCCATACATATTTATTTTAATATATTTTAAATCGCTTGTCAAGATTTTTTATTCTTAAACACAAATATTTTGCTGAAAACATAGTTGCAGATTATGACTATCACCGCCGCCAACACTTTTGCGCCTATCTCGCACAGATTCCACTCTCGCCCGAATATCGCAACGCTTGTCAAGGTCGGCAAGACTGCCGCCGCTCCCATCGCTGCAAAAAGCGTGACGAGGTAGTCAATAAAGAAGGTCACCAGGCGTCCGCCCGAGAATTTCACAAGCTGAAGTCCTACGGATTCGCTCTTATCCGCCTCTGTAAATACCCATTTGCGGTTCGTGAAAAAGGCAAAGAGTACTGCCGCCACCCACTGCACGACCTGCGCCACTGTGTAGCCGGCGATATACATTCCGCTCGACGCGTCGTCAACGGGGAGCGAGAAAATCGCCTTCCAGCTCCAAAGCACGGCAAAATAGACTATCCAGCTGACAGCCGTTGTCATGATTCCGAAGAGACAATACATAAGTATCTCTCTGTATTTTTTGCAAAGCTCCTTGATTTTCGACATCTGTTATTCTCAACCTATCTTAAATTCGGTTCCCTCTCTCGTGTCCTTTATAGTAACACCCTTTGAAAGCAGAAGATCGCGGATGCGGTCAGCCTCGGCAAAGTTTTTGTCCTTCTTCGCCTGCTTTCTCTGCTCAATGAGGTCAAGCACCTCGACTACAAAGGGATCGCTCATATCGTGCTTTGGAGTCGATGCTTCCTCTGCCGCCTTTCTCTCTTCTCTGACCTTTTCGGCAGCCGCGCAGAGTCCTATCGAGAGAACACGGTCAAAATCGTCGACAAGCGCGAGTTTCGTTCTGCCGTTCGTCTTGAGCTTCAAAACGTCGTAAAGCGCGGTTATCGCCAAAGAGGTGTTAAGGTCGTTGTCAAGCGCATCGGTAAATTTCTTCTTGCCCTCGGCAAACGCCGCCTCGTCAAGCTCTCCGTCAGCGGGATCAAGCTGCGCGAGTCTTGCAATCAGCTTGTTGTACGCAATAGCCGCATTGTCAAGGTTTTCATAAGAGAAAACGAGCGACTTGCGGTAATGCGACTGCAAGCAAAAATATCTGTAAACGAGCGGATCGTATCCCTTGCTCTCAAGCAGGGAAACGGTCAGAAATTCTCCGCTCGACTTGCTCATCTTGCCCGAACTTGTGTTTAGGTGGTAAACGTGGAACCAATAATTGCACCATTTGTGACCGAGGTATGCCTCGCTCTGCGCGATCTCATTTGTGTGATGGGGGAACTGATTGTCGATACCGCCGCAGTGAATGTCAAGATATTCACCGAGATATTTCATGCTGATACCCGAGCACTCAATGTGCCAGCCGGGGTAGCCGATGCCCCACGGAGAGTCCCATTTAAGCTCCTGGTCGTCAAACTTCGACTTTGTAAACCAAAGCACGAAATCCGCCTTGTTTTTCTTGTTTTCGTCACCCTCAACGCCCTCGCGGACTCCGACCTCAAGGTCTTCCTCGTTAAAATCGTTGAAAACATAGTATTCTTCAAGCTTTGAGGTGTCAAAGTAAACGTTTCCGCCCGCGATATAGGCATATCCCTTGTCGAGAAGGCCCGCAACCAACTCAATGAATTCCGCGATACATCCCGTCGCGGGCTGAACCGTGTTCGGAATCTTTATGTTGAGCTTTGCGCAGTCGGCAAAGAAGGCATCCGTGTAGTATTTTGCGATCTCAAGCACGCTCTTGTGTTCGCGCTTAGCGCCCTTGAGCATCTTGTCTTCACCGGTGTCGCCGTCGCTTGACAGGTGTCCCACGTCGGTTATGTTCATAACGCGGTTGACGTCGTAGCCGGAATACGAAAGGTACTTTTCAAGCACGTCTTCCATGATGTACGTGCGCAGATTACCTATGTGCGCAAAGTGATAAACGGTTGGTCCGCAGGTGTACATGCTGACCTTGCCCTCGACTCGCGGGACAAATTCTTCTCTTTTTCTTGTAAGTGAGTTGTAAAGTAACATAATCTATTTCTCCAAATTTCTGTCAAATCAAATCCGCAAGTGACATAAATCTTCTTGCCCTGTTAAGTATAAGGTTTCCGAAATCTCTTCTTGTTTTCTCGTCTCCGTCGAGCGCCCACGCCGTGACCTCAACGTCAAGTATTCCCGAAAAGCCGCAACATCGAAGCCCCGATGCCACGTCATCCCAATCGATATTTCCGTCAAACGGCACAAGATGCGAGTCACGCACCCCGTCGTTGTCGTGGATATGAAGGACATCAAGCCTATCCCCTATAACGGCAAGTTGTTCCGATTGCCTGTATCCCGAGATGTTCGCATGCCCCGTGTCCCAGCAGATTCCGCATCCGAGCTTTTCCGCGAGCGACGAGATGTTGAGCGCGCACGAGCCGTACAGATGATTGTCGGGAGCTTCCTTGTACGAGGGCATATTTTCGATGCAGATGCGCACGCCCTTCTCTTTTGCGTACTCAACGACAGGAGTCAGGAACGCCATATTCGCGCGCACCCAATCTCCGTATGTTGCATCCTTTGAGTAGAAGGCAATAGGGTGAGTCACCGCGCGCCCGATTCCCATAAGCGCCGCCGCGTCTATGCCGTGCATAAGCTCTTCCCCGAATTTTGCCATGAGCGCGCCGTCCTTAGGGTCGGGCATGTAAAAGGAGAGATGGCAGAGCGGCAGGGAGATTTTTTTCTCTTCCGCGCGCCTTGATGCGGCATACAGCACACTGCGCCATGAGCCGTCGGAGAAATCAAGACCTTCAAGCGACATATCTATCGCCCCGATGCCGACTCTCCCAAAATAGTCAACCATCGCCGTGTATGAAAACCTGCCCTTCGGGTGATCAAAATATATCCTCGACGGAGCGCAAAGCACCACTTTTTGCATCTTTTTTCTCCTTCCTGCCGACATTTACCCATTATAATATATAATTATACCAAATAACCGCCGTTTTGTCAATGATTATATAAATTTTTACGCAATTTCCGCGCTTTTTGGAAAACGCAGATGAGGTTGCCGCAAAAAAAAGGTTCTATAATAAATGTTGGGGTAACCAACAGATATAGCGAAAAAAAACAATAA
>JBJDZM010000069.1:0-9194 GCA_051867975.1 Eubacteriales bacterium | reverse complement strand
CGTGGGCGATATTGTAGGAATAATGCAGTCCGCCCGGCAATACCCATTCCTCAATGACATGCAAAATCAGTACGATAATTGCCAAAGTACAGAGGATATTAAGTGTTGACCATGTTTTTCTGTTTTTCCAAATACAGCCCCCCAGCACGATTCCGATTGCAGCCATCACATAAAGCCATATAGATAACCAGCCTTGTATAATTGCTTCCATAAAGTAATCTCCTTTTTCATTTTTATTTTTCGAAACTATTGTATCATAAAGCTAAATGTGATACAATAGTTTCGGAAAAAGTGCTACACCAACCCAAAAACTTGTAGCGAAAAAGAAAGGAGAAAACAATTATGTACCATATCAGTAATGATAAACGAGCCTTACAGTCCTCCGAACTGATCTATAACGGACTTTTGAAATGTTTATTGAAAAAGCCATTTGACCAAGTCACTATAAGCGATTTGCAAAAAGCATCCGGTATTGCAAGGTCAACATTCTATCGGGCATTCGATAATCTTTCTGATGTACTGTATTGGAAATGTGATACATGCTTTAATGAGGTTTTAGGAAACTATTGTCCAAAACCGTTTCAAAGTGAACTTGATCTTGCCAGACACTATTTTGACTATTGGATAAATCATAGTGATATTTTGGAATTGCTGATGAAAATAAACAGGCAGGACATTATATATGCCTGTCACATGAAAAACGCAGAGGTTCTTCAACAGCACTTTGGAGACCTTCCCGGAATAAATATGCAACATGGCAATTATTTTATTGCCATCCGCACAGGGTTTACCATAAGTATACTGACAGTCTGGCTCAAAGGCGGCAGAAAAGAAAGTGCTGATGAGTTGGTGCAAATCATTGAAGAACAACTCAATATATTAGCAAAGAGTATTTCATTAAAAAAATAACTCGGTAGGAAAAAGCAATAACCGAATATTTAACCAACTTCAAGAAGAGCGGGCGTATGAACAAATGAGTATAAATGACTTGGTTGACCCGTTTGAGTGTGCCGGTTCTAACCAAAGCAAAGCGGCATCTTTTAAGACCATAACAGCCAAAAAAATTAAGCAACCCATTTGGGTTGCTTAATTTTTTTGTCCAAACCGACAGGCTTGAATATCATTCGACCTTTCGGGGTTGACGACCGAAAAATATACAAACAATTTAAAAATAAACCATACATTGATAATAATCGACACAAAACGCTACTTAAGCCATAAAAAAAGCCAAAAGACATGGATTTATCCATGCATGAATATTATTCTTGACAAATGCGCGCTTTAATGATAGAATAGAAAAAGTTAATATTGAGTTAACATTGTAAACTCAGATAAACAAGGAAGACATAACAGTATGAAAGTAAAACGCGGAGTAAGCTACAAAGAATTACTCAAAAAACCACCTGAAAAGAGAATAAAGCCATCAAAGCCAAGTAAGCTTCTCGGTGGACTTATACGGCTGGTCTCTATCCCGGACCTTGCGGCAACAAATTTCACGTACAAAAAGGTAGATATGGACAGGCTCGGCGAGAATGAGCCTTGCTTGATTCTGATGAATCATTCGAGCTTCATCGACCTCAAAATTGCAAACAAACTACTCTATCCGAGAAAGTATAACATTGTCACAACGTCCGACGGCTTTATCGGCAGAAATTTTTTGATGCGCCATATCGGATGTATTCCGACAAAAAAATTCGTCGGAGACGTGTCACTTCTGCACGACATGATGTACGCGGTGAAGCGTTATAACTCCTCGATACTCATGTATCCCGAGGCAAGCTACTCCTTTGACGGAACGGCGACACCTCTGCCAAATAGTCTCGGCAGATGTATAAAAATGCTTGAATTGCCCGTCATTATGATAAAGACCGAGGGCGCATTTACGCGCGACCCTCTTTACAACAATCTTCAATTGAGACGCGTTAATGTATCGGCTACGATGGAATATCTCCTCTCGCCCGATGAGATAAAATCGATGAAATCAAGTGAGATAAACAGGCTTTTAGATGAGAAGTTCACATTCGATAGTTTTCTCTGGCAAAAGGAAAATGGGGTGAAGGTCAACGAACCCTTCAGGTCGGATTCTTTCAACCGCGTGCTTTACAAGTGTCCAAACTGTCTTTCCGAGGGCGAGACGGTCGGAAAGGGAACTACGCTTACCTGTAATGCGTGCGGAAAGGTATATGAAATGCTTGAGGACGGCTCAATGAGGGCTGTTGAGGGCGAAAGTGAGTTTTCGCACATTCCCGATTGGTACAGATGGGAAAGAGAGTGCGTGAAAAAGGAAATTCAAGACGGCACGTACATTCTTGATATAGACGTAAATATCTGCGTGATGGTTGACACCGATTGCATCTACGATATAGGCATCGGACATCTCACTCACAACAGAGAGGGATTTCACCTGACGGGCGGTGACGGTGAGCTTGACTATGTTCAAAAGCCGCTGGCGTCGTATAGCCTATACGCCGACTTTTATTGGTACAAACTCGGAGATATTATCTGTATCGGAAACAACGATATTTTGTATTATTGCTTTCCGAAGACCGAGCGAGATGTCGTTGCCAAGACAAGACTTGCGGCAGAGGAGCTTTACAAGATTATTAGAAGCGAAAAGAGAAAATAAAAAATTGCGTTGCCCCAAGTTGGAGCAACGCAATTTTTATGGTTATTCAACTATTCCGATTGACTTCATCCAGTGTATTACGTGCGATGCAAAGCCGTGGTTACAGCTTGCGGTCGTACTTACGTGTTCCCAAAGCGTTCCCGTCCTGTCAGCCATGTATTCAAAATAGCCTCTGATGTCGTCATACAGCGTATCCTTGAGTCCGTATCTGTTGAGCAGATCGAGACGCAGATAGTTGCCTATGAATGCATTTGCGGGGTATATCTCGGGGAAAAGACCGGTTTTCGCTCTGTCGTAACCGAAATCGCGCGTCATAGTCTCCCAGAGCCATGGATGACTTTCGGGGGTTGCGCAGTCAAAGAAGAATGCGTAGTATTGGCAGGTCTCGGTCCGCTCACCCGAGGGGACGAGCTCTCCGCCCTGACGGATCGCGTTGTCGCAGTAGAAGCCGCTTTCGGTCATTGCCATGGAATTTATCGTCTCGCGAAGCTTTTTCGCTTTGCCGACAAGCTCGGAGTCAGAGTAGAGCAAGCCGAGGCATTCAAGAAATTTTGCATATACCATGTTGGATGCAAAAGAAACGTCCTGAACGAGGTCATTTGCTTTTGACCACTCAACGAATACCCAAGACCTGAGATTTTCAAGCAGCCCAAGCTCATTTTCAAAGCCCTTGAAGTAGTTGTACAGCGCATACATTCTATCTTTTGCCTCGGCAATAAACTCGGTGTCGCCGCTGCGTTCAAGATATTCTTTAAGCTCAATGCCGTACCACATTGCCCAGTTGGGAATGAAAAGACCGTCGTGCTGGTTTGATGGGTAGCACATCGGCAACATTCCTGTCGGAACGTCTGTGAATTTTTCGGGCATGATGAAGTTTGCAAGGAACTGCTTTTCAACAGTCGATTTTCCCGTCAGGTCGTATTCCACTCTTGAGGAAAAGAAACTGTCGCAAAGCCAGCCTGCGCGCTCGCGCGAGGGGCAATCCATGTATATGTCTGTGGTATTGTTGCGGAAGGTCAGCACTGCCGCATCGTATATCTTCTTCATGACCTTGTCATCGGAAACGAATTTCGCCTTGATCTTTGACTCGGGGAAAGCAACCTCGACAAGCTTGAAGTCACGGACCGTTACGTCTCCGCCCTTGCATATGAGCTTCAGATAGCGCATAACGTACGGCTCGGCGGAAAGTACCTTGTATCTGCCTTTCTTTGCGATGCAGGTAAATACATTTGAGGGATCCATGCGGAAGGGATCGAGATTTCCGTCAACGAGTATCTCATCGAAAATGATGAAAAACTCGGCATCCTCGCTCACGTCAAGCTCAAATTCAAAAAGACCGACGTGATTTTTACCCATGTCTGCAAGCACATATGTGTCGGATGCAAGGTGAATATCACTTACGGAGCCGTTATATTCTCCGAGCGGGGCAAAATCCATTTTGCCTATTTCCTTATTGGAGAAATACTCAAGCTCGCATAGTTCATATCCTTTGTATGTTCCATTGCCTACCATGGTTACCGCACGGTCGGTAAAATAATGCTCTTTTTCGGAATATCCGACAGCGCCTTGACCCATGACCGAGATGGGAAAGAGATGCTTGTATTCGCAGTATGGCAGGTCGCGGCATATGAAGTTTTTAGGTTCTGTAAGTTCGACTTGAAGCCTTGCGCGGTTTGAGTAATCAAGATAATTGTTATCAAGTATGTAATTTTCGACGAACATACGCTGATATGAGTATCTGTGTACCTTCGTCATTCTCTCGTCAAACGAGCTGCAAGCAAATCCTGTGTCGTCGGCTGACGTGTATGCTATTACATCGTCGCCGCACGTTATCTCGGCGCAGAGGAATGAGGGGAGGTCTACGTATTCAAAGGAGGGAACATTGTATCCGAACACGCGAATCTCAACCATGTTTTCGTCGGCAGTGAGAAGATCTCCGAGTGCGTATTCGTCAACGCGGTAATAACCGTGACCGGCTCTTGCGGGTCCGAACGCCAAAAACGAGCCGTTTACAAGGACGAGAAATGCCGACGAGCCTGCAAGCGAGAGAGTGTATTTTCCACGACCTACGTTTGCGGAAAAGACAAGCGAACGATTTATCATCTTTTCGGTGCCGACTTCCCACACGGGGAGTGCTTTTTTGAAAGAGTAATTATTTGTCTTCATGTTTATGTCCTTTCGGTTTATAAACTAAGTGTTTTCATTCGTCTGAATATTTTTTGATTCCTTCCATTCTGCCCATGCTTTTGAAACCGTCAAGCTCGCCGCGTGTTATCGCACCGAAGATGCGGTATCGCAGACCCTTGTTCTCGCGCTCAAGCGAGTGCAAGAGCTGTTTCATTTCTTCTCTTTGAGTATTTTTGTCGGCAGGGCAGGGCGACGCGACCACAGGCAGCTCGTTCTTTTTTGCAAACTCCTTGATGTCCTTTTCGGGCATGTATATCATCGGGCGTATCAGTTTTATCCCGACTCTGGATAGGTACGTCACGGGGCTGAAGCATCCGAGTCTGCCTTCAAAAAAGAGATTGAGCATGAAGGTTTCCACTACGTCGTCAAAGTGATGCCCGAGAGCTACCGAGGTGCATCCCAGCTCTTTGGCGGCGGTATGAAGCGCGCCGCGGCGCATTTTGGCGCAAAGAGAGCAGGGATTTGACTCTTTTCTGACGTCAAAAATTATTTTTGATATCTCGGTCGGCACTATGTGATAGGGGACATCAAGCTCCCCGCACATTCTTCTTATCGGTTCAAAATCCATGCCGTCAAAGCCCATATCGATCGTTATGGCAATAAGTTCAAACTTTTTGGGGTAAAATCTCCGCAGTGCTGCCATTGCGCAAAGCAACGTGAGGGAATCCTTTCCTGCGGAGACTCCGACGGCGATTTTGTCGCCTTCTTCTATCATTGAATATTCGTCGATCGCTCGGCGTGTGTAGCTGAGCACGCGTTTCATGTTTTCCATATAAAATCCTTTTTCTTAAAGGGGTATAATTGTAAAAAAATTATTTAAATTGCTCAAACGAGCAGGTTTCGTATATAACCGATGCGTCGCGCGAGAGCTTGCTTTGCCTTGCATCCTCTCGTGAATCGTGAAGTATCAAAGGGCGTGTTACTACGGCTCCCGATGCAGCGCCCTTGGTTGACTTTATCAGCACCATAGACGGCTCACTGTCTGCCGTTGCATGAACGAAGGTGATTTTTTTCGGCTCAAGACGGTTTGACCTCAGCGCGAACATGAGGTCGCATAGCCTGTCCGGACGCCAAACGGTATAAAATCTTCCGCCGTGCTTTAACAGACGGTAAGCACAGGCGCAAAAATCGTTTATCTCTCCGCAGACCTCGTGCCTTGCAATGAATTTTTCATCGAACTCATTGCGTTTTCCGCTATCGAGCTTCATATACGGCGGATTTGCCGTGACGGCATCAAGCTCAATGCCTATATCTGATGATTTGAGTGAACGCACGTCCGCCCGGAGTGGAATTACTCTTTCTTCAAAAGCGTTTTGCTTTGCGTTTTTTTTAATCAGGGAAACAAATTTTTCTTGTATCTCAACGGCAAAGACACGGGAGAATTTTTTTTTTTGCACGCACAAAAGGGGAATAACTCCCGTCCCGCTTCCAAGGTCTGCACAGTCTTTTTTGCTGCCGCCTTCGGCGAAGGCAGCGAGAAGGAAGGCATCTGTTCCAAACGTAAGTCCGTTTTCGGATTGCACAAGTGACAATTCCTCGTTTATTCTGATGGTCTTTTCGCCGTTGCTCATTTGTATTTTCCTTTTCGGTAGACCGACAAGAGCCAAATGCTTTCGCTATTGTCGGCGGATTTTGTGTCTTTGGCTTTGACTCTTGCGCGAGCCCAATAATTAAAACGTCGGGACTCCGAAAAAAATGGATTCCCGACGTTTTTTGCAGAGTATAATGTTACTCTATTGGGGCATCAATTATGCCTGCTGAGGAGCTCCTACGGGGCATGTATCTGCGCAAGAACCGCAATCGATGCACTTATCGGGATCGATTACATATGCGCCGTCACCCTCGGAAATAGCCTCAACGGGACATTCAGCTGCGCATGCGCCGCAACCGATGCAATCTTCAGAAATCTTGTATGCCATGGTTATGTACCTCCATAAAATTTATTGATTTATTGTATCACATTTTTCTCGCTTTTTCAACTGCTTTTGCGAAAAAAAGTGAACAAATTTAGAGTTATTTTTTTGGGCAAAAGTAATAAATTGCCTAATGCACGCAACAAAGCGCAGTTTTTTTCCTGAGCACCCTGAATTTGGAAAGAAATCAGTTATTTTCCTTCTTAGAGGGGCGTGATATGAGCGTTACCTCGTCACGTTTAAAGAGAACGGGAGCCATATCGGGCTTGTCATGAAGCTTGACCTTTACGGTCGCGGCAAGGGGATTGGATTCGGTGACGGTGCCGACACCTTCACGTGTCTTTACGGTTGAGTCAACACAGGGAGTGCGTTTCGCTTCTTCAACGTAGGTTGAATATTCATATTGCAGACAGCACATCAGCCTTCCGCAACAACCCGATATTTTGCCCGAGTTGAGGGAGAGATTTTGCTCCTTTGCCATCTTTATTGAGACCTGAGCGAAGTCCGAAAGAAACGTCGTGCAGCAGAGCGCGCGTCCGCAAGCGCCAAGACCGCCGATGAGTTTTGTTTCATCTCTTATTCCTATCTGGCGAAGCTCAATTCTGGTTTTGAACACGCCGGCGAGGTCTTTTACAAGCTCACGGAAATCCACGCGTGTGGCGGAGGTAAAGTAGAACAGAAGCTTTGAGTTGTCAAATGAGTACTGCGCCTCGATGAGCTTCATGTCAAGCTTGTGATTGGCAATCTTTTCAAGACAGATGCCAAACGCCTCTTCTTCCTTTGCCTTATTTTCCTTATTATGTTCGATGTCACTGTCCGTCGCGGCTCTTACGACCTGACGCAAGGGAAGAACGAGAGAGGATTCCTTGACTTCCTTGTCTGAGAATGTAACCTCGCCGAACTCAAGACCTCGCGCGGTATCGACTATTGCATATCCTCCTGTTTTGAGGGTAACGTCTCCCTTGTCAAAAAAGTAGACCTTGCCATTTGATTTGAAGCGTATACCTGCAACGCGGACGAACTTGACGTCCTCCTCGTTTTCAATGGAAACGGATATCTCGGGTTCATCTGCGGAAGTGCCGAAAAGTGTACTCTCGGCCTCTTTTTCAAGAGATTCCGCTACGGAAATATCGGATTTTTCTTCGTCAATGTCACTCTCCGAAGCCTGCTCATTGTTTTTGAGGTTTTCCTCGGCTGTCAAGCGCTCTTTATTCTTTGAGTGATGATTTCTTCTTCTGTTTCTTTTTTTGCGGAAATTTCCGCCTTGATTTGGGGTTTTCGGTGTATTATTTTGCTGATCCATATTATACCAACCTTAAATTATATTAATCCTGCTTTTTGTACCATGTTTAAAAGTGTAAGCCTTACGTTCGAATTTGCCTCAAGTTCGTCTGACGCCCCCCTCAGCGCATCATAGAGAGAGATGAGCGAGTCGGACGTGTAGTGAGTTGACAGCTCCTGCGCTTCCTCACGGCTTTGGAAAAAGCAAAGAGGAGCAGTGTCCGTTTTTTTCAAAAGCATCAAATCTCTCACTGCGTATTGGGCAGAAACAAGACATCGCAAGATGTCTGCACGCTTGTTTCCGAGAGAGGAAATAAGCTCGGGGATATCGCTTCTGCTCGGGCAAGAGAGAAGAGAGAGTATTTTTTTTGCTGTTTCACGTTCCTCAAAAAGCGCCTTTCTCTTTTTTGTATCAAGGAGTGAGAGAGCCTTTCCGATACATCCGTCCGATGCAAAAATAAGCGTTTTAAACGCGGCAGTGTCCTCGTCTTTGAGTTGTACTGCTCGTTTGTCATTTTGCAAAATATACTCCTCAACAAGGTCATCGCAAAGACGCTGAAGTCTCAGTATGGGCGCGCGGCTTCTGACGGTTTCGAGCAGTAAATTCGAGTTTTCGCATATCAAGAAGAAAACGACATACGAAGGCGGCTCTTCCAGAGAGAGCAGAAACGCATTCTGCGCCTGCACGGTCATTTTGTCTGCATCCTCTATGATATACACTTTTATGTCAAGGTCGTTTGGAGAGAGTGCCATGTCGTCCTTTACCTTACGTATCGATTCGACACCAATCGTGACCTTGTCGTTCTCAAGACCGAGGGTAACTATGTCAGGGGATTTTCCCGACAGTATCTTTTGGCAATTTTTGCATGTTCCGCATGGGATTTCTCCTTTGGAAAGACACGAAAGCGCGGCAGATATACTCAACGCTAGTGTGTGCCTTCCGCTTCCGGCGCGTCCTTCGATGATATAAGCATGCGAGAAGGTTTTGTTATTTATTTCGTCGGATATTCGCTCTTTAAGCTCGCTGTTTCCGACGATGTTCCGTAAATTCACGCTCATATCATGCCCTCCGGTAAAACACTGCCATAGTTAATTATAGCATGTAAAATCCAACTTGTCAATACACGAATTATTTCGGTTCTTTTCTTATTTCCGTGAAAAGTTAAAATATCAAGCAAATAGCGAAG
>JBJDZM010000068.1:0-9261 GCA_051867975.1 Eubacteriales bacterium | reverse complement strand
ATGTATTTTCGTCGCAAAGGAGGTACTTGTTCGTGTCAAGCCTGATAAGTCCGCCAAGGCTGTTCTTAACAACGTAAAGGTTGGTGTTGTTATTACCCTCGACAGTTACCGCACTGTTCAGGAGAACTACGCAGTTGAAGCCCTTTTCAACGGATATCGATGTTTGGGCATCCTTGACAATGTTAAGCGCAATAAGTCCGTTGACGGAGCCTTCGCCGAATACGACACCCTCGCCGTCTTTGCCTGCGGTTATGGTGTTGTTCTTTACCGTGCAGTATTCGCCGCTTGACGAAACACCGAGAGATACGGCGTCGATCTGTGAGGACTGAAGGGCGAAGGTATCTCCGGTGGAGACAATACCCTTGTCTGCAATTATGTAGCAGGCAGATACGGTCGTCATATATGCATCCGATATGATAGCCGTGCCTGCGGCGTTTATCTTACAACTCTTTAACGCGATATCCGAGCTTGCGGAGTCAACCGTAACACCGTCACCCGACGAGGTAAGGTCGAGCTTGAAGAGCGTAATACCGGTGGAGTTCTTTACCGTGATATTGCCCTTTATGACAAGCTCCTTTATGACTACTTCTTCCGCGTTCTCTATTACGATACCGCCCTCTGCAATGACCGCGGCGAGATTACCGTAATATTTTGTGTTGGAGCTTAAGACGAGAGGCTCGGTTACTTTGTATACCTCACCCTGCTTGAGCGCTTCCTTATCGGTAAGGAGAGCGAGCATTTCCTCGGCGGTCTTATTTACTGCCTTGGATTCGTCTATGGGGTTGCTTGTGATTGCAAATGCTTCCTCATCCCAAACGACTCCGGCTCCATCAACTTCTCCGCCGTTGTCGTAGGAGGATTCTGTTTCGATTTCGGTTCCGGTTTCCGAGCCGGAACCCGTTTCGGTTCCCGTGTCAGACGAATCGGTCGTTTCTGTTTCCGATGCACCTGTTTCGGCTTGCGATTCCGTGTCTGAGCTGTCGCCGGAATTGGTTGACGATTCGGTGATCTTCTCACTTTCGGTCTCTGTCGGCTGTTGCTCGTTTACGCAGGAAGCGAGGACGGCAACAGAAGAGAGCAACATTGTCAGTGCCAAGATGACGGACAATAGTTTTCTTTTCATAGTAATCCCTCCGTTATTTTCCGTGATGGTGCGGCGGCGCGCCGTCTTCCATTTCAGGATATTCAACTGATTATACCATGATTTTTTAAAACTGTCAATGATAATGCCCGAATAATTCTCGAATTTTACAGTCTTGACAAAAAGTACAATCAATAATTGTGTAGTATACACAAATCATTCATGCTGTGTTTGGCAAAAATGACATGAGAAAGATCTGCAAGCGAAAGCAAGTGCTGAGATCCGCCGAGGGATGGTATCTCAACGCGAAAAAATTGCCGAGAGCTTTTGTTGTTCAAGAAAAAACGCGACAAAAAAATTTGCAAAACGGCGAAAAATATGTTGAAAAAAGAAGGCGAGTATGTTATAATTCAAAATGTGTTGTTTTTCGGAAGATTCCGTGCGGAATATCTAAAAGAGGTGGCAAAATGAAAAAAATCGGATTTGACAATCAGAAATATCTCTCCTTGCAATCAAAGCATATCAGAGAGAGGATAGAGCAGTTCGGCGGCAAGCTCTATCTTGAGTTCGGCGGCAAGCTTTTTGACGATCTTCACGCCTCGCGCGTGCTTCCGGGCTTTGCTCCCGATTCAAAGCTTAGGATGCTTCTCCGGCTTAAGGACGAGGCGGAGATAGTCATCGCCATCAACGCGTCGGATATCGAAAAAAACAAGGTGCGCGGAGACCTCGGCATCACCTACGACCTCGACGTAATGAGGCTTATTGACGCGTTCCGCGAGGTCGGACTCTACGTCGGAAGCGTGGTTCTGACGAGATACGAGGCACAGCCCTGTGCCGTGCAGTTTGAGCAAAAGCTCCGGTCTCTCGGTGTCAAGGTGTACAGACATTACCCTATCGCGGGATACCCATATAATATTGAAGGAATTGTCAGCGAAGAGGGCTACGGCAGAAATGATTACATAGAGACCGAAAGGGAACTTGTCATCGTCACAGCCCCCGGTCCCGGAAGCGGAAAAATGGCGACCTGCATGTCTCAACTCTATCACGAGAACAAGCGCGGCGTCAAGGCGGGATATGCGAAATTCGAGACCTTCCCGATATGGAACCTACCGCTCGGACACCCCGTCAACATGGCGTACGAGGCGGCGACGGCAGACCTCAACGACGTCAACATGATAGACCCCTTCCACCTCGAGGCGTACGGCGAGACCGCGGTAAATTACAACCGCGACGTTGAGATATTCCCCGTGGTCGACGCGATGTTCAGGAAAATATACGGCTCGTCGCCCTACAAATCGCCCACCGATATGGGCGTAAATATGGCGGGGAACTGCATAATCGACGACGAGACGGTAAGAGAGGCGTCAAAGCAGGAGATAATCCGCCGTTATTACGAAGAACTTTGCAGACAAAAGGAAAACGCGACCGAATCGCAGGCGGTCGGAAAGATAGAGCTACTTATGCAGAAGGCGGAGATAAGCGTCTCTGACCGCGCCGTCGTGGCGGCGGCAAACGCAAAGGCGGAGCTGACAGGCGCGCCTGCTATGGCGATAGAGTTGCCGGGCGGAGAGGTTCTGACGGGAAAGACCTCGCCTCTGCTCGGCGCGGGAGCGGCAGCGATACTCAATGCGCTCAAGGCACTCGCGGGCATTGACGACAAGGTCGAGCTTATCTCGCCCTCGGTCATCCGCCCGGTCCAGCACCTCAAGATCGATCACCTCGGAAATCATAATCCGAGACTTCACGTCGACGAGATACTCATAGCGCTTGCGATAAGCGCGGTGACCTCAAAAAGAGCGGCGGCGGCACTTGAACAGCTTGATAATCTCAAAGGGCTTGAAGCACACTCCACGGTCATTCTGTCAAGCGCAGACCAAAAGACCTTCAAAAAGCTCGGCATAAACATGACCTGCGAGCCGAAATATCAAGTGAAAAAACTCTATCACTCAAAGTGAAAACATCATCAAATAAATTTGCCGCGGTATGCAGTCAAATGTAGAATCGCGGCAATAATTTTCAAAAAATAAAAATTTGCTGTTGAATTTTACTAAAGATTAGTGTATAATATATACAGCAGAAAAACAAGGGGGATTTTATTATGCCTAATATTAAGCCGGTATCCGATCTGCGCAACTACAATGAGGTTCTGCGCGACATATCCGTCGGAGAACCCGTATTCCTCACAAAGAACGGCCGCGGCAGGTACGCCATAGTCGATATTGAGGAATTTGAAAAGACACAGGCGACGCTCAAGCTGTTGAGTGAGCTTGCAAAAGGAGATGCTTCGGCGAAGAAAAAGGGGTATATCGATATCTCGGATGTCGAGGCGCTTTTGGGGGCAGGTAATGGCTGAAGTTGAGTTTACTCCCGATGCCCTTGAAGATTTGAAGGAGATAAAAGCGTATATTACCGACGAAGCGTGCAGCGAGACGGCGGCGAAAAATACTATTGAGAAAATCATGAAACGCATCCGTCAGCTTGCCGTCTTTCCCGAACTCGGCGCGCCGCTTTCCTCGATAGTCGGTTTTGAGGTGCCGTATCGCTTTCTTGTCTGCGCAAATTACATCGCGTTTTACAAGGTTGAGGGCGAGCGGGTGCATATCATTCGGGTGCTTTACGGCAGGCGGAACTATATGCAGATACTTTTCGGGAAGTCGAGCGAGGATATCTGAGCTTTTGACTGTTTGTAAAAATGCGACAAAAATCGCTTTGTCTAAATATAACATTTGTACAATTGCAATATTGACAAAGGTATAAAAGAGTATTATAATGAACAAAAGCGATGAAGAGGAGCGGCGTGCCGAGCCGAAAGGCTATGCTCTCACAGAGAGCCGTCGGGAGAGAGATCTCGTGGTGGAAGACGGCAGGGCGGCGGCAAATGCTAAATCACCTCGGAGCTCATTCTCGAATTTTTCTGAGAAGTTGTCGGATATGCGTTGAAAGCCTTTACGGGCAATCATATGCACTTGCATCGGCACTTTGCAAGCCTTCGCGGCGGCGTTTCGCAAGCCTTCGCGGCGGCACGGCATCGACATCTTTGAAAAATAGACGGATGCGTATTTCTGCGTTAAAGAAGGGCACATGTCAGTGTGCGCAGAGTGGCGGCATTGCCGCAAAAGGAGTGGTACCGCGGGTATTTTGCCCGTCTCTTTGAAATTTGAGACGGACTCAATGCGCGTATTTGAGAGTTCGTCGGAAGACGGACTTTTTCTGTTTTTTGCAAAACATCGACAAAACTAAAGAAAAAAAAGACAAAAAATAAATTCACAGTTTAAAATACAACAAATTGTTGAAAGGAAAGACAAGAAATGTTGACACTCGACAAGGTATATCATGCGGCGTACGTATTAAAGGACGTAGTCAGGAAGACCGCGCTTATCGCATCGCCGAAAATAAATCCCGACTGTAAGCTCTACTTGAAGACCGAGAACTTACAGGTGACAGGCTCGTTCAAGGTGCGCGGAGCGGGATATAAGATCTCCCAGCTCTCGCCTGAGGAGAAGGCGCGCGGTGTTATCGCATGCTCCGCGGGAAATCACGCTCAGGGAGTTGCGCTTGCGGCGCAGAAGTACGGTATAAAGTCGGTCATTTGTCTGCCCGACGGTGCGCCGATATCGAAGGTCGAGGCGACAAAGAGCTACGGTGCTGAGGTCGTTATGGTGCCGGGCGTTTACGACGACGCGTATAAGCGCGCGCTTGAGCTTCGCGACGAGATGGGCTACACCTTCGTTCACCCCTTTGACGACGAGGACGTGATTGCCGGTCAGGGAACGATTGCGCTTGAGATCCTTGACGAGCTTGACGACATCGATGCGGTCGTCGTACCGATAGGCGGCGGCGGACTTATCTCGGGCGTTGCGTTTGCCTTAAAGCAGTTGAAGCCCGCGGTCAAGGTTTACGGCGTTCAGTCTGTCGGTGCGCCGAGCATGTATAATTCGGTAAAGAACGGCAAAAAGGAGCGGCTTGAAAATGTTTCGACGATTGCCGACGGAATTGCGGTAAAGGAGCCGGGCGACAATACATACGAGCTTGTCTCTAAATACGTTGACGACATCGTGACGGTGACCGAGGGTGAGATCTCATCGGCAATTCTCGGACTTATCGAGCAGCACAAGCTCATCGCCGAGGGAGCAGGTGCGGTTGCGGTCGCGGCTGTCATGTTCGACAAGGTTCCCGTCAAAGGCAAAAAGGTGGTTGCGCTCGTCTCGGGCGGTAACATTGATGTCACGATTCTCTCGCGCGTCATCAAGCGCGGACTCCTCATGTCGGGCAGAAACCACACGCTTTGCATCGAGCTTTCCGACAAGCCCGGTCAGCTCAAGCAGGTCTCGGCGATAATCGCCGACCTCGGGGCGAACGTCATCTCCGTTCACCACGAGCGTGCCAGCGAGACCATGGACATCAACGGCTGCTATCTCCGCATCGTTCTCGAAACCCGAAATCACGAACACATTAGTGAGATTACAACCGCTTTGACTAATGCGGGATTTAAGTTGGTATGAGAAGATAGATTGTGCTGAGGATATTGGGGAAACCCTTTTGGAAAAAGGGTTCTCCCCAAACCCCTTCCTAAAACTTTTAATATTTTGGGTCCTTATCGCGGTGACGTAGGATTTTCCCTTCGGAAAAATCCCTCACTGACGTTTCTGTATTGGATACGTGTTAAACCCAGCCATGCAAGAGCATCTGAAATCAAAGTCACACTAAGTTAAAATTACTTTTGCATAGGTTGTGCGTTAAGTTTTACAGAATTTATATTGATAAGATAAACTACAAATCAAGTGCGAAGCTACCGGAAGTTTTTGGGATTCTTAAGACCTTTTTTCCAAAAGGGTCTTAAGCCGCCGGAGGCAAAGCAGAAAGGATATAATTATGGAGAAAATTTACACTAAAAACGCCCCCGAGGCGATAGGTCCTTATTCGCAGGCGGTAAAGGTCGGCAACGTCGTTTTCACATCGGGACAGATTGCGATTAATCCTGCAAGCGGAGCGGTCGAAGCCGTTGACATCGTCTCGCAAACCGAGCAAGTCTGCAAAAATCTCGGCGCAGTCCTTGAGGCGGCAGGCACAAGCCTCGAAAAAGCAGTCAAAACCACCTGTTTCCTTGCGGACATGGGCGATTTTGCCGCGTTCAACGAGGTCTACGGACGCTATTTCACCTCAAAGCCGGCGCGCTCCTGCGTGGCGGTCAAGACTCTTCCGAAAAACGTCCTTTGCGAGGTTGAGGTCATCGCCGAGCTTTGACGCGCAGACAACAGACTGCCGAAAAACTTCACGGCGATGTCTTCAGGAAAGTTTTCGCCCGCCTTTCTCAAAAGGCGGCGCCATCCAAGGCGCGTAGCCTTGGTCGCCGTCGCAACGGCGAAATTTCCTTACGGCGTCTTCTTTTTGCCAAGCTTTTTCTTTGCGCCTGCGCTACCAAAGAAAAAGCGGGCTATCAATTATCAATATGCAATAACCTATTGAATATGAACTTTGTCATCAATCTGAGACTAAGTTCAGTTTTATAATACAACTGCGAAGTTGAGGTCATTGCGAGCTTTGATGCGCCGACAAAGTCACGCGCTACAATACAAATAGGAAAAAAGAGACAATAACATTCGTTAATTTTGCGAAATTAACAACCTTTTCGTCTGAATTTTTGTTGAAAACTCATATATTATCAAAACCGACGAAAAAAATTGAGAAAAATTCTTGACAAAGCTTTTGCGCTGTGGTATAATCTCCTCATATTTATTGAAATGCAGTGACGGGAAAAAGTAATCTGCGCGGGACCTCAAGAGAGCCGACGGAGACGCGAGTCTCAATGGTGCGAGTCGGCGGCGAGTGCGGATGAACCTCATCCCCGAGCATCTGCCCGAAAGCGGTCTTGCAAGTAGGCACAGACGGATGTCCCCGTTATCATGGACGGTTTTACTGATTGGTAAAAGCAGAGCGGCTTTGAAAAAAGCAATAAGAGTGGTACCGCAGAGAGTATATTATGCCCTTTGTCTCTTTATATTAAGAGACGGGGGCTTTGTGTTTTTTTGCGGCGCATTTCAATCGAATAAATTTCACCCCAAAGGAGTTTTAAATGAAATTAAACGGTTCCGAGATACTTGTAAAAGTACTCATCGAGCAGGGCGTTGACACCATCTTCGGCTATCCCGGAGGCTCGGTGCTCAACATCTACGATGCACTCTACAAGCACCAGGATGAGATAACTCATTACATGACCGCGCACGAGCAGGGCGCAGCCCACGCCGCCGACGGCTACGCGAGAGCTACCGGCAAAACAGGCGTCGTTTTAGCAACGAGCGGTCCCGGTGCGACAAACCTTGTCACCGGTATCGCTACGGCGTATATGGACAGCGTTCCCATGGTCGCCATTACGGGTAATGTTGCAAACCCTCTTATCGGATGCGACAGCTTCCAGGAGGTCTACATAACGGGCATTACGATGCCCATAACCAAGCACAATTTCGTCGTGCGCCGAGTCGAGGACCTCGCCGACACGGTCCGCCGCGCGTTTGAGATAGCGGGAAGCGGCAGACCGGGTCCCGTGCTTATCGACATTCCGAAGGACGTTACGGCGGCGGTTACCGACTACGAGCCGAAGGCGGCGGTCGTTCCGACGAGGACGAAAGAGATAAAGGGCAACGTGCGTGAGATTGCCGAGCTTATCAACAGAAGCGAGCGTCCGTGCATCTACTTCGGCGGCGGCGTACGGCTCAGCGATGCAGGTGCGGAGTTGCGCGAGCTTATAAACCGCGCCGACATACCCGCGGCGCACACGCTCATGGCGGCAGGCGTGCTCGGGTACGGAGAGAGAAATAATATGGGACTTATGGGCATGCACGGCAATTACAGTGCAAATGCGGCAGTCAGCCGTGCCGACGTGCTTATCGCGATAGGAACGCGTTTTTCGGACAGAGTTGCGCTCAACACCGAGAAATTTGCTCCCAATGCGAGCATAGTTCACATAGACATCGACCCCAGCGAGATAAACAAGAACGTCATTGCCGATTACAGCATCGTCGGCGACGTCAAAGAAGTGCTTTGCGAGATGCTCAAGTACGTCAAAGAGGCGAAGCACGACGCATGGCACGAGCATATCGAGCATTGGAAGACCGAGGACTACAAGCCGGTCGACAGTGACACGGAAATAAAGCCCCATTTCATCGTCGAGAAGGCGTGCGAGCTTTCCGGCGAGGATGCGATATACGTCACCGACGTCGGACAGCATCAGATGTGGGCGGCTCAGTATCTCCATCACACGCATGCGAAGAACTTTCTGACCAGCGGCGGACTCGGCACGATGGGCTACGGCTACGGAGCGGCAATCGGTGCGTCGATATCCCGCCCCGGAACGAGGGTTGTCCACTTCACGGGCGACGGCTCCTTCCACATGAACCTCAACGAGGTCTGCACGGCTGTGACATACAAAGTGCCTGTAATTTCGGTCATATTCAACAACTCCGCGCTCGGAATGGTCCATCAGTGGCAGGAAGCCTTCTACGGCGGCAGATATTCGTCGAGCGAGCCTGACAGAGTCACGAACTACAAGGCGGTTGCCGAGGGATTTGGAGCAAAGGGCTATCACTGCGAGACGCCTGCCGAGTTTGAGAAAGCGATGAAAGAGGCGCTCAAAGAGGACGGTCCCGTCTGGATCGAGTGCATAGTCGACCGTGACGAGAAGGTTCTGCCCATGATACCGAGCGGCAAGACCGTAAACGATACAATTTTCAACTGAACAGGGGGATGATGAATTATGAAAAAACAATGCATGGTCATCCTCGTTGAAAATAACGCCGGTGTGCTTGCAAGAGTGGCGTCGCTCTTCGTTCAAAGAGGATTTAACATTGATTCGCTGACCGTTTCGCCGACTCATGACGAACGCCTCTCGCGTATTACGATAATGACGAGCGGTGACGAGAAAAAGTTTTCTCAAATAATGAAGCAGACGGGCAAGCTCGTTGAGACGAAGCTCATTTTCTCGGTCGAACCGACCTTCAGTCTCATTCACGAGATACTGCTCATTAAGTTCGCCGCCGAGGAGCGTGACAACGAAAAGCTCGCAAGTCTCATTTCAATCTACGGCGCGAAGATAGTCGACCGCACGGGCGGTTGCATGGCGGTCGAGTTGACCGACACCCCCCAGCGCCTTGACGGCTTTATCGAGGATACCGAAGATTTCCACG
>JBJDZM010000067.1:10099-42682 GCA_051867975.1 Eubacteriales bacterium | reverse complement strand
CCTCTGCAACCTCTTCGGGTGAACCCTCTGCGACGATGCGTCCGCCGCCGTCGCCGCCCTCGGGACCTAAGTCGATTATGTGGTCGGCGCACTTGATTACGTCGAGATTATGCTCGATAACGAGCACGGTATTTCCGCCATCGCATATCATCTGCAAGACCTCAAGCAACTTTGCGACGTCGGCAGTATGGAGTCCCGTCGTCGGCTCGTCAAGAATGTATATCGTCTTGCCCGTCGAGCGTTTGGACAGCTCGGTAGCAAGCTTTACTCTCTGTGCCTCGCCACCCGAAAGCGTCGTCGAGGACTGACCTATCTTGATGTATCCGAGTCCGACGTCGCAGAGAGTTTTGAGCTTTCTCGTTATCTTCGGCAGACCGTCAAAGAACGCAAGTCCTTCTTCGACCGTCATGTCAAGCACGTCAAAAATATTCTTGCCCTTGTATTTGACTTCAAGCGTGTCGGCGTTGTACCGCTTGCCCTTGCAGACATCACACGTGACGTAAACATCGGGCAAAAAGTGCATCTCTATGCACTTGACACCGTCACCCTCGCACGCCTCACAGCGTCCGCCCTTTGTGTTAAAGGAAAATCTGCCCGGCAGATATCCCTTCGCCTTTGCATCCTTCGTTTGAGCAAAGAGGTCGCGGATGTCGGTGAAAAGCCCCGTGTACGTCGCGGGGTTTGATCGGGGTGTGCGCCCAATCGGGCTTTGGTCTATACATATGACCTTATCGAGGTTTTCAAGTCCCTCTACTCCGTCGCACTTACCGGGATATGCTATCGCGCGGTTGAGGTCATGCGCGAGCTTCGGATAGAGTATGCCGTTGACGAGCGAAGATTTTCCGCTTCCCGAAACACCGCTCACACAAACAAATTTTCCAAGCGGAATCTTCACGTCGATCTTCTTCAGGTTATGCTCTGCCGCGCCCTTGACCGTGAGAAAGTGTCCGTTGCCTTCGCGACGTGTTTCGGGAACTGCAATTCTCTTTCTGCCCGAAAGATATGCGCCCGTCAGCGATTTTTCATTTTGCTTGACCTCTTCGGGCGTACCGAAGGCTACTACCTCTCCGCCGTGAATTCCCGCGCCGGGACCGATGTCGATGATATAGTCCGACTCCTCCATAGTCTCCTCGTCATGCTCGACGACAATGACCGTGTTGCCGAGGTCGCGGAGCTTTTTGAGCGTTGCAATAAGCTTTGAATTGTCACGCTGATGCAGACCTATGCTCGGCTCGTCAAGGATGTAAAGCACACCGACGAGCGAAGAGCCTATCTGCGTCGCAAGTCTTATTCTCTGCGCCTCACCGCCCGACAGCGTGCCTGCCTTTCTCGCAAGCGTGAGATAGTCAAGTCCGACGCTGACCAGAAATCCAAGCCGCGCGCGTATCTCCTTGAGTATCTCGCGCGCAATTGCAAGCTCGGTTTCGGAAAGTTCAAGTGAATTTATGAAATCAAGCGCATCCTTCACCGACATAGAGCAGAATTCGTGAATGTTTTTTCCGCCGACGGTGACTGCCAACGACATTGGGTTGAGTCTCTGTCCGTGGCAAAATTCGCAGTCGGTCTCTTCGATAAACTGCTCGTAATAATCGGCGCTCATGCCGTATTGGAGTCTCTGCTCCATCATTTTTATAACGCCGTCAAATGTCGTCTTCTTTTCATGTGCTTCTCCGCCGAAGAAGCGTGTCACTTCGTATTTTTCGGTTCCCGAGCCGTACAAAAGCACCTCGTATGCCTTCTCGGAAAAGTCTTTTATCGGCATGTCGAGCGTAAAACCGAATCTCTCGCCGACCGCGCGGAAAAGAGGGCCGTTCCAGCTCTCCTCCTCAAGGCTCTTAAAGCCGTTGACGTTTATCGCACCCTCGGAAAGCGAAAGATTTTTGTTGGGAATTATTCTCTCGACCGAGATCCTTCTCGTCTCGCCGAGTCCCGAGCAGTGAGGGCATGCGCCCTGCGGATTGTTAAATGAGAACATTCTCGGCTCAAATTCGCCCACCGAAATGCCGTGTTCCTCGCATGCATACGACTGTGAAAACGAAAGCACCTCGCCCTCGCTCTCCTCCTCTCCGCGCTTGACGGGTACTATCAAGAGATGTCCGTCCGCAAGCGAGAGCGCAGTCTCAACCGAATCGGAAAGACGCGGGCGTATTCCCTCACGCATCACGAGTCGGTCAACGACCACCTCAATCGAGTGCTTCTTGTTTTTATCAAGCTTAATTTCTTCCGAGAGGTCATACAAAATGCCGTCAACCCGGACGCGGACAAATCCGCTCTTTTTCGCATCGGCAAAGACCTTTTCATGCATTCCCTTTTGTGCCCTGACGACGGGAGCGACGACCAAAAAGCGCTCACCCTCGGGGAGCTTCAGGATCCGTTCAATTATCGTGTCAACGCTCTGCCTTCTTATCTCTTTTCCGCAGATCGGGCAGTGCGGTACGCCGATCCGTGCGTACAAAAGCCTTAAATAGTCATATATCTCGGTTACCGTTCCCACCGTCGAACGCGGGTTTTTGGACGTTGTTTTCTGGTCTATCGATATTGCGGGGGACAGACCGTCAATCGAGTCAACATCGGGCTTGTCCATCTGACCGAGGAACATTCTCGCATAGCTTGAAAGCGACTCAACAAACCGTCTATGCCCTTCTGCATACACGGTATCAAAAGCCAAAGACGATTTTCCGCTTCCCGAAAGTCCCGACAGGACAACCAGCTTGTCCCTCGGTATCGTAACGTCGATGTTTTTTAAATTGTGGACGCGCGCGCCCTTGATTACTATATTCTTATCCATACTATTATGGGGCGTTGCCCCATACCCCACAAGGAAAACTTTTGAAATAGTTTTCCTTGACCTTTCAAAACTTTTAAATAATTTGTTTTTTTGGACGAAAGATCATTGGCTGACGGGAGGGTTATTTGCCTTCTCGCAGCTTTGCAATCTCGTCACGCAGATACGCTGCTTTTTCAAATTCAAGCGACCTTGCAGCCTCTTTCATCTCGCGTGTGTACTGCTCTATGAGCTTTTCACGCTCTGTTGCGGTGAGCTTTTTTTGCTTCTTTTTGTCAAGCTTGCTCTTGCCGCGGTCCTCGCCCGACGCGCCCATGTCGATTATATCGCGGATTCCCTTAATTATGGTCTTCGGCACTATACCGTGAGCCTTATTGTAATCGTCCTGTATTTTTCGGCGGCGGTTGGTCTCGCTGATCGCGCGCTCCATTGAGCCTGTGACGTTATCCGCATACATTATGACCTTTCCCTCGGCGTTTCTCGCCGCACGGCCTATGGTCTGTATCAGCGAACGCTCGGCACGCAAAAATCCTTCCTTGTCGGCGTCGAGTATAGCCACGAGCGAGACCTCGGGAATATCAAGTCCTTCGCGGAGAAGGTTGATTCCGACAAGCACGTCAAACACACCAAGCCTCAGGTCGCGGATTATCTCCATTCGCTCAATCGTATCGATGTTGAAATGTATATACCTGACCTTTATTCCGTTGTCCTCAAGATAGTCGGTAAGATCCTCCGCCATCTTCTTGGTCAGCGTCGTTACAAGTACGCGTTCGCCCTTGTCGGCGCGTATGCGTATCTCGCCCATGAGGTCGTCGACCTGCCCCTCGATAGGTCTAATCTCGACCTCAGGGTCAAGCAGTCCCGTAGGTCTGATTATCTGCTCGACGGTCTGCTCGCTATGCTCGTTTTCGTAGTCTCCGGGTGTTGCGCTGACGAACACCGCCTGATTGATCCTCTCCTCAAATTCTTCAAAGAAAAGCGGACGGTTGTCGTATGCCGAGGGCAAACGGAATCCGTAATCTATAAGGTTTTTCTTTCTGGCGGTATCTCCTCCGCTCATTCCTCTGACCTGAGGGAGAGTAACGTGGGATTCGTCGACAAAAAGCAAAAAGTCCTTCGGGAAATAGTCAAGCAGGGTATAGGGCGTTGAGCCTGCCGGTCGGCGGGAGAGAATTCTCGAATAGTTCTCAACTCCCGAGCAAAAACCGATCTCCGAGAGCATTTCCATGTCGTATTTTACTCTCTCGGTTATCCTTTGAGCCTCAATGAGCTTTCCCTCCGACTCAAAATATGCCGCTCTTTCCCTCATCTCCGCAAGTATTTCGGAGATTGCCGCTTCCCTCTTTTCGTCCGATACCGCATAGTGCGTCGCGGGGTATATCGGCGCGTATGAAAGCTGACGGATAAGCTCGCCCGTCACGATGTTTATTTCGGATACTCTGTCTATTTCATCGTCGAAAAACTCAACTCTTATCGCCTTTGAATCCATGCTCGCGGGGATTATCTCAACGACGTCTCCGCGTACTCTGAACGAGTCACGGACGAGGTTGAGGTCATTTCTCGTATAGCTTATTGAAATAAGGCGGCGGATAAGCTCCTCGCGCGCCATTATCATCCCGGGACGGAGCGAGATTACAAGGTCTTTGTATTCTTCGGGTTCGCCGAGCGAATATATGCACGATACGCTCGCGACGATGATAACGTCTCGGCGCTCAAAAAGCGAGCTTGTCGCCGAGTGCCTCAGTCGGTCGATCTCGTCATTGACAAGCGCGTCCTTTTCGATATACATATCTTTTCCGGGGATATACGCCTCGGGCTGATAATAGTCGTAATAGGAGACAAAGTACTCGACCGCATTTTCGGGGAAAAACTCGCGGAACTCAGAGCAAAGCTGTGCAGCGAGGGTTTTATTGTGCGCTAAAACAAGAGTCGGGCGGTTTATCTCGGCTATGACGTTTGCCATTGTAAAGGTCTTACCCGAGCCGGTAACACCGAGCAGAGTCTGCATATGCTGACCTTCTCTTATCCCTTCGACAATCTTTTTTATCGCCTCGGGCTGGTCGCCCGTAGGTTTATATTCACTTTTGAGTTTAAAACCCGACATACGCCCTCCCAAATTTATCAAACTTCTGTTCTGTTTTTGACCTCAATATTATAACATATAAATTTTTAAATGTAAAGGTATTTTACACATTTTTTCGTGTAAATATTTAGAAAAGGTCGGCTGACCGACCTTTTGTGTGATTATTTGACATTTTGTAAATATTCTATTGCTTTGGGCGAAATAATCCCTTCAAGCAATTCAAATTCGCCCTTTATTACGTATTCTCTCACAAGCGTCGAGCTGACCGATGCAAGCGAATCGTCGGCAGGCAAAAAGAGTGTTTCGAGGCGCGGATTATGCTCCTTGTTCCACTTTGCGTGTATCATCTCGTATTCAAGGTCGGAGGACGTGCGGATCCCCTTTATTATCACGTCTGCCGAAAGCTCGTCGAAAAGGTCGATTAGCATACCGCACGACGACACAACTTCAATGTTCTCTATATGCGAAAGCGAGAGCTTCGCAAGCTCAACTCTCTTCTCCATTGAAAACATATACGTTTTTGAGCTTAGCACCGACGAATGTTTTGCGGAATCGTTATTCATCACGGCGACGTAGACTCGGTCGGCAATCCTTGCCGCGCGTTCTATGATGTTTACGTGTCCCTGCGTTATCGGGTCATAGCTCCCGGGTATCAAGGCTACCATTTTGTTCGACCTTTCTCGGAGTCATCACGGTCATGTGCGCAACTCCGTATTTTGTGCATCTTAAAATCTCAAATTTTTCTTTCAAATCGGGGGAATTCTCAAAAACGTCCTCTTCCGCGCTTTCCGCGACGATTATCGACGTACCTTTCAGCATGTCCGCGTCAAGCAAGGCTTTGATTGTCGGTGCGACCGCGCGAAGCGCATACGGCGGGTCAATGAATATGATGTCGTACTTTTTTCTGCCTCTGAACGTCCGAATGAAGTCGAAAACGTCCGAGCATTGTAAGCGACAGAACTCCGAAAGCCTTGTTTTCTCCATATTTTTTGAAATTACCGCCGCCGCATCCTTCGCTTTTTCAACCAAGGTCGCAGATGCCGCGCCGCGCGAGACCGCCTCAAGTCCCATCTGACCCGAGCCGGAAAAAAGGTCAAGCACCTCTCTGCCCTCAATGTCAAACTGAAGCATTGAAAAAACTGCCTCTTTTGCGCGTTCGCTTGTCGGACGCGTGTTGTCGCCCGAGAGCGTATCAAGCCTTATTCCCTTTGCGCGTCCCGTAATTATTCGCATCATATAATTTTTATCCTTTTATCGGTCTTTTTTGAAATGATCAATAATATTTTCGGCATCGGCTCGGCTTATGCCCTTTACCGAGACAAGCTCGTCAAAGCCCGCGTTTTTGACACCCGAATAGCCCCCAAATGTCTTCAAAAGCACCTTTGCCTTGGAGTCGCCTATGCCTTTTATTTTCGTCAGTGTAGATTTCGTCAGAGTCTTGCTCTTTGCACGGCTCATCTTTGACACGGTAAAACGGTGTACCTCTTCCTGAAGCTTATAGATAAAGACAAACAGCGCGTTTTCCTTTGCGATGCTTATCTCCTCGCACTCGGTGCAAAGCGCGCGGGTCTTGTGGAAGTCGTCCTTCACCATTCCGAATACGGGAACGTCTATTCCAAGCTCCGACAGAAGCTCCTTAACCACCGAGACGTGTCCGCGTCCGCCGTCAAGCAATATGAGGTCGGGCAGAGCCGAAAATGAACCTTCCTCATCGTCAAGATGCGCAAAGCGACGCGACAGTGCCTCACGCATACTCTGATAGTCGTCCGTACCCTCGGTGACGGTCTTTATCTTAAAGCTTCTGTAATCCGAGCGTTTGAGCTTTCCGCCCTCGCTCACTATCATTCCGGCGGTGATATGCTCGTGCGAGAGGTTTGAGATGTCATATGCCTCAATTCTTTCGGGATAGACCTCAAGACCGAGTATTTGTGCAAGACGCAAAAGCACTTTTTCGTCCTTTTCGGCTTCGTTTCGGTAATTTTTCGCCTTCTCTGCCGCATTGTCGCGAACCATGTCGCAAAGAGTCTTCATATCTCCGCGCTCGGGTGTGCGCACACTCACCCGATGTCCTGCAAGGCTTCCGAGATACTCCGATATCAATTGCGATTCCTCATCTTCAATTTCAAAAGACAGGAGAATACTTTTAGGTATATACTCGCGAACCCTGTAAAGCTCACAGATAAATGATGCGATATTGCTCTCGTCAATAATTCTGTCCTTGCCGAAAACATATTCCGACTTATCGCTCACCGCGCCGTCGCGGATATAGAATATTGAGATGCACGAGCAGATATCGTCATTGTAAAGGGCTATAACGTCATGCTCGGTTCCCGGTGCCGCCACTACCTTTTGCCTCTGTCCCAGACGGTCGAGCGCCGAGAGTGTATCACGGTATTTTGCCGCAGCCTCAAATCTCTCGTCCTCCGCCGCGTGAAACATCTTATCGGTCAACTCACGCTTTACAGATGCGGTATTTCCCCGAAGTACGTCAGACGCAAATTTAATTTTCTCACGGTATTCGTCCTCCGTGACTTTGCCCGTGCAAACGCCGCAGCACTTTTTCATCTGATAGTAAAGACAAGGTCTTTCCTTCCCGATATCCTTCGGGAAATTTCTCGAACATGTCGGCAGTCCCAGAACTGCGGAAAGCGTGTTGATAACCGAATAGACAGTCGACGTACCCGAATAAGGACCGAAATATTTTCCGCCGTCGCTCTGCCTTTTTCTCGTCATGACGAGCTTCGGATAGGCTCCGTCGGTTATCTTTATATACGGATACGATTTAGCGTCCTTCAGGCGTATATTGTATTTTGGAGAATACTGCTTAATAAGCGTATTTTCAAGTGACAGAGCCTCAATCTCGGTATCGCAGACATAGTAATCGAAATCATTGACCTGACGAACCATATTTGCGGTCTTAACATTTTTTTCGCTGTTTTGAAAATACTGAGATACTCTGTTTTTAAGTTTTCTCGACTTTCCGACATATATTACACTGCCCGATGCGTTTTTCATGATGTAAACACCCGGGCGCAGAGGCAGGGTGTTGGCTTTTTCAAGCAATATTTTGTTTTCAGACTCTTTTATCGCCATTTCCGCCTCCTGATTTTTTTGAAGCTACAAAAAACGGGACTGTCCGTCTTCATGGTACAGTCCCGTTCTTTTTAATACGGTTCATTATTCATTAAATCCCGAATTGATGAGAGAAACGAGACCGTCGATCGCTGCATCCTCGTCCACGCCTTCAGCAGAAAGTGTAACAGTCATTCCCTTTGCAATACCGAGAGAAAGCACGCCAAGCAAGCTCTTTGCGTTTACCTTGCGGTCGTCCTTCTCAATGAGAATGGTACTCTTATAAAAATTAGCCTTCTGAATGAAGAATGTCGCGGGACGCGCGTGAAGTCCGCTTGAATTGGTTATCATTATCTCACATGTTTTCATCTAAATACCTCATGATACACATATTGAACAAATATGCATTATTAGTCACTTGCTTAAGTATAACAGAAATCTTCCGCAAAATCAAGGGGTAATACTATATATTTTTTTACTTCATTTGCTTTGATTTTTTATTGCATATTGCACAATAATCCTTACTTTTAGTCAACAAACATCACTTTTCCTGCGTGTTTTCTATGCTTTTGACAACAATTTTCATAACCGTTGTTTCCGTATATACGTCAAGTGTGCTTCCCTTTGTAATATTATTCCCGTTTATCACATAGTATCCGCCGTTTTGTGCTTCGCGCGCGTTTGCGCTGAGCTTAAGCGTTCCGCGAAGTTTGACGCTTTTGTTAGCACTGCCCTCGGGACTGTCGGTGTCATCGGTAATGGCATACAGGGCATCTGCCGCTTCATCCGTTTTGTGTAAATATCCGAGCAATGTTCCGTCCGATGAAAGGTATACGGCATCACCGTTTTTTACATATTTGAGGATACTGTCATATGTAACCTCACATTCAAACGTAAGTATGATATTGCTTTTTTTAGCCGAAATATTCTTTGTTATCTCGGAATAAATTCGGTATGCCGCCGTTCCGATGAGTGCCAATACGAGCAGAATTATAACTACATCTATCACGTTTATCTTTTTCTTGTTTTTTGTCATATTGCCCATATTATTTTCCTCCGGTACTAAGCTCCACTACCGTTACAGCCTCTGTTTTCTCTCCGCAACGCAACATAAATTTGCTTCCGACCGCCAACCGTTCATCTCCCAATGAGTAGCCCTCACCTTTTCTGTATTTGGCATTGACCTCGATAGTCAAGTTTATTCGTCTTGAGTTCTGACCCATTCCGTTTTCTTCGGTATTTACACCGGTTATTTTTCCGAAATATACCGAATTTGACTCCGTATCAAGAAAAACCTTTTCATTTGCTCTCATTACGGCAAGAACCTGATCCTTTTCCGCAGTATCAAAGGCAACCTTGTATGTAACGTTAACACTGTCGTAGTCGTTTGAATAGTACCTGAAAAGCAAATACGAGCCTACAACGACTCCGCACATCAACGCAAGCATCAAAATTCCCGCTATGATATCAATCGCAATGGGCAACCGTTTTTTGACTTTTATGTTTTTTATGTCGGAATTTTCTCTTATCTTCCTTCCGCCTAATATCTCGTTTCTGAGCGTTGTCCCAACCTCGCCATGAGATTTTTTTGAGTCGGCTTTCTTTAAATTATTGGATTTTTCATCAAAATCCTTGCCGTTTATTTCTGACATGTTCTTCCCCCCAATACAAGATTATCACGTCCCGATATTACATCCGTTCAATCATAGAATACGATTTCAGCGTCCGCCGCGTACGAAGTGTCCATAAAAGCGGTCTTTCTGATGTCCTCTCCGGCATTTCCGAGCCGTATATGACCCATAAGTAATCCGATGGATACCCAGAACAAATACATCACTCTTCCGTCCGACCATATGCTGTACACGTTTCCGAGCAACAGTGCGGCGACGATGCCGCAAAAGAGTGCAAGCGCCTTATTCCGAAGCTCGCTTTTGTCCGATGAAATGAAAAAGCCCAAGCATCGTTTCAACATAAATATCACAAAAATCAAGAATGAAATAAATCCGAATATTCCCGACCAGCAAAGTATCTGAAGCCAGAATGACATAGGTCCGTCCGCTCCAAGCGAAGCATCGCAGGCATATGCGGGAAATACCGCACTGAAGGCATGCTCTCCCGCACCGATTCCCAAGAAATTACCGTCCGATATCATTTTTATTACATCGTGTAATACACTGACATGCTGCTCCGAACCGCTGATACTTGCAGGCATATACTCAACTATCATTCTAGAAATATCGGGTAAACCAAGATATGTCACTCCATACGGATACAGCAATGCAATTATTCCGACCGGTATCAGTGCAAAAATAACCGCAGCCATTGTCTTGTGACTGAAAATAAACCAGAAAATAATACATTCAATGACAAGAGCGACGACAATCTCATAATTGCTGCACATCCATGCGGCGCTTATCAAAATCGCGCAAAGACCAATGAAAAACATTGCGCCTTTTACACTTTTCCTCTTTGAAATATAAGCAAACAAAAGAGGAAGCACAAATACGGCAAACATCCCGAACACGACTCCGTTATCTGCTATATATAGCAAACTCTCATCGGTTATAGCCGAGATACCGGGACTCAGACTATCGATAATTCTTGTAGAAATACCGTAGTATACGCTTTCCCATATACCGATAAAGCAAAGGAACAAAAATGAAACAGTTACCGTTTTCAGACACGAATAAAGCAATTTTTCGGTGTTAATAAGGTTGTACGTCAGCAAAAATCCGCCTGAAATGAGTATCACTGCGGTGATCGAATCGATGAATGTCTCGGTTCCTCCGTACGAAAAAAGTCCTCCGACAATTACAAAACCGCAGAAAAGCAGTACCATTGCCGTTTCAAGCGAAAGCTTGAAGGTTCTCTTTCTCTGAAAAACCTTCAAAGCATATGCCATTCCGGTCAAAACCACCATTGTCAAAAGCAACAGTTCGGGATTTGCAAAGTACTTCATAAACGGAACAAGCGCAAGTGTAGTCACGACTCCTATCTCGGGGAAGGAAAATACCGCAAAAATGATTATTATACAAAGAACAGCCACGGGTACAAACATTGGATGAGTGAAAAACGACAGACCGCCGAGAATCATTCCCATCACAAAAGCGACAAGTACATAGCCGGTTCCGCCGTATTGCTTTTTAACCCTCAAATGCTCTTGCGGAACACAAAGTATGTCAAGTATTAAGCGGCTCATGGCACGGCTTCCCGATATTGCCTCTATCGCGGATTGAGACGAAAACAAAAGCGGGATTGAACACAGCAAAATCGCGCCCGCCGCTATCACCGACATCTCATCAAAAGAGGAAAATCCATTTAAAGCCGCAGGGATTATGTATATCATAACTGCAGACAGTCCATAAACCGCAAAGAACGTCCCATATACATTAAGCCTGAGTGCCGCCCAGAATTTGCCCAAAAATGAAAAAATCTTTGCAGAGATACTTCTCTCAATCAATGCCTCGGGATATCCGGTCAGAATATTCCCTATACGTGAACCCTTCTGTTCAAATGCCTTGGCAAGATAACTGCTTTTGCTGAGTGTACCTTTGGATGAGAGCATTTCGCCTGCTCTTCCGTGTATAAAGAACGAATATATCAAAGCGGTAAGTCTGTCCGCCAAGTTCCATAAAAGCGATGGACGGCGTTTATTTTTGACCTTTTTACGCGCCATACTCTCTCCTTTCCGCAAATTATTGCTCTATCAATTCTCAAGAAGGTCAGGACGTTGTCTCTCCGTCAGTTCTCTCGCGCTCTCGTCGCGCCATTTGTCTATATTTGCGTGATGTCCCGAAATAAGCACATCGGGAACCTTCACGCCGTGAAATTCATAAGGTCTTGTATATTGAGGATACTCAAGCATTCCCGATGAAATGCTCTCCTTTTCATAACACTCCGGGTCGGAAAGCACCCCGGGAAGCAATCTTGAAACGCAGTCAACAAGTATTGCCGCAGGCACCTCTCCGCCTGTCAGAACGAAATCTCCGATCGATACCTCTTCATCGACTATCTCGTCGATTATACGTCTGTCAACGCCCTCGTAATGTCCGCAAAGAATGATGATATTGTCGTATAAGGACAATTCCTCCGCCTTTTTCTGATTGAGTACCCTGCCTCCCGGCGACATATATATCACAAGCCGCCTCTCGGGTACAAATCCTTTTTCTTTTTGGTCGTCAAGTATTGCGCGGTAGCAGTTGTAAATGGGCGGTGCCATCATAAGCATTCCTTTACCGCCGCCGTACGGAGTATCGTCTACCCGCCTGTGCTTGTCTTCGGAATAATCCCTTATGTTGTAAAGGTTTATTTCAACCGCTCCGCTCTTCTGCGCACGTCCGATTATGCTCTCTCCGAGTATATTCCCGACCATCTCGGGGAACAGTGTCATTATATCAAATCTCATACTTCAACCCAAATCAGTCGTCGGACAGAAGTCCCGGAATAACTTCGACGAATACTCCGCGCTCGGTGTCGACTTTCTTTACAAACTCGGCTACCGCAGGCATCATTCTCTCACCGCTCTCGGTCTTTACGACATAAATGTCCGAGGCTCCGCGGTTGATCACGTCGGATATCTCTCCGTAAACCTTGCCGTCCTTATTGTCGATAACAGGCATCCCAATAAGGTCGACTATAAAGTAGTCTCCCTTTTTCAGCTTGAAATCCTCACGGGCGGCATAAAGTGTTTTGCCTTTAAGAGCCATTGCCTTGTCCATGTCGTCAACACCGTCAAGCGCTGCCAGCACAAAGCTTTTAAACACCGAGGCGTGAAGCACCTTGACTTCTCTGTACTCTCCCTTTTCAAGTATGAAAACTCTTTTAAGTCCCGAGAGTACCGAGGGACTGTCACAAAGGGACTCCAATTTGACATCACCGCGCACTCCGTGCGTGTTGATAACAATCGCACATTCAAGAAATTTCTTCTTTTCCATATACACTCTTCTCTATTTAAATATACTTCGGCATTGTAATTCAGCATGATTATAGCACATAAAAATAAAAAATGCAACAACTTCCCGAATTTTTTTTCGGAAATCGGGGGATAATTTTACTTATATACAAAAAGTTTACAATTAATTAATTGAATTTTGCCGTGTATGCAAGTAAAATATATAAGATATTTGATTTTCACGCCAAGAAAGGAATTTTAAAATGAATTTTGCAGCAATGCTTTTAACATCGGGAACCCAAAATACGGCGAATGGACTTCTCACCATGCTCCCCATGCTTCTCATAATCGGTATTATGATCGTTTTCATGGTCGTAAGCTCACGTAAGCAGAAAAAGCAGGATCAGGAAATCGCAAACATGCGCAACAATCTTCAGGTCGGCGATGAGGTCACAACCATCGGCGGTATCATCGGAAAGGTCGTAAGCATCAAGGAAGAGACATGCGTTATCGAGACAAGCCGCGACGGCACAAAGATACGTTTTCTCAAGTCTGCCATCAGCCACGTTGACGTAAAGGCTGAGGATTCTATTGACTGATAACCCGACTAAAGTCATAAAAACGCCTCGTGCGACATATATTTCCTACGAATATATGTTACGGAGGCGTTTTTATGTATTACGATAAAAGAACGAAACAGACCGCCATAATGCCGATGCAAAGAAAGAGTCCGGGTGCGCCGGCACGAACGCGTCCGGGCGAGGACGATTCTGTTTTCAAAAAAACTCTCTTTTCTTCTCTTTTCGGGCTTTCAATCAACGTTCTGTCGGGAATAGTACTCATCAGCGTTGTTTGCGCAGTCGCATATTCAAGCCCCGACCCGCTCTCCCTTATCACTCCGCTCTCGCTTCTCTCTCTTTTGCCCTCAAACTTTCTCGGAGGATTTGCGGCGGCTAAAAAATGCGGAGAGGCGGCAGGCGTATGCGGGTGCATGACAGGGGCTATGTGGGGAGTCGTTTCGCTTATCGCGGCACTCTGCACCTTATCGGTTGAGCCGTCGGGATACTCCCTCTTTCAAGGAATACTGCTCCACGGCGCCTCCTTTGCCTTCTGTATTCTCGGCGCGCTTGCAGGCGGAATAAAGAGAAATCCGTCACGCAAAAAGAGACGCTTCGGATAAAAACAAACTGAAACACCTCAGCATAGCAAAAAACGACAAGGTCATGTGAATCATGGCGTTGTCGTTTCATTTTATTGCTTCATTTTACCTGCTTGTAAAATGTCAGCGAGTCAAAATTCCTCTCAAGATGATTAAGAATATAACTCTCAGCAGCACGGGCAAGCTCTTCGGTCTCGCCGTCGTCCTTAAGCTCAAATGAGAATATTTTTCCGTCGGGGGAGGTGACTATGTATCTCAATGCGGCGAGCGCGCTCGGGGAAAGTCCGCACAATATGCTCGCCTCGGGGACATATTCAAATTCCTTTGAAATCTCTATTTTTTTGTCTCCCCTTTTGGCAAGGCAGTCGGTGCAGATCAATTTGCCGCCCATAACGTCAAGATACGTAAATTCAGAGAACGGCTCACGGCAATACGCGCAAAACGAAAGCTCGGGACAGTAACCCGAAATTGCGGCGGCGCGCATCTCAAAGACCGCCTTGATGATCCGCTGATCCTTTGCGCCCCTGCCGAGCAGATAGAGCGAATTGAGCAAAAGGCGCATGATGCTGTCATCCTCACCGCCCTCGTCGGTAAGCTCGTTTGCAAGGTCGCAAAGATATGACGCAAGCGAGACTCTCACGATATCAATTGACAGGTCATAAAAAGGATTGATAACCGAACCCGACCGAAGCCAATAGAGATTTCCCTTTTGACTTATCTCAAAATTCGCGTATGTAAAAAGCTGGGAGACAGAGCGGAGCTTGCTTGATGGCGAACGTCCGCCCTTGACCATGACGCCGATTCGTCCGCGGTCTTGCGTTATGATATTGAGCATCTTGTCAGACGCGCCGACATCATAAACACGGGTAATTATACCGTTCGTGGCAAACTCCATGACTGTCTCCCTTCTTTCAAAAATCCTTACGATTTAATATTGTGCGACGGACCGTCGCCCTCATCATTCCTCGGTGTAGCCGAAATCGGTTATTCCCCTTTGGCTGTCGCGCCAATTCTCTTTAACCTTTACCCAAAGGTCAAGATACACCTTAGCCCCGAATATCGCCTCAAGGTCAGCGCGCGCATATGAGCCGACACGCTTCAGCTCTTCTCCGCCCTTGCCGACGATGATACCCTTGTGCGATGCCTTCTCGCAGAAGATCTCCGCGCGAATGCTGACAAGGCTTCCCTCGTCCTTAAACGACTCTATCGCGACGGCAACTCCGTGAGGAATTTCTTTATTGAGCGTGCGGAGCAGTTTTTCGCGGATGACTTCAGCTGCCACCTGCCGCTCGGATTGGTCGGTGACCATGTCCTCGGGGAAGAAAAAGTCCGACTCCTGCAAAAAGGGCTTGCACTCGTCAAGCAGTGCGTCAACTCCCTTTCCGTTCTTCGCGCATATCGGTACGACCGCCGAAAAATCGTGAAGCGCGGCATATTCCGCTATGGTTTCGGCGATATCCTCACGGCGGTAAAGGTCTATCTTATTGAGTGCCAGAACGCAGGGTGTTTCGGTCTTTTTTGCGTAATCAATAACATTTTTCTCAACCTCGCTGACCTTCTTTCCGGTGTCCGTCACCAGAATTATCGCATCTGCATCCTGCATAGTGCTGTTTGCGGTCTTGACCATAAATGTGCCGAGACTGTTTTTCGGTCTGAATATTCCCGGTGTGTCGAGGAATACAAATTGGTCTTCTCCAACGGTATGTATTCCGATTATTCTGTTTCTCGTCGTCTGCGGCTTTGACGATACGATAGCGACCTTCTCGCCGAGCATTGTATTGAGCAGTGTTGATTTTCCGACGTTAGGACGTCCTACTATCGCTATAAATCCTGTTCTTTTCATTTTTCCGTTTCCTGTTCTGTTGATTTGACAAAATCTCTCGGGTCATCTTTCAAAACATCGATATACTCTCCGCTCCTGTAATCAATGAGATATACGTAATCGGGCTGATGATTAAGACTCGACCCGCCGACCTTCAGTACAAGTCGCGAATTGCTTATCGGATATTCCCTGACATAGTATTCACCGTTCTTTGCGTCGTAACTGTAATCGGTGTAGTTAAAATTGCGGAAGTTCTTCCACTCAATGACATCGGCGTTGTCGTAAATTGAATAAACGGTCGTTATGTCAATGTCCTTTTTGTTGTTTACCACCTTGTCCTTTTTTGCGGCAACAAGCATGTCGATGCCTAACGGTCCGAGGATTGTCAGCACGAGAGTTGCGGTTATTATAAAGGTGATAAGCCTTATGTGACTTTGGAAAAAGCCCTCTTTTCGCTTGTATGGCTTGTGGGGGCTGGCATCCTCACTGCCTTGCGGCGTGTCGGTCACAGTGGATGTAACATCTTGTTCTTGCATCTCGCTTGCCGCTCTCTCTTGCGCTGCTCTCTCCTCCGCTATTCTCCTCTTTTCGGCTTCAAAAGCTCTTTTCTCACTTGGTTTCATTTTTACTTCTCTCGCAAAAAGCCTTATTTTACTTCAAGTCCCATGATGCGCATGATCTCGGTCTGCTTTGAGCGCATATCTCTGTCCTCTTCCTCGCTCTTTTCATGGTCGTAGCCGAGAAGGTGGAGCATTGAATGAACGGTCAGAAAAGCGACTTCTCTCTTAAATCCGTGTCCGTACTCCTCCGCCTGCTCCTGCGCCCTCTCAAGCGAGATGACGATGTCTCCGAGATTGCTTATCATCTCGTCGACGGGCGGCTCTTCGCAGTCGCCCTCGTAGTCAAAAAGCGGGAAAGACAAAACGTCGGTGGGCTTGTCTATCCCTCTGAACTTTCGGTTCAGCTCACGAATACCCTCGTTGTCCGTAAAGGTGACCGAGACCTCGCAAACATTTCTGAAGTCCTCAAAATCAAGCGTGGTTTCGATAGCCTCTCTGAGAAGCATTTTGAGATTGTATGTCACGGGAATTTTTTCCTGCTCGTTTTCAAAGTAAATTCTGAGACTCATTTTTCTGTTCATTTTTCCGTCCTTACGGCATATCAGCCGTCCTTTCTTGTGTATGTCTTTTTGGCGTCATTGTGCCTTTTGGCATCAAGTCTTTCTTTTTTCTCGCGGTCGTATTTTTCGTATGCGAGAATTATTTTTTGCACAAGCTTGTGTCTTACGACATCTCGCTCGGTAAATGTATGAATTGCAATATCGTCTATGCCCGAAAGTATCTTTACCGCCTCGTATAGTCCGCTCTTCTGTCCTGCGGGCAGGTCGGTCTGCGTGAGGTCGCCCGTGACGACCGCTTTTGAATTGAAGCCGAGACGAGTCAGAAACATCTTCATCTGCTCGGGCGTGCAGTTTTGCGCCTCGTCGAGGATTATAAAAGAGTCGTCGAGCGTTCGTCCGCGCATGTACGCGAGGGGCGCGACCTCAATAACTCCCTTTTCCACCTGTCTTTGATAATTCTCCGCTCCCATCATCTCAAAGAGCGAGTCGTAAAGCGGACGAAGATAGGGGTCTATCTTGCTCTGCAGGTCACCCGGTAAAAATCCGAGCTTTTCGCCCGCCTCGATTGCAGGGCGAGTCAGAATTATCCTCGACACCTGCTTTTCACGGAGTGCCTTGACTGCCATGGCGACCGCCAAAAAAGTCTTTCCCGTGCCGGCAGGACCTACGCCGAGAACGATCGTGTTGTTTTTTATAGCATTTACGTAATGCTTCTGCCCTACCGTCTTTGCCTTTATCGGCTTTCCCTTCATGGTCACGCAGATGGTGTCGTCACCGAGGCTTTCAAGCTCGTCGCTCTTTCCCGACATCACCGTGTCGCAGACATATATCACGCTCTGGTCGGTAACGCTTCCGTTGAATCTCGCCATTTTGACAAGATACCGTATCGCTTCGGCGACTTTTGATACCGCTTCGTCGTCATCACCGGAAACGGCAATTACCTCACCGCCGTCATCGGCGACTCGGTTATGCAGTGCAACGCCGAATTTCTTTTCAATTATGTCAAGATTTGAGTCACAGCTGCCGAATACAGCCGAGACGATATCCGAGCTTTCGGCTCTGATCAATTTACTGCTCATATATTCATCCCTTAATTTTTTTCACCGAGGTCGACCTCAAATTCAGATACGGAGGCGATGTCCTCAATGAGTACGATTACACAGTGGAGAATAAATCTGTCCTCTCTTTCATAAGGCGTTACCGTCTTTTTGATAAGCGTCGTGTTTTCCGCGAGTGACGAGAGTCGGCTTTCAAGTTCGAAATAGGCAAGCTCCTCGGCTTCCTCGGCGCTTCTCTGCCCGACCGCCATCTCGTATTCGAGAAATCTTTCGGTTCTCTGAGAGAACGGAGTCTCGATATTTCCGAAAAGGTTATAATTCTCCACTATATCTATTTTATCATATAATGCACCCTCATTTCCACACTTTTTTGAAATGTTCATAGAATAATCAAAAAAATTTAAATATTTATTACAATATTCCTCGCCGGTATATCTTTTCGCCTCGTATTCATAGGGAATTTCTATGTAAAATTCCTCGACCGTCCTCGCATAGACCTCGCCCGACGCGCGGGTATAGCGAAATCCGACCTGCGTGCTGTCAAAAAGTCCGCTGACAAGCAGCTCTCCTTTTTTGACATATTTACCCGCTCCGACCATAGTGTTTCCTCTGAATATCCGCACCTCTTCGATTATGCCGTCCTTCTTCGCCACGAGATTAGCGGGCTTTGTTACAACGCTCTCGCTCTCGGGCAGCTCTCGCTCTCTTATCTGAACCTCGGCAACCGTTCCGATTATATTTATGGATATCCATGAGATCCTGTCCGAATCGATAAGTATCTTATTCTCAATTTTGTCGGTGTCGGCACTCGGAATGTACTGCCCGACGGAAAAGCCGTGCTGTGCAAGAACCTCGCGCACCTCGCTTGACGTCAGGCTCTTGTTTCCCGTAACGTTGATATCCCATATAAACATGTGGGACAAAAATACCAGCATCAAAGAACAGACTATTCCAAAAAACAGACCGAAACGGTATTTGTATCTGTATAAGAAGAACGGCAAACCGCTCTTTTTTTCAACCGAGTAGCATATTCCCCTCGCCTCTGCCTCCTTTTTCAACTTTTTATAGGCTGAGATGCGGAACATCATCGTCACTCCGTCATGTTTCGCGCAAAAATCCGAATACGGGATACTGTAAAACATGCAAAGATTCAGAAGTGATGTCACATTGTCATAATCAACGCAAACCGTTACCGCACCTAAGAAAAAATATGAAATATTCACTCTTCTTCCTCCCCGAATGACACCGAGCTTATTGCTCCCTCTATACTTACCGTTCCCGAGTGATATGACGTGCAGATAAGCCGCTCCCCCGTGATCGACACCGTACCGCCCTTGACAGAGAGCACTATAAGCTCGGGCATGTATTTAAGTATTCTTCGGCAACCGCATAGAAAAAGCAGATTTCGCCCTCGCAGCTCTATTCTCACTTCTCCCGCCAAGGCATCGCTCGGAAGCTCCGCCTTCATTGACAGATACTCGATAAACCCTCGTTTTTCTTCTTTTTGCTTTTTTTTGCTCATATTACGACCTCGAAAAAAATATAAATTATCACAGAAAGACAAAAACGGAGTGTAGCGTGAAAGCGACTTCCATTTGAGGGTGAATTATGGTGGAACAAACAGAAAGCAACGAGACCTTCCTGTCGGGGCGAAAAAGGAAAAACATATTTATCGGTATTCTTACCCTCGCCGCCTTTTTCCTCATCCTGTCCTCATCCGATACCGCAATAGAGTATATGAAAAAAGGACTCCGACTATGCGCGGTGACCGTCATACCCTCACTTTTCCCTTTCATGGTGATTTCCGAGCTTATCGTCTCATCGGGTATCGGACTGCGCATCTCACGCGTGTTTGCAAAGCCCATGCGGTGGCTTTTCGGAGTCGGAGAGGCAGGCGCGGCGGCATATCTTCTCGGGCTTGTCTGCGGATTTCCGATAGGAGCAAAAACCGCAGTCTCGATGTACGACCGAGGTATCGTCTCGCGAAGCGAGCTTGAGCGGCTTCTGACATTTTGCAACAATCCCGGCTCTGCGTTCGTAATAAGCGCGGTCGGAGTCTCATTGCTCGGGAACAAAAAGGTCGGCATCGCGCTCTACGTCTGCGTTATTCTCTCGTCGCTCGCCGTCGGTATCGTCGGAAAATATCTGCTCGGATACAAGCGAGGCTCTTCGGTCGGAAATTCGATAATAATTCAAAGCGATTTCAGCATAAAAATGCTCACCTCGGCGTTCGGGTCCTCCGCGCTGTCAATGCTGACTGTCTGCGCTTACGTCGTCTTTTTTTCGGCATTCGTAGGGTGCATCGGCGCGATCTTGTCGCACTTTTCATTGCCCTGCGAGGTGCTTGCGTGCATTTTCGGATTTTTTGAGCTTTCAAGCGGCGTCGGAGCCGCGGCGGCGGTTTCAGACAGGATTTGCGCCGTGATGCTCTGCGCGCTTTTTGTCGGGTGGTCGGGGCTTTCGGTAGGGTTTCAGATTATGTCGGTATGTGCAGGCAGAGATATCTCATTTAAGCCGTATTTTATTGCAAAGGCGGCTCAGGGTGTCATTTGCTGTCTTTTTATGATGATTGCCGTCAGGTTTGTGCTGAAGGATGCCGTTTATGATGCAGTCCCGAGCTTTCCTTATATCGAAACAGGCGCAAAAGGTCTTCTGTTGCCCATATCCGTGATTATCACGGCGCTTTTCTCGATTTACGCCGGTATTTGCGCTATACGCTCCCACAGACAAAAAACTTTGGCAAAAAGTCGCGAAAAAATAAAAAAAGGTATTGACAAAGAGAATTTTGTCTGATATAATGTACAAGTCGTCGAGATATCGGCGGCGATGCTGGTATGGCTCAGTCGGTAGAGCACGTCATTGGTAATGACGAGGTCATCAGTTCGATTCTGATTACCAGCTCCAAGGGTCTGTTGCTCTTTGCACACAGGCCCTTTGTTAAAACTTTAAACGCTGTGACCGAGAGGAGTAGGTCGAATCTTTCGCAGAGAGAGTGGGCGGATGGTGTAAGCCCATGGAAAGTCAGACTGAAGGTAGCTTGCGAGCGGTGTGTGCGAAACGGCTCTGCCGTGCGTAGCATGCAACGGAAGAAAACCGTTATTTTCTTTGAGAGATATTCCCTATTTCGGGAGTATAATTCGGGTGGTACCGCGCCGTGGCGTCCTGATGTGCTTTGCACATTGGGGCTTTTTCTTTTCTAAAGCAAAAATAACTTAGATAAACTTTATTCATAGTAACATTGTATCGGTTGGGTTCAATACTGCCCCAATACACAACATCTCAGTAGGTTGAAATTTTGCGAGCAAAATTTCAACGTCACCTCACGGCAGTTAGACCCCAATATCAAGGAAGTTCTTTGCCAAGCTTTCTTTCAAGAAAGCGACCTAATCCATACATATTCTAACTACTAACAGAAAGGAACAAACAATGAATTCCTACAACGAATTACCGAAGACGTATTCGCCCTCGGATTTTGAGGACAGAATTTACTCGGAATGGTGTGAGAAGGGATACTTCACGCCTGACAAGAACAATGAAAATCCCGCTTTTTCGATAGTAATTCCCCCTCCGAACGTCACAGGACAGCTCCACATGGGACACGCGCTGGACGAGACTCTTCAGGACATACTCGTCCGTTACAAGAGGATGCAGGGCTTCAACACCCTTTGGGTACCCGGAACCGACCACGCCGGAATTGCAACGCAGATTAAGGTCGAGGAGAGACTTCGTGTTGACGAGGGACTCTCACGTTACGACCTCGGACGCGAGAAATTTCTCGAGCGCGTTTGGGGCTGGAAGGACACGTACGAAAATCGCATCACAGGTCAGCTCAAAAAGCTCGGCGCATCCTGCGACTGGACAAGACAGCGCTTCACTATGGACGAGGGCTGCTCCAAAGCCGTTCGTGAGGTATTCGTCAATCTCTACGACAAGGGACTTATCTACCGCGGTCACAGAATCATAAATTGGTGTCCCCGTTGCTTGACTGCTCTGTCCGATGCCGAGGTCGAATATAAGGACCAGCCCGGATTTTTCTGGCACATCAAGTACCCGATAATCGGTGAGGACGGCTACGTTGAGGTCGCAACTACTCGTCCCGAGACCATGTTCGGCGATACCGCCGTTGCGGTAAACCCCGAGGATGAGAACACAAAACACCTTATCGGCAAAAAGGTTCTCCTCCCTATCGTAAACCGTGAGATCCCCGTCATCGCCGACGACTACGTTGAGATAGGCTTCGGCACCGGTTGCGTTAAGATCACCCCTGCCCACGACCCCAACGACTTCATGGTAGGTCAGAGACACAACCTTGAACAGATAAAGGTCATGAACGACGATGCAACGATGAACGCATATGCAGGCAAGTACGAGGGCATGGACAGATATGCCTGCCGCAAGGCGCTCGTAGCAGACCTTGAGGAACAGGGATACCTTGTAAAGGTAGTTCCTCATGACCACAACGTCGGCGTTTGCTACCGCTGCGGAACGACCGTCGAGCCACTTACGAGCGACCAGTGGTTTGTTAAGATGAAGCCCCTAGCAGAGCCTGCAATCAAAGCGGTTGAGAACGGCAGCATCAGCTTCGTTCCCGAAAGATTTTCAAAGAATTACTTTAATTGGATGAACAACATCCTTGACTGGTGCATCTCCCGTCAGCTTTGGTGGGGACACAGGATTCCCGCATTTTACTGCGACGAGTGCGGAGAGATGACCGTCTCCAAGACCGATATTGACAAGTGTCCCAAGTGCGGAGGTAAGGTCCATCAGGACAGCGACGTGCTTGACACGTGGTTCTCCTCTGCCCTCTGGCCCTTCTCTACTCTCGGTTGGCCTGAGTCCACCGAGGATCTGAAAAAATACTACCCCACGAGCGTTCTCGTAACGGGATACGATATCATCACCTTCTGGGTTTCCCGTATGATCTTCTCGGGTCTTGAACACATGGGCGAAAAGCCTTTCTCGACCGTATTCATTCACGGTCTCGTCCGCGACGCGCAGGGACGCAAGATGTCAAAGTCTCTCGGCAACGGTATTGACCCGCTTGAGATCATCAAGCAGTACGGCGCAGACGCGCTCCGCTTTGCCTTGGCGACAGGTAACTCCCCCGGAAATGACATGCGTTTCTCGGACGAGAAGATTGAGGCGGCAAGAAACTTTGCAAACAAGCTTTGGAACGCATCGAGATTCGTCCGTATGAACCTCACTATCGACGAGATAAAGCTCCCCGACGAGGACAAGCTTGCGCTTGAAGACAAATGGATCCTCAACGAGTTTAACGCACTTTGCGAAACCGTTGTCACAAACCTTGATAACTTCGAGGTCGGCGTTGCGCTCGGCTCAATCTACTCATTCACATGGGATGTCTTCTGCGATTGGTACATCGAGCTTGCAAAGGCAAGACTCAACGAGAAGGATACAGAGGCAAACCTCATCTGCCAGAATGTTATTGCGTATGTCCTTTCAAATACGCTCAAGCTGTTGCATCCCTTCATGCCCTTTATCACAGAAGAGATATATCAGGCTCTGCCCCACGACTGTGAGAGTATCATGATATCGAAGTATCCGACATCCTGCGAATGTCTTTCATTCCCCGCCGACGCGAAAAAGATGACTAAGATAATCGATGCCATCAAGGCGATAAGAACCCGCCGCAGTGAGATGAACGTTCCTCCGTCCAAGAAGGCGAAGGTCTATCTCGCAACTAAATACGTCGACATATTTGCATCTGCCGAGGCGTTCTTTGTCCGTCTTGCATCCGCATCCGAGCTTATCGTTGCAGACTCCTTCTCCGAGGATGAGGTCAGCGCGGACAACGCGGTACAGATAATCACCGACTCCGCCGCTATTTATCTTCCCCTCTCCGACATCATTGACTTTGAAAAGGAAAGGGCAAGACTTGAGGGCGAGAAGAAAAAACTTGAAAGCGAAATCGAAAGAATCGAAAAGAAGCTTTCAAACGAAGGCTTCGTCGCAAAGGCTCCTGCGGCTGTCGTTGACGGCGAAAGAGCGAAAATGGCAAAATACTGCGAAAATCTTGACGGTATTCTCGCCGCGATTGCAAAATTGAATTAACGTTTTTTAGGGGGCGGCACTTTTTGAAAAAAGAGTCGCCCCACACCATTCCCATTCTTTGGGAGTGATTTCCTCTATAAAGGAATTTGATTATGAAAACAAAGTATGTTTTTTTAGATATTGACGGCACGCTCGTCGGGTACGATTCAAAAATTCCCGACTCCGCACTCATGGCACTCAAAGCGGCAAAAGCAAACGGTCACAAGATGATAATTTGCTCGGGAAGACCTCTTTACATGGTGTACCCCGAGCTTTTGAAGGCAATCGAGTTTGACGGAATTATCTCTTCCGGCGGTGCGTGCGTAACGGTCGGCGAAAAGGTCATATATGAAAGCCTTATTGAGGGAGAAACGCTGCAAACCGTCGTCGATTATTTCAGGCGTGAGGGAATAAGATACCTGGTACAGTCAAAGGACGATGCCTTTTGCGAAAGGGATTTTGACGATATCGTTATCCCCGGCATGCTCGCGGCAGGTGTCAGCAAGGAGCTCATTTATCAGGCATACGGAAGGCACACTGTTGTCGAAGACGCAAGTCAGATAACGGGTGTGGAAAAGCTCTCATATTTCTGCTCCCCCTACCCTCCTTCGAAGATTTCCGCAGACCTTAATGGAAAATTCTACGTCGTTGATTTCAGCGTTGGAATATCAGAGGAGTTTTCAAGCTTCGGTGAGCTTAACAACGCGGGTGTGACCAAAGCGACGGCTATCGGGCATTACCTCTCGCACGTCGGCGGCTCAATTGAGGACACGATTGCGATTGGCGACAGCGGAAATGACCTTGAAATGATAAACTTTGCCCACATAAGCGTGGCGATGGGCAACGCAACCGACGTAATAAAAGCCGCGGCAGATTTTACTACCACGGCAGTTGACGACGACGGAATATATAACGCATTTGTAAAATTGGGGCTTATATAATATCTCGAAAAAACAGTTTCGGCGGCACCGAAGCTGTTTTTTCTATTTGTTTATATCATCCGTTGATGTTTCTGTTTAGTGCGTTAATACATGTCACACCGCAAAAAAAATCGTTTAGTTATCAAAAACTACCTTCTATGATTTATTCATGAATCGTTCCCCCGCCGAGAACAATGTCACCGTCATAAAGTACTGCCGCCTGTCCCGGGGTAATTGCCCTTTGCGGTTCGTCAAATGTGAGCTTCACGGTTGTTTCATCTATTGGTTTTACCGTTGCCCACTGCTCCTTCTGACGGTAACGAACCTTTGCTTTACACCGTATTTCATCCTGCGGAGCCTCGCCTGATATCCAGTTAAACTCACAAACGATAACCTCCTTACCGTATAGTTCCTGCTCTTCACCGAGTACTATGGTATTATCATTCATGTTGATTCTCTTTACATACAATGGCTCTCTCGACGATATGCCAAGCCCTTTGTGCTGTCCCACCGTATAACGAACAATTCCCTTATGCTTGCCAAGATAAGTCCCTTCCACAGAGATAAAATCGCCTTCGGGATAGAATTTGCCTGTATAATATTCCAAAAACTCTGCGTATTTTCCGTTTGGAACAAAGCAAATATCCTGACTGTCGGGCTTGTCCGCATTGATGAAGCCATATTTCTCCGCAATCTCCCGCACCTCGGTCTTTCTCATATTTCCAAGAGGAAAGAGAGTGTGTGCAAGCTGCTCCTGTGTTAGAGAGTACAACACGTAGCTCTGATCTTTGGTTTCATCGATCGCTTTTCTGAGGATGTAACGATCTTCGTCACACTCGATCCTCGCATAATGACCGGTAACGATATATTCACAACCAAGAACCTTCGCCCGTTCATAAAGCTTATTAAACTTCATATATCGGTTGCAGTCTATACATGGGTTGGGCGTTGCTCCGGACTCATAGCTCTGCACGAATTTTTCTATAACCTTATCGCGAAATCCGTCAGAAAAATTGAAAACGTAATACGGTATACCAATCTTATAAGCAACGCTCCGCGCGTCCTCCACGTCATCGAGAGAGCAACATGTCCGGCTTTGAGAAATACCAACGTCCTCGTTGTAATAGAGCTTCATCGTACAGCCGATGCAATCGTAGCCTTGATTTTTGATCAGATACGCCGCAACACTGCTGTCAACGCCTCCGCTCATAGCTATCAGGGCTTTCATCACGTTCCGGAGCAATGACCGCAGCTTTCGCAGTCTGAAAGGATATTATGCTTGTCGTTGATGCCGTTTTTATCATTAAAATTACAAACCATATTCAGACTCACTTTCGACAGAACGCATGGCAAGAATCGTCTTTTCAATCAACGCATCGAGTGTCCAGCCGAGCATATCCGCACCTCGTTCGATTACTTCCCTTGAACAGCCTGCCGCAAAATTCAGATTCTTGTATTTTTTCTTTACGGACTTCACTTCCAGATCCGAAACACTCTTTGACGGTCGCATCAGTGCTACTGCGCCGATAAGACCTGTCAGCTCGTCCACAGCGTACAGAACCTTCTCCATTTCGTGTTCCGGCTTAATATCAACAGTCAATGCGTAACCGTGACTCGCCGTAGCGTGAATAACTCTTTCATCAACTCCGTTCGCCCGCAAAAGCTCCTGCTCTTTGATGCAATGCAAATCGGGATACTCTTCGAAATCAAGGTCATGCAGAATACCGACCGTCTCCCAAAAATCAGCTTCAACACCGTATCCAAGCTCTTCAGCAAACCAACGCATAACGCCACCGACCGTCTTTCCGTGTTTCAGGTGAAACTCACCCTTGTTATATTTCTTTAATAATTCAAATGCTTCCTTTGGCGTTGGTACCATTTTCCTCTCTCCTAATTTATGTATTTTGTGGCTTCTCGCAAAAACACCGACACATTCGTCCGAAACGGAAATTGGCTCTTATGAGTCTCTCAAAACGGCTTTTCATGTCAAGTGCCTTCCTGATGAAATAACGAATCGGGAGACTCCGAATTGATCTCCCGAACAAAAGCAATGTTATTACGTACGAACACGCAAAACCGTGTTTTTAATCGATGCGGAGAAGAAATCGGAGTTTGACATACCAAAAGTGATGCACATACGGTTCACAATAGCGGTACAGTACTCGAACATTTTCATGATCTCGTTCTCCCTTTCAAATTACCTACCTATTAGGTTGGTATTATTATAGCACATAATACCTACCATGTCAATAGGTTTTTGGAAAATTTCCAATTAAATTCCTGCGAGTGAATTTCCAAAGTCAATTTCGCAGCTGAATTGATATGCACCCCAAAAGTTAGACACTTTTGGGGTGCATATCAAAAGCCGAAACGGATTTTTTATTTCTTATTTCTCTTTTCCATGAACTTATTAAGCCAAAGCGCAAACAGGAAAACCGAGACGACAAGTACGACACAGAGTATTACGAACAGCACCCAATGCCACCACTCGGTAAATTTATCAAAAGGCACGATGGAAAGTCCGAAAATTATCGTCGCGATTCCCACTCCGCGACCGACGATTATCGACGGGAAGAACCAGGAGAGCTTCATTTTGAGTGTTCCCGATATCATGACAAGCGCATCGTCGGGAAACATCGGAAAAAGCATCATTATCGGGAAAAAGACGGTTCCCTTGTTGCGAAGCAGTGTCGTTGCCTTCTCGCAATCCTCCTCTCCGAGTATCCTCGTGCATATCTTGTATCCGCCGAAGCGTCCGACAAAATACATCGCCGTGCTTGAAATAACCACGCCTGAAAACACCATCAAAAATGCCTGCCACGGCTCGGGGAAAAGTGTCTGTCCGAGCACGATAAATGTCATTGTCGTTCCCGGCAAAAAGCAGAGTACCGTCGTAATTATCACCTGAAAAACGATAAACAAAAATCCGCACAGCCACGAATTTCTGAATGAATCGAAGATATGTACGTTGATCCTCACACCGTCATCATAGTACAGTATTCCGCATAGAATCAGCACGACGGCTATTACGGCGGTAAGCAGTATCATGACGGCAAGAGTCAAGAGCAGATTGATTATCGCTTTTTTATATCTTTTAAAAAATCCCTTTACTTTGTCCACTTTATACCAACTTTCTCAAGGTTTTTTCAGCGCCGAGTAAAAACACCGTGCCGAGAATTCCGCAGGATATTATCTCCCCAAGGGCAATAGTCAAAGCATAAAAAGGTATTACCGACAGGCTCTGCTCACTTGGGGCGGTATAGCAAATATAGACCACGATGGTTACTATAATCGTATTTATTATGATATTCGGCACCGTGCAAAGAAAGCGCGCAATCTTTTTATTTTTCATTTTGCCTAAAGCGTAGGCTCCTATGGCACCAATAAGCGTTGCTATGGGTCCTAATAATATGTCAAGCGGAGAGCATCCCGTAAGGATATTCGCAAGCAGACATCCGACATACAGTCCGGGAATTGCCGCAGGCGTAATGAACGCAAGCGGTATCAGCATTTCCGAAAAGCGCACCTGAATCGCGTTTTTGTCAAGACCTAACGCCATTGACAGATATGTGAGTGCGACATACATCGCGGCAATCAGTGCCGCCAGACAAAGCAGTCTCAGTCTTCGGGTGGTGTTTTGTGTTGTTTTCATTTTTTCATTCGCAGATCTCTCTGCTCCTCACGGCACGAAGGCGGTGAGGACTCCTTAGTTTTATTTATAGTGAGGATGGTTTCGAACTCACTTTTATTCAATTGTATTTTTTGACCGCCAAGGCGACCTCGCGGTACATATATAGCGAGCCGAGGCTGACTATGGGCGTGTTATTTTCCTTTGCCCAAGCAATCGCCGAATTGACTGCCTCATCGACCGACTTGCATGCAACCGAATCAATACCGAGATCTGCAAAAACCTCTGCATACTTCTCAGCAGACAGCGCACGCGGATTGTCTGGAGTCAGGCAAAAGACCTTTTTGGCAACCGATGCTATCCGCTCTGCCATGTATCCGTAATCCTTGTCCGCCATAACGCCGGTTATTATCCCGACCTTGCCGTCCCCGAAATATGCTTTTATACTCGATACGGCACTGTCAATTCCTTCGGGGTTGTGACCGCCGTCGGCAATTACAAGCGGACGGCGGCTGATCACCTCAAATCTCGCCTGCCACCTTACTGACTTCATTCCATCATATACCGCACCGTCGGGTATTTTATATCCGATGCTTCTCAAAACGTCGATTGCAGTAAGCACATTTGATGCGTTTTCGGGTTGATACGTACCGAGAAGAGACAGAATAATGTCCTTTCTCTCTCCATAGTCAAACCGTGTTCCGTCAAGCGTCATTTCACGAATTTTGATTGAATCATGCGGGGCGCGTATCATCGGCGCGCCGACCTTCGCTGCCTTATCATATATAACACGCTCGGCATCGGCATCCCTTCCGCACCAAAGCACGGGAACGCCGCCCTTTATAATTCCCGCCTTCTCCGCGGCAATTTTTTCGACCGTATCGCCGAGTATCGCCGTGTGATCGAGAGAAATGCCTGTGATGACCGACAAAAGGGGAGTTTTAATAACATTTGTCGCATCAAGCCTTCCGCCAAGCCCACATTCAAGCACTACAATATCACAGCCGTGTCTCGCAAAATAAAGAAACGCAAGCGCGGTTATCATCTCGAATTCGGTTGGCTTATCCTTCATTTTTTCGGCATGGGGCTTTATTATCTCAACAAGCTCACAAAGCTCGTCATTTGAGATATTCTCGCCGTCAATTTTCATTCTCTCGTTGAATTCAACGATGTACGGCGAGGTAAACAGTCCGACCTTGTACCCTGCGCACCGCAGAATACTGTCGGTCATGGCGCAGAACGACCCTTTGCCGTTCGTCCCCGCGACGTGAATGAATTTCAGCTTATCCTGCGGATTTCCGAGCTTTTCGCAAAGTTCCCTGACCCGTTCAAGTCCCGGCTTACAAAATGTCCAATTTACCGAGTGAATGTATTCAATAGCCTCTACGTAATTCAACACTCATCCTCCGAGATTTATCATCAATTGCTTTCTGACAGCCCTGTTCTTCAAAAGAGCGTAGATAAGTATTACTTCAAGTGTCGCAACAATGACATAATTAAGCAACCTCCAAAGCATAAGTTCCCACAGGGGTATGCTGTAAAACTTTGCGAGTCCGTAGGTTTTTATCAACACGGAGCCGATAATGTGCGGACCGATAACCGTAATAAGTGTTCTTACAAAAAGCGGAAGCTTGTTTGTAATGCGAAACAGCAATCCGCCGAGAACACCGATTGTTGCCGCACCGAGAGTTAATATTAAATTGATCTCATAGCCCTTCAAAAGGCACCCAACAAGGTCAGCAACCACGCCGACAGTGGCACCCACAATAGGACCGAATGCAATTCCCGCCATGAGAATCGGAAGATTCTCAAAGCTGAAGCGCATAACCGTCCCAACTCCGATAGCCAAATATTTGCCGAAAACTATGCTCAATGCAACAAATAATGCCGACATTGTCATTATCTTGATACTGCCGAAAATACCGATTTTTGTTTCCTTTTTTTTCATAAAAATAACTCCTTTCCTCACATACATATGGCAGGAAAGAAGAAATGAAAGTCTATTCTCTGTGCCGTATGAAGCGGGATGCAAGGCCCTGACCGCGAAAAAGTTTCTTCGTCCCATCGGCAACTCCCCGTCCGACAGGCACTTTACGCCAAGGTCTTTACTCTTCTTTAAATTTCGGGAAAAAATTACTTTTTTCTCCGATACCGCTTATTATAGCACATTTTTGTAGATTGTCAATACATTCTTGCGAATTTACCGAAAATTTACTAAAAATGAGAGGTTCGGCTATTGCAAAGGGAACATCTATATGGTATAATTTGTCTTACAGGGTAAAAAATCGCATTGCAGTGTTGCAAGAGGTACATAAATGGTATTTTCAAGTCTCTTTTTCGTATTTTTCTTTCTCGTGGTCTCCTACGGGCTTTATTTCTTTGCCCGAAAGATGAAAACGAGAAATATTATTTTGTTGGTCTCCTCGCTCATTTTCTACGCGTGGGGCGGACCTGTTCTCGTGCTTTTATTCTGTCTTATGACCTTTATCTGCTGGATAGGAGCACTTATGATCGAGAGGAACAATATCCCCTCAATAAGGCGCGCCTTATGCATCGTCACGGTATCGATTTGTATAGCAATCATCTTCATTTTCAAATATGCCGGATTTACGCTTTCGGTTACATATTCCCTCTTCGGTATTAACGCGACCGTTCCGTCGATCGCGCTCCCGATAGGAATTTCCTTCTACACCTTCCAGCTGATATCCTATGTAGTCGATGTCTACCGCGGTGAGGTAGAGTCGCAAAAGAAATATTGGCTCCTGCTACTCTACGCGTCGCTTTTCCATCAGTGCATAGCAGGTCCCATCGTCCGTTATGCCGATATCAACAACGAGATAAACAACCGTGTTATTACGCTTGAGGACACAAGCCGAGGAATCTCGCGCTTTGCAATAGGTCTTGCGAAAAAAGCCATACTCGCAAACGGCTGCGGCGTTATTACCGACTCTATCTTCAACCAAGACGGCGTTATGATGGGTGCGGACGGAATTGCAGGACTATCAAGTGCGGCGGTCTTGCTTGCATCGTTCTGCTACATGCTCCAGCTCTACCTTGATTTTTCGGCATACTCCGATATGGCGATAGGTATGGGACTTATGGTCGGCTTCCACTACAAGGAAAACTTCAATTACCCCTATATCGCTTGCAGTGCGACCGATTTCTGGCGCCGCTGGCACATGTCACTCTCCTCATTCTTCCGCGATTACGTTTACATACCCTTGGGCGGAAACCGCGTCTCGGTTTCCCGTCACATTTTCAATATGTTCGTCGTCTGGGCGCTTACGGGAATGTGGCACGGCGCAAACTGGAACTACATTCTCTGGGGACTTTATTGGTTCGTCTTCCTCGTCATTGAGAAATACCTGATAAAACCCAAAAAGAATCCGAAAATACTCCCGAGAATTCTCGGGACAATAGTAACGCTTGTCATAACCTTCTTTGGCATGATGCTCTTTAAGTTCAACGACCTCGCCGCTCTCGGACAAGCAGTCGCAAACATCTTCACATCAAACGGAAAAGGCTTTTCAGATGCGACGGTCTCGCTCACGTTCAAGAATAACATCTTCTTTTTGGCAGTTGCCGTGCTTGCCTGCACGCCGATAATCCCCGCCATCACAAAACTCTGCAATAAAAACCGTGTTACCTCAAGAATATACACGGTTATATCGACCGTAATGCCCGTAATTCTGATAGTTCTCTCGGCGTTTGCTCTTGCGGGCGACAGCTACAACCCATTCCTTTATTTCCGATTCTGACAGAGAGGAGAGAAGCGTGAAAGTTTCTTCCGCATAAAAATGAAATAAACTGTTTCACGCACGAATTTTGCAAAGCAAAATTCACTGATTACTATTTGTACTGCCGCGAAGCGGCAGAATGGAGCTTAATATGGATAAATTCACGCAAAAAAGCGCAAAAATCAAGATTATTCTCGCCGTCTTTGTTACGATAGTCATTTTTATTATCGGGCTTGCGTTCTTCGCCCGTCCGACTC
>JBJDZM010000067.1:0-9999 GCA_051867975.1 Eubacteriales bacterium | reverse complement strand
TTTGTTACGATAGTCATTTTTATTATCGGGCTTGCGTTCTTCGCCCGTCCGACTCGCTCCGAAAACGAAAAGCGCGAGCTGACTCCCTTTCCGACCTTTACACTTGAATCCTTTTTGAACGGTGAATACACCGCACAGATAAGTCTTTGGTTCTCGGATACCTATCCGCTCCGCGAGCAGATGATATCGGCAAATGCAGGAATACAGTCACTGTACGGAATTCGCGGTGAACAGGTCATCGGCGGTGGAGATGCCGACGATATCCCCACAGGACCTGCCGACATTGAATTTAATCCCACCGACGACGGCAAGGGAGACACATTTGAGGGGACGTATATCAACGGAGACACCGCTTATCAGCTCTATTTCTTCAACAAGCAAAATTCCGACTCATACGTTGCACTGATAAACGAGTTTGCCGCTCAAGTAGAAGGAAAAGCACAGGTATATGACATGATAGTGCCGCTTCACTATCAGATAGCACTCTCCGAGGAGACTGTGAAAAAATATAATGCATCCGACTGCGGCGAAGCAATAAAATACATGTACGGAAATCTCTCGGACGGAATCAAATCGGTAGATACATTGCCCAACCTGATCCGTCACAACGACGAATATCTCTATTTTCGCACCGACCACCACTGGACTGCACGCGGAGCATATTACGCGTATCTCGCATTTTGCAAAGAAAAAGGAATCGAGCCTACCCCACTTGAAGACTACAAACAGTATAAATTTGACGGCTTCCTCGGCACGTTCTACGCAAACGCAAAACAACCTGCCGCGATGAAAAACAACCCCGACTATGTTGAGGCGTTCGTGCCGATTGGCACTAACCGTGAGGACGTCTATGACAGCAACGGAAACTACGTGGATTGGTATTCAATAGTTTACTCGGGTGCCGATAAATACGACGCCGCAAACAAGTACCTCGCATTCATGGGCGGCGACCACCCCTTAGCCGAAATTCATAACCCGAATATAACCGATGGCTCATCAATAGTTGTAATCAAGGAATCGTACGGCAACGCATTCGTTCCCTTCCTCGTCGACTCTTACGAGTACGTTTACGTTATCGATTACCGTCAATGGAACGGCAAGCTCTCGGATTTCGTTATTGAAAAAGGCATTGACGACGTTCTTTTCCTCAATGTTGTCAGCAACACGTCTACTTCGGCAAGACTCAAAGAGCTGTCCGAAATAATCAAATAAACAAAAAGTTCCGTGATAATTGTCTGCACAAAAGCAAACATTTATCACGGAACACTTTTCTTTCCGAATTTTATTCAACCGAAATGATATAATCGTAAAGAGGCTGACCGCCGTAAAGCACCGATACCTCACATCCGCCGCCTACTCGCTCGGAGATAAGCGCGCCGTATTCCTCCGCCTTTTCCTGACTTACGCCCTCACCGTAAAAAACGGTGATATACATAGCACCCGTCATTCCGCGGATGAGCTGCTTTGCGCAAGTGAAACTGTCGTTTGTTACGCAAGCAATCTTTCCTTCAACAAGTCCCAGAAATTGTCCCTTTTTGATGTTGAAGCGGTCAATCTGCGTGTCTCTTACCGCGTACGTTACCGACATGGACGTTACCATGCCCATAGCTTCCTTCATCTCGGCAACTATGTCGTCAAGCTCGCCGTCGGGATTGTACGCAATCATTGCCGACATGCCCTGAGGAACCGTCTCTGTCGGGATAACGATGACCTGTCTCTCGGTCACTATCTGCGATGCCTGATTTGCAACCATGCATATGTTCTTGTTATTGGGAAGAATGAAAACAACTTCAGACGGTGTCTTCATTATCGCATCGATGATATCCTGAGTCGAGGGGTTCATGGTCTGACCGCCCGTGATTATGTTATCAACACCGACATCCTTGAACATCTCGCTGACTCCGTCACCCATGCAGACGCTGACAAAACCGTACTTTTTCTCTACCGGTACAAAGGTCTTCTCTTCCTTCTCGGCTTTTTCGGACTGCTCTGCCTTGCTTCCCGATACAAGCTCGGTATGCTGATTTCTCATGTTCTCAATCTTGACGGTCGCAAGACTTCCGAATTCGATTGCCTTTGTGAGTACCGCACCGGGGTCATTGGTGTGGATATGGAGCTTGATTATCTGCTCATCGTCAACGAAAACCGCACTGTCGCCGATGCTCTTTATGAATTCATAAAGCTCACCCGACGTGTCCTCGCCGAGATATTTCTCGTTTTTATCAACGATGCACTCGGTGCAATATCCGAACTTTATATCAGAAGAATCAAAATCCGAAAAATCCGCCGAATTCTTCATCTCGCCCGGCGCACTCGCCGCCTTTTCCATGGCGACATAAGGATTGCCGTCAAGCGCCGCAATCATTCCGCGAAGCACGCATACAAAGCCCGCTCCGCCTGCATCGACAACGCCCGTCTGCTTAAGAACGGGGAGCATTTCGGGAGTCTGCGCAAGCGCATCCTCAGCCCCTTTGAGCACTACGTCGAAAAGTTCTCTGATAGATATATTTTTGTTTGCAACATAAGCCTTTTCAGCCTCCTCGCCGCACATGCGCATGACCGTGAGGATTGTTCCCTCCGTCGGCTTCATGACCGCACGGTAAGCCTCGGTCGTTCCGCGCTTCAGGGCTTCAACGACCTCTCCGGCATCAGCCTCATCAACTCCCTTGAGTGCCTTTGCAAAGCCTCTGAAGAAGAGCGAAAGGATAGCGCCCGAGTTTCCTCTTGCGCTGCGGAGCATGAGTCCCGCAATCTTATCTGCTGTCACACCGATAGGGGCGCTGTCTGCCGCCTGACCGACATTACCCATGGTAAGGCTCATATTGATACCCGTATCGCCGTCAGGCACCGGGAAGACGTTGAGGTTATTTATCTCCTCCATCTTGTTATTCAGGAGAGCGGCACCCGACAGTGCCATTGTGCGATATAAGCTACCTGTCAATTTCATAATCATTTTCTCCAAACTTATCTCTCATTTGCAACGAAGAACAAAGCGAGTGTTCCGGGTCCCGAATGTGCTCCGATGACCGGTCCCGTATAATAGATGAGAATATCCTCTTCCTTTATTCCGAACTCCGCGGTTACCATGTTCGCAAGCTTCTTTGCGTCATCGTAGCAGTCACCGTGGCAGATGTGAACCTTCTGCTTTTCGGGTTCGATGGCAGTCTCCTTCATTTTCTGAACGATTGCCTTTATCGATGCGTCTCTTCCGCGCGCCTTTGCCATGTTAATGAGCTTTCCTTCATTGTCCATGTGCATTACGGGCTTTATCTGAAGCACGGTTCCCAAGACCGCAGTAGTCGCTGATACACGTCCGCCTCTCTTGAGATACGCGAGGTCATCGACCGTAAACCAGTGAGCCAGATGAGGAATGAGTCCCGTAACATACTCTGCAACGGTATCGATGTCTGCGCCCTCGTTCTTCTTATCGACCGCATATCTTACAAGAAGTCCCTGACCGAGAGAAGCGCAAAGCGAGTCAACCGTCAGTATCTTGCAATCGGGATATTTTTCCATTATCTCCTCAGCGGCGTTCTTCCCCGCCATATACGTTGCGGAAAGTCCCGACGAAAATCCTATATAGAGAATATCCTTGCCCTCTTTGGCGATCTGCTCAAAAAGCTCAGTAAATCTGTCCATATTTGCCGCAGCGGTTTTTGCATTGTGTTTGTCTCTCATATACTGATAGAACTCTTTCGGGTCGATCTCGTGGTTCAAGAAGGTTCCGACACCTTCGATATTAAGCTCGAGCGAGAGGACTTTTACACCCCAGGCATCCACAATTTCACGGGGCAGATCACACGAGGAGTCGGTTACGATTACGTAATCTTTCATTCTTTTCTCCATTCTTCCGTTCAAAACGGCATATTCGTATTTTTCGCCATAACGTATCGGCGCACACTTTCACATCGTATAGGTTTATTATACACCATTTTTTGCCTTTTGTCAATGGTTTTGTTTGATATTTTGTAATCAGAAGCTGATTTGGGTTGACAAAATCGCCCTTCTGTGTTAAAATATGAACAATAAATGCATGAGGAACAAAGATGAAAGTAATTATTGCGGAAAAACCGAGCCTTGCGAGGAACATCGTCGAGGGTATACAACAAATGGATAATTGCTCGCTCGCAAGGAAAAACGGCTACTTTGAGGGCGACGGATATATCGTGACGTGGGCATTCGGCCATCTTTTTTCGTTATGCGACATAGAGGATTACACAGGCGGCGACCCGTCTGCCCGTTGGACTCTCGACAATCTTCCCTGCTTTCCCTCACAGTTCAAATACAAACTCAAGGCCGGCGCCGATAAAAAGGTCGACCCCGGTGTTGAAAAGCAATTTATGACTATCAAATACCTCTGTTGCCGCGAGGACGTCGACTGCATCGTAAACGCGGGAGACTCCGACCGAGAGGGTGAAATAATCATAAGGCTTTGCGTTATGAACACAGGCGCGCTTGACGGCGGAAACAGATCCTTCATGCGCCTCTGGCTTCCCGACCAAACTCCCGAAACCATTGGAAAAGCGATAAAGGAGATGAAGAGCGAGGACGAGTATCAAAATCTTGCCGACGAGGGGTTTGCGCGCACCTACATCGACTGGCTCTACGGAGTAAATCTGACGCGTTACGCGACGCTTAAAACCGGTATGCTTTTGCGTGTGGGACGGGTTATCGTGCCGATAGTCCGCGCAATTTATGACCGAGACATGGCGATACGAAACTTCGTTCCCGACATATATCTCGCCGCAGTCTCAAAAGAGATAACGAAGGGCGAGGAGATAGAGCTTATCAGTAAGGTCAAATTTGAGAAAGACCAAAGGGCGCAGGCTGAGGCTCTATGTGCAAAGTACAACGCCGCAGGCGCAAAGGTCATATCAAAAAAGACAAAAAAAGAGACGATAAATCCGGGGAAGCTCTTTTCCCTTTCAAAGCTTCAGAACGTGCTGAGTAAAAAATACAAAATGAGCATGGCGGACAGCCTTGCCATCGTCCAAAAGCTCTACGAGGAGGGCTATCTCACATATCCGAGAACAAATTCCGAGTATCTTGCGACCAACGAGAAGGACAAGGTCAAAAAGATAATCGCTGCTATACAAAATATCGGCTACCCCGTCGTTTTCAAGGACAAAAAGACCATATTCGACGACTCCAAGATAGAGAGTCACTCGGCTCTCACTCCAACGCATAAAATCCCAAAAAAGGAGCGGCTCACGGACAAAGAAATGCTTGTCTATCAAACGGTTTTCCGCCGTTTCGTGTCGGTGTTCTGCGACGAGGAATGTATCGCTCAAAAGACCGAGATCGTTATCGACGTCGGCGGTTACGAGCAGTTTACGCTCAAAGGCGTAATCATTGTTCAAAAGGGCTTTTTGCGCTTTGACGACAGCGAAAAAAAGGACAAGATCCTTCCGCCTCTTGAGGTCGGTGATCCCGTAAACATAAACTTCGCGCCCGTCGAAAAGCAGACGAGTCCGCCAAAGCATTACACGGTCGAAACACTCAACAATTATCTGAAAAATCCCTTCCGCGAGGATAAGGCGGCGGCTGAACGCGCGGCATCTGAAAAGTCCGAGTCCGACGGCGAGAACTACAACGACGAGGAAGACTACAAGGCGATATTTGCAGGTCTTGAGCTTGGAACCGAGGCAACGCGCACGGGAATTATCGAAAACGCCATCCGCTCAAACTATATAAGCCTGAAAAAAGATGTTTACACAATCCTCCCGGGCGGTGAATATCTCATCGAACAGCTCACGCAGATGAAGGTCTCGATGGACAAATACAAGACCAGCGAGCTCGGTCAAGCACTTAAGAAGGTGTACCGCGGAGACATCACCGTAAACGACAGCGTTCTGCTTGCGGAGAAAGAGATTTCCGAGGTTTTTGAACACAAGGATTCCTCGCTTGAAACCGACACCGACACGGGTTTTTACGGTGACGAGGTGGGCGATTGCCCGGTGTGCGGCAAAAAGGTCGTCAAGGGCAGATACGGCTACGGATGCATGGGATACAAAGAGGGCTGTAAGTTCAAGATCAACAGCTTTATTTGTAAGCGTCCGATATCGATTTCAAATGCACGAAAGATACTTTCCGAAGGCATATCCGCCGAGATTCAGGGCTTCACGTCCAAAAACGGCAAGCTCTTTAATGCAAAACTTAAACTCGACGGTGATAAAGTCGTATTTGATTTTTCCAAATAGCATAACAAAACATCGGATTCACTTCATTATGTGAACCCGATGTTTTGTTATATATCATATATCTTTCTTTTCGGAAACGGATATTATGCAGTTGGAAATAACTTTATGCTCCTCGTCGAGAATTATCTCCCCTATCGAATCTGCGCGGATATATCCCGATATGGGGTTTTTCACGCTTACGATATTTCCCTTCACGGTTGCGCGAACGTCGCTTTTTTCAAACGAGAGGTCGCATCCTTCGGTCTCGCAATCCTCAAGAATAAGTCCCTTGCAGTAGCAAAGCGGTTGAGTTCCCGATATCTTACAGCGCACAAGCCTCAGATTTTCCGAATACCAACCGAGGTATTCGCCTGCGACCACGCTGTCGTAGACCGTGACGTTTTTTGCGTGCCAAAATGCGTCCTTGGTTCTAAGCTCGCAGTTTCTCATCACGACGTTCTCAACGTATTGAAAGGAGTATTTCCCCTGAAGTCTGAAGCCGTCAAGCTCCATATTCCTGCACTCAAAAAAGGGATATTCACTGCTCAGCGCAGTATTACTCACCTTAATATTTCTGCATCTCCAGCCAAATTCGGCTGAATTTATGTCACAGTCACAAAGCGTGACGTCTTCGCACTCGCGCAAAGCCTTTATTCCGTTCATTTTGGAATTATGTATCTTTAAGTCCTTGCAATACCAAAGAGCAGCACGGCAGGTCTCGGCCATGCGAATGCCGTCAAGTTCTCCGCCCTCAACGTGCCAAAGCGGGTAACGCAGGCGGAAATCACAATTTGAAACGGTGATATTTCTGCACTCCTTAAGTGCCGACTCTCCGTCAGCCTCGCCGTCAAAAACGCACCCCACAACCTCGGAATCCTTTATTCCGTAAAGTGCTCTTTCCTCGTCATACTGCTTATTTTCAAATCTCATTTTGTCCAAAGTCCTCTAAAAATCAAATATCGCGTCTGCCTTCAAGCGCGCGGTAGAGCGTTATCTCGTCCGCATATTCAAGGTCGCTTCCCATGGGAACTCCGTACGCAAGTCTGGTCACTTTAATATCAAAATTCTTTAACAGACGTGAGAGATACATCGCCGTAGCCTCGCCCTCAACGGTCGGGTTAGTCGCGATGATCACCTCTTTTATCTCGCCCTCATCGATGCGGGAGAGCAACTCTTTTATTTTGAGTTTGTCGGGTGTCGTGCCGTTCATCGGAGAGATTACTCCGTGTAAAACGTGATAAAGTCCCTTGTATTCCCTGACCTTTTCCATAGACATAACCACCCTTGCGTCGGACACAATGCAGACGGTCTGCCTGTCTCTCGACTCGTCCGCGCATATCGGGCAGACGTCGCGGTCGGTGATGTTCTGACATATCGGGCAGAGGTGTATTTTTTCCTTTGCTTCGATTATTGCGCGAGCAAAGTCAGCCGCCTCGTCATCGGTCATATCAAGCACGGAAAACGCCATTTTCATGGCGTTCTTTTTTCCTATACCCTGCAGTCTTCCGAACTGCTCCGCAAGCTTTTGGAGCGACTCGATATATTCAGCCATATCAGAACATCCCGGGCATATTCAAGCCCTTGGTTACCTTGTCCATCTCCTCGGCGTTGACGGTCTCGACTCTCTTTATCGCCTCGTTGACTGCCGCTACGAGAATATCCGACAGTGTCTCGATATCGTCGGGGTCGACTATCTCGGGCTGAATGTCGATAGACAGTATCTCTTTTTTGCCGTTTATCTTCACTGCGACGACTCCGCCGCCTGCCTTAATCTCATATTCGCGTGCGTCAAGGTCCTCCTGAAGTGCCGCCATGTCCTCCTGCATCTTCTGTGCCTGGCGGATCATAGCCTGCATGTTCTGCGGACCGCCGCCCATTCCCTTCGGTATGTTTGCTTTCATTTTTGTTTTCCTCCAAGCTGTATTTTTTAAGCGTCCTCTGCCGCTTCAAGTATTTTGTCTATAACGCTGTCATTTTGCTTCTCGGTCTCACATTCGCACTTCATTTGCGCCGCCGAAAACGGCTTACCGAGAATTTTGGAAATAACTTCAGCGAAGAAAGGCTCGCCGTCAAACATCTTCATGTTGTCAATGTCAAATTTCGTTCCGAATTTCAAGACGACATTGCCGCCTTCATCCTCATACCACTTCGCACGCTTGAAAAACGCCGAGAGCATCGGACTCTTTCTGTCCATAAGCTCAATTGCTTCCGCACGGTTTTTAAACGGCTTCAGGGTGCGTACCGCTCCGACTCCCCGCGTATCCGCCTGCGTATTCACCTGCGTGTTGCCCTGCGGTTTTGGTTTGCCCTCGGTTGAAGATGTCTTTTTCACCGACGGCGGAGCATCGCCCCGGAACAGATCGTCATCGTCCTCTTGCTTTGCTTGTCTGAGCGGACGGCGCGCCGGCTTGTCCTCTTGCTTGTCCTCTGCTTTTTCATCGTCGACAGATGCCGAAATTGCGACACCCGACGCAACCGCGTTTTCAAGTGCGGAAATTCTTGCCAGAAGGGACTCAGACGAATCTGAAAGTTTTGCGTCGCACATACGAATAAGCGTCATCTCGGCGACTATACGGCGCACCGCATTTGCTTTCATCATCGTCACAAGCGCATCGCCGAGCATCTCGGTGTGATAGTTCAAAACCTCCGCCGAGAAAAACTTTGCAAGGCTTGTAAGCGACTCGGTCTCACTGTCGGTAAGGTCGAGATAACGGGCAGGCTCCTTTGAGTTTTTGACTATGAGCAGGTCTCTGTAAACAGATATCAACTCCTGCCAAAATATCAATATGTCACGCGATGAACGCACGGTCTCATCGACCGCCTCGAATATCTTTTCGTAGTCCTTTTCCGCAATCGCACGGACAACGTCAAGCAACTTTTCACGTCCACCGAGTCCGACGGTCTCAGACACGAGCGCATCGTCTATAAGCCTGCGGCTTCCGGCGCAAAGGTCTAACAGACTTATCGCATCTCTCATTCCGCCCTGCGCGTGCTTTGCGAGAATTGTCGCCGCGCTTTCGGTTATCTCAATATTCTCCGCCTTCGCAATGTCGAGAAGATGATTTTTCAAAATCTCGGTGGTGATCCGACGGAAATCAAATCGCTGACAACGCGAAATTATCGTTGCAGGCAACTTGTGAAGTTCTGTCGTCGCCAGAATGAAGACTACATGCTCGGGCGGCTCTTCAAGCGTCTTTAAGAGCGCATTGAACGCACTTGGCGAGAGCATGTGGACCTCGTCTATGATGTAAACGCGGTATTTGAGATTTGACGGCGAATATACGACCTCATCGCGAATGTCTCTGATGTTATCAACACCGTTGTTCGATGCCGCATCCATCTCAAGCACGTCGGTCGCCGCACCCGAATCGATCGACAAACACGCCTCGCACCTGCCGCACGGATTTCCGTTTTCGGGAGAGAGACAGTTTACCGCCTTCGCCAAAATCTTGGCGCACGACGTTTTTCCCGTTCCCCTCGAACCGCAGAAAAGATAGGCATGCGAAAACTTCGAGTTTGCAACTTCATACTTCAAGATCGACGTAATATGGTCCTGACCGCAGACCTCGTCAAAGCTCTTCGGTCTCCACTTTCTGTATAACGCCTGATGCATACCTTTCCCCTTTCATTCAAACTGAAAAAACTTTGTTTTCAAATTTACGTCCGTAAGCCAATGGGCTAAAACCTAAAACCTAAAACCCAACCTAAAATTTTCTTCCCGTCTGTAAACATACGAACCAGATAAAATTTTTGAAGACAAGGCGCACCAGAAAAAGCAAGGCGCAGGCGTAGTTACCTACGTCAAGCCGCTTGCGAGGTG